>JBAXED010000072.1:0-20225 GCA_037140615.1 Prolixibacteraceae bacterium
TGCCACCAATGCATCTCCAGATGAAATTTGCCATACCAACTGTTGAAGGTTAACCCGGTTTCCTGGGGAGGAAAATCGCCCGCGCATTGAATGGCCATCAGATATTGTGATAAAACAACTCTTCTCTCGAGTTCCGTGGCTCTTGGATCAGTGCTGCCTGAAAAATCGACCGCCCCGCCACGATTCCAGAAATAACTCCATTTTGCCTGGTTACATTTACTTGTTTGATCGAAATCAGCTAAAGCGACCGTTCTCTTTTCCTTTGTATACAGGCAACTTATTTCAATACTCTTTCCTTTGGGTGAAAGTTCGAAATGATGTGCTTGCCTCTCGTCTATCCTTGCGACACCTTTCCAATCTAACTTTGCGTAATATTTCGTTGCATCCAGAATGCGTTCAAAAATGACAGAATTGTCAGTCGTTGGAGTGAGGATGGTCTGATGTTTTTCCGGACTATTCCAATCGCATCCTGAATCTACAGGATTCCCGGTAGGATAGGGGAAGTCAAATTTTATTTTTAGACGGCCTGCATCGATCAGTGGCGAAGTGATTCTTGAGGAGATCATATCCTGATCTGGATGGCAAATAGTCAAAACTTCTACCGGAGCACCTTCTATCTTAAATGAACTGTGAATCTCACCTTTCCAGAGATTTAGTTCTTGCTTTAATTCTGAGATATCTCCTGGTACAATAGTTGACCCATCCTTTTTGGTGATGTCAAGGCCAATGATTCCTAAGTGCAAACGATGGGCATTGGCCCGAAAATAGTTTCCTGCATCGACTCCCCTTTGTGGACTCTTCAGCTGAACCGAATATGACTCAGGACGACCATGAAAGTTGTAATCTTTTAAACTCTCTTCCGGTTTAAAACCTGAAGTGTTCGGAAAATCATGCCAACCCCACTGAGACTGGGTTCCCAATGGAATGCCATGCTCATAATAGTCAGGAAATGTTTGCAGTCCTGTGGCATCCGCCGTAAAGGCAAAATTTCCATTTCCAAGTGTCAGGGATGCCAGGGTGTCAACTTTCTCAATCTTAACATTGTGACGATTTACCAGGACATGCCTGTCAATGCTTCCGCGGAAATTGGTCTTGAAGATTACCTCCTTTTTCAAGAATTTGGCAAATGCCAATTTCTGAACAACCATCTCATGAACCGCCAATTCTGCTACTTTGAAAGCCCCCAATGGATTGAGGTGCGTATTGTCCATCCGACCGTTGGGTTCAAGCTGACTAACGCCAGGTTCGATGTGCATGAACAAGGCTTTCGATCCCTCTACACCCATTTCTTCAATGAGTTTTGCTGTTGAGGAATTGAGATCAATAACAGGAACTTTGAATTCTTTTCCAACTTCAAGTGTGACAGCCGGATAATCACTCAGGGTATTTATCGATTTGCCATCTCCATCAAACGATCTCCTGACAATGGAGGTAAAAAGGATCGGAATTGCCCCCTTTTCACGCGTTTCCTTCACATATCGGATCAGATTGTCCCTGTAGCTGGTTCGGGGATCCGTTTTGCGCGCAACGTCAGGTTTTGAATCATTGTGACCAAATTGAATAAAAACGTAATCATCTTTTTGGAGAACATCCAAAACTTTTTGCCACAAACCCTCCTCCAGGAAACTTTTAGAACTTCTTCCATTTTTTGCACGATTGTCTATGACCAATTTGCTTTCATCGAAAAACACAGGAAGTACCTGACACCATCCACGTTCGGGATTGTTCTTTGCCGTATCCTTGTTGGCCATGGTCGAATCACCGATGCTAAAAATGGTGACTATCTTTTTGGCAGGTGCGAATCCTGTTAATAATAGCAACAGCAAAAGACAGGGTACTAATCTTGCATTTTTCATCTGTTTGGTATATTAATTTAGCCTTTAGCCTTATTTACCCATTCTTCCCGTCTCCCCCTCGGCTCCGCTCGGGGACCGGCGCATCTTTCATGTCTCATGTCTCAAGTCTCATGTCTCATCACTCATGTCTCATCACTCATGTCTCATGTCTCATCACTCATGTCTCATGTCTCATGTCTCATCACTCATGTCTCATGTCTCAAGTCTCATCTCTCAATTTCCACCTCTCCAAGTCCTATTTCAGGTACTTGTCAAACCAATCCGAAAAGGCCATCAGGTAGACTAGGATATCCGGCCATACCTTGTGTGTGCCACCTTGTTTGATCATCAACTCGCAAGGTACATTGAACTCTTTCAATTTCTGAATAAAAATTTGTGATTGCTGTAACGGAATCAACTCGTCCATATCGCCATGGGCTATCAATGTAGGTGCAGATTGTGCAGAAACTTGGTAGATCGGAGAGATTTGCCGGCCAATTTTGAGCAGTTGAACTGAATCGGTGATCATTTCAAAATGTCGTTCCTGATTGTTCCATGAACTGAATTCAAATGCGGCACGATATTCTGAAAGGAGTCCGGTGCCCATCGAAACGGTTCCGGTTTTGCCAAAATTAAGAAAGTCAGTGGGAGGGAAAAAACAGGCAACGGCCTGCACATTACCTACAACTCTGTCAATAGGATCTTTGGCATTTAAGTCAGGTTCAAATCCTGTAGTGCCCATCATTAAAGAGAGAAAACCTCCGGAAGAGGCGCCAGTCATGCCAATTTTGTTGGGTTCAATGTTAAATTTGACCGCATTGTAGCGAATAAACTGAACCGCCCTGTGGAGGTCGGAAACGATTTCGATGTTGTTGTATTTAGGTGCTGAACCATGGCAAACTTCAAATACAGTGTATCCCTTCATCAGGAAGGGTTGAGCGATCGTTCCTGCCCATTCGGTGGCCATATCGAAATTTGACTTCAATCCGGCGCTGATAACCAAAATGATTGCACGGTTGTTGGATTTTGCTTTGGGAGTCAGCACAACCAAGGTCAAGGCCATCCCGTTTTTTCGTCCGTAAATTACCTCCTCAGAGCTACCGATGGCACTCTCTCTGGTTTGGGCAAATGCAGGTACTATAAGAAGCATAAACAAGAGTGAAATAGTTAATTTTCTCATAGCAATTAGTTTAGTCGAAATAATAGCAAAAATCGAAAAATTCAGAACTATGCATTTCATATTGAAACGCCATTTTTCTCACAAAAATTGGTGAAATCTTTTTCTTTTCTCTGTGTAACTCCTTCTTTGCTCCGTGGAACTCTGTGTGATATTCTTTACTCAGAATTCCGATGTAAAATGAAATTTAATTTTCGGAAAATCACGCTGAGCCATGTCAAGAATGAAGGCGGAATCAGCTAAAAATACATCCCTGCCTTGTTTGTCGAGGGCCATTTTGTTGTATTTCCGCTTTTTGAAATCGTCCAATACTGCTTTTTCTTCACACTGTATCCAGCATGCTTTGTAAAGTGAGATAGATTCCCAACGGCACTTGGCATTGTATTCATGCTCAAGACGGTATTCTATTACTTCGAATTGTAAAGCACCGACGGTTCCTATGATTTTTCGTCCATTCAGCTGACTGGTAAACAACTGTGCAACCCCTTCATCCATTAGTTGATCCACACCTTTTGCCAATTGTTTGGAGCGCATTGGATCAGCGTTTTCGATGTAGCGAAAGATCTCAGGCGAAAAGGATGGAATGCCTTTGTAATGAAGTATTTCACCCTCGGTAACAGTATCTCCGATTACGAAATTCCCGGTATCGGGTAGTCCGATGATATCTCCTGGGAAAGCGTTCTCGATCACCTCTTTTTTATCAGCCATAAAAGCCGTCGGACTCGAATACTTGAAATTTTTCTCCAGGCGGATGTGCCTGTAATTTTTATTGCGCTCGAACATTCCGGAACATATTTTGACAAAAGCGATTCTGCTCCGGTGATTTGGGTCTATGTTTGCGTGTATTTTAAATACGAATCCGGTAAAAGTTTCTTCTTCCGGATGTACCAATCGCTCTTCAGATTTCTTCGGACGGGGGGAAGGTGCCAGTTTCACAAAAGTATCGAGCAACTCCCTGACCCCAAAATTGTAAAGCGCACTGCCAAAGAAAACCGGGGCAAGCTCTCCCGCCAGATAAGATGCATGGTCAAATTCGGGATAAACCCCTTCCACCATTTCCAGATCTTCACGAAGAATTTTAGCATCATTTCCAATCAATTTGTCGAGTGCCGGGTCATTCAGATTCTCAAAACTGATTCCTTTTTCAATATCAGTAATACTAGGGTTGAAAAGGCTTAGACTGCTGTCATAAATGTTGTAAACCCCTTTGAATTCGGGCCCGTTGTTGATGGGCCAGCTTAGTGGCCTGACTTTGATCATCAACTGTCTTTCAATATCGTCCAACAGATCAAAAGTATCCCCGGAAGGTCGGTCCATCTTGTTGATAAAGACGATCACAGGAGTTTTGCGCATCCGGCAAACATTCATCAGTTTCTCCGTTTGAGGTTCCACTCCTTTGGCAGCATCAATGACTATGATTACACTGTCGACTGCAGTAAGTGTGCGAAAAGTGTCTTCCTGGAAATCCTGGTGACCAGGGGTATCCAAAATGTTGATTTTGTACCCGCTGTATTCAAATCCCATCACAGAAGTAGCTACCGAGATGCCTCTTTGGCGCTCAATCTCCATAAAGTCGGAAGTTGCGCCCTTTTTTATCTTGTTGCTTTTGACGGCTCCTGCCACGTGGATAGCACCGCCAAAAAGCAGAAGTTTTTCTGTTAAAGTTGTTTTCCCGGCATCCGGGTGACTCACAATTCCAAACGTTCTGCGCCGCAGAATTTCCTCTTTAAAACCCATTGTAAATAATTAGGTGGCAAATTTAGTTTAAAATAGGTGAATTTTAACTTTGCGTTGAGTCACGTATTGAAATCAATACCTTTATTACACAGAGTTACACAGAGAAGTACAGAGTTACACAGAGGACAATTACTAATTGTTAAAATTGTTCATGAAGTTTGAAGGGTTCCGGACTTGAACTTTTCAATCATTTTAGAATCAATAAACATTTTAAACAAACTTTTCTCTCTGTGTAACTCTGTGCTTCTCTGTGTAACTCTGTGTAGTTTTTTTATTAAACCAAAAATATCGAACTATTCTTCGATGATCAGGATTTTTTCAATTTTATCTCCCTGACGGATGGCATCAATTACCTCAAGACCTTCGTATACTTTACCAAAACAGGTATGGTTACGGTCGAGGTGAGAGGTGTTTTTTCTGCTATGGCAGATAAAAAACTGTGAGCCGCCGGTGTTTCTGCCTGCATGTGCCATAGAAAGAACGCCGCGATCATGGTATTGGTTTTCCCCATCCAATTCACATTTGATGGTATATCCCGGACCACCTGCTCCTGTACCATTTGGGCAGCCTCCCTGGATAACAAAATCAGGTATGACCCTGTGAAAATTAAGTCCGTCGTAAAATCCTTCCTTAGATAGCTTCACGAAGTTTGCCACCGCCAACGGAGCATCTTCTTCAAAGAAATTTACTTTCATGACCCCTTTTGCTGTATGAATCTCTGCTTGTACCATAATTTGATTTTTTGTTTGTGCAAAGATACCTCTTTCCGAAAGATTTTTCTTGCATTTACCCTATATTTGTCGGATATTGTTGATTTCAGGAGATAGAATATTTAGCCGAAGAACCATTTTTTAGATTAAAAACAATCAAATCAGTTAAGATGATCCACCGATTTGGATCCATTATAGCCTTTTTTATCCTGCTTATATTAAGCGAAGGATGCACTGTCTCGCATCAGACGAGAATGGCTGCAGCAACTTTTGACAATGGCGAATATTTCAAGAGTATCGCAGCTTACCGTAAAGTTTACATGAAAACCAAAGGTCGGGAGAACAAGGCTGCCATTCAGCTCAAAATAGCAGAGGCTTTTTATAAAATCGGACAATACCGTCAGGCTGAGAGCTATTTTAAAAGTGCCATTAACAAAGATCCTTCCGACTTAACCATCCTTCTTCGTTATGCTGAGGTATTAAGGGCCAATGGAAAATATGAAGAATCAATCAAAAACTATCAAAAATTTCTGGTTTCATTTCCTAAAGATGAACGCGCTATAAATGGCATAACTTCATGCAAATCGTCCAAAGAGCTATTGAAAAATCAGACTCTTTATAAAATTGAAAACCTGAAAGAGATCAATTCACGTTTTTCGGATTTTGGTGCAGTTTACCCGGGGTTAATTGAGACGGAACTTGTTTTTTCCTCCTCACGGGATGACGCCACAGGGAAAAAGAAAAATTCAGTTACAGGTGAATTCAATACAGACATTTACAGGTCCGTTTTCAATGCAGAAAAGAAGAAATGGGACCTGCCCAAGCGCATCGATGAATCCCTCATGGTATGCACGGTCGATGAAGAGGGAGCCCCCAGTTTCGATAAAAGTGGGAATACCCTCTATTTTACGCGAACAATATCAGAAAGAGGAGTTGATGCAAAGGTTGGGATTTTTGAGTCAACTCTTGTTAGTGGCACCTGGAGCAAAGCAGTCAAACTGGCCATCGGCAATGATAGTCTGATGGCAGCACATCCCTCCATTTCCATAGACGGGAACAAGATATATTTCGTCTCCAACCGACCAGGAGGTTTTGGTGGCAACGATATCTGGATGGCCGAAAAAGCTGGTGAAAAATGGGCTGTTGCCAAAAATCTCGGACCCCAGATAAACACTGCCGGCAATGAGATGTTTCCTTTTATTCGCGACAACGGAGAACTATATTTCGCTTCTGATTCTCATGTGGGATTAGGCGGATTAGACATTTTCAAGGCCGCACCACTGGAAAAAAGTCAATGGAAAGTTGAAAATATGGGAGTTCCAATTAATTCTACAGGTGATGACTTTGCCATTTCGTTTTATCCGTCTGAGGAAAAGGGACTTTTCACCAGCAATCGGGATGGCAGCAGGGGAGATGATATTTATTCATTTCTCTTACCTCCCAAAAGTTATGGCGTTGAAGGAAATCTATACAACAAGGAGACTGGAGAACAAGTGGAAGGAGCTTCGGTGCGTTTAATTGGCACCGACGGAACAATGCTTAAAATGAAAGCAGAAAATGCCTCTTTCCGTTATAAACTAAAGCCTGGAGTTGAGTATTTGGTAACGGCATATAAAAAGGGGTTTCTGAACGCGAAAGCCTCTTTGTCGACCGTCGGTTTGGATCAGGGAAAGGCCTTTACTGTCCGCATGGAATTGACTCCGGTTGATAAGCCTATCAAAATCGACAATATTTTTTACGAACTGGGGAAATGGGACCTGTTGCCCGAATCTATTGCCTCTTTGGATACGCTGGTTGCTCTTTTGAAGGAGAACCCTACCGTTGCCATTGAATTGATGGCACATACAGATTGCAGGGGAAATGATGCTGACAATCTGGTTTTATCACAAAAAAGAGCACAATCAGTGGTGGATTATCTTATTTCCAAAGATATTCAGCAAGGAAGACTTACTGCAAAAGGATATGGAGAAAAAATGCCCAAAACGGTCGATGCCGGAATGGTCAAAATGCATGAATTCTTAAAGAAGGGACAATTGCTTAGTTGTCAGTTTATTGAAGGACTCAAAAAGGATGAGGAAAAGGAAATTTGTCACCAACTCAACCGGCGGACAGAATTCAAGGTGACATCTTCTGAGTACAGGGAGAAGTTTAAAGAATAAGGCTAAAGAATAAGGCTAAAGGCTAAAGGTTAAAGGCTAAAGTGAAGAACGCAGCAATCATGTTTACAGCTTCATAACTCATAACTCGTAACTCATAAATTAGCATACAAATTCCAGGAGTCCCTTACTTTAGCCTTTAACCTTTAGCCTTTAGCCTTTTGCTGTTCGCCTTTGCAAAAAAGATATTACTTTTGCGAACGTTATGAATAGCGATCAAAGATACATACGCCGTGGTGTTTCTGCCTCCAAAGAAGATGTCCACCAAGCAATCAGGAACATTGACAAAGGATTGTTTCCCAATGCTTTTTGCAAAGTTGTGCCTGATATTCTTGGTAACGACCCACTTTTTTGTAATATCATGCATGCCGATGGGGCGGGCACAAAATCGTCGTTGGCTTATATGTATTGGAAAGAGACTGGCGATCTTTCTGTTTGGAAGGGAATTGCTCAGGATGCAATTGTAATGAATCTTGATGATCTTATTTGTGTTGGGGTTACTGAGAATATTTTACTTTCTTCCACCATAGGCCGGAACAAAAATCTTATTCCAGGAGAGGTTATTTCAGCGATAATCAATGGTACTGAAGAGTTCTGCAGCGAAATGCGTGAACTCGGAATATCCATTTATCCCACAGGAGGCGAAACTGCCGACGTTGGTGATTTGGTTAGGACCATTATCGTTGATTCTACCGTTACATGCAGAATGAAGAGATCAGACGTTATTTCTGCCGACCAAATTCGTTCTGGTAATGTGATTATCGGACTTGCATCATTTGGTCAGGCAAAATATGAGTCTTCATACAATGGTGGCATGGGCAGCAATGGACTTACTTCTGCAAGACACGATGTATTCTCCAAATATCTGGCAACTAAATATCCTGAGAGTTTTGATGCTTTTGTGCCCGAAGAGCTTGTCTATTCAGGTAGTTTACATCTGACAGACGTGATTGAAGCCATTGGCGTGGATGCAGGAAAAATGGTGCTTTCGCCTACTCGTACCTACGCTCCTGTAGTCAAAAAAGTACTGGAGCTTTACCGTAAAAATATTCATGGGATGATACATTGTTCAGGAGGTGCTCAGACCAAAGTGCTTCATTTCGTGAAAGATGTGCATGTTGTCAAAGACCATCTTTTTGAAATTCCTGAACTCTTCAAAGTCATTCAGGAACAAAGCGGAACAGACTGGCATGAGATGTACAAAGTTTTCAACATGGGTCACCGTTTTGAAATATATGCCGATCCTGAGGTTGCTGACGAAGTAATCGCCATTTCCCGCTCCTTTGGCATTGATGCTCAAATTATCGGCCATGTGAAACCCTTCTCCGGCAAAAAAGTCACCATCGAATCTCCTTTTGGCACCTTCGAATATTAGCTCCCCCAACTTTAGTTCACTCTAGTCACTTTAGTTCACTTTAGTCACTCTTACTTACAAAATACAAATCCAAATATACCATGTCCGACAATTCACTTCTCGATAAATACGAAGGCATCAAAATACGTTTTGATGAAGTAAGCCAGCAAATTTCTGATCCTGACATCATGAAGGATATGAAGCGGTATGTCAAACTCAACCAGGAATACAAGCAACTGGATGCTTTGGTTCAGTCATTTACAAGATATAGAAACTATTTGCAGAATATTGCAGAAGCAAAGGAAATTCTTGAAAATGAGACTGATGAAGATTTGCGGGAAATGGCACGAGAGGAGATGGAAGAAGGAACCCAAAAGGTCACAGCCTTCGAGGATGAGATCAAAATGTTGCTGGTTCCGGCCGATCCGGAAGATAGCAAAAACGCCATTCTCGAAATTCGTGGTGGTACCGGTGGCGATGAAGCAGCCATCTTTGCAGGTGATCTTTTCCGGATGTACTCCAAATTTTGTGATCGCGTTGGCTGGAAACTTGAGGTAACAAATACTTCGGAGGGAACATCGGGAGGATACAAAGAATTGGTGGCCAAGGTGACGGGTAAGGATGTTTACGGAATACTTAAATACGAATCGGGCGTACATCGTGTTCAGAGGGTACCACAAACGGAGACACAGGGTCGCATACACACATCTGCATCTACGGTAGCAGTTTTACCTGAAGCCGAGGAGTTTGATATTGATCTGAGAGACAGTGATATAAGGAAGGATACTTATTGCTCTTCCGGTCCCGGCGGACAAAGTGTCAACACTACCTATTCTGCCATCAGGCTCACACACATTCCTACCGGGATAGTCGTAACCTGTCAGGATGAGAAATCACAGATCAAGAATCTGGCAAAGGCAATGTCCGAATTGCGTACAAGAATATACAACATGGAGCACCAGAAATACCTGGATGAAATAGCTTCCAAACGCAAAACAATGGTATCAACCGGCGACCGTTCTGCCAAAATCAGAACCTACAACTATCCTCAAGGCAGAGTAACGGACCATCGCATTGGTCTGACACTTTACAATCTGCCTGCCATTATGGATGGTGACATCGGTGAAATCATTGATAAGTTACGGTATGAAGAAAATGCAGAACGCCTCAAGGAAACGGAGTTATAAGACATGAGACTTGTGATATAAGACATGAGAGATAAAAGATTGTTGCGTTCTTAATTTTCACATTTTCACATTTCCACATTATGAATAAGTTACAGCTTTTCGAACAAATCCAAAAGAAACAGTCGTTCCTTTGCGTTGGACTGGATTCAGATATTCAGAAAATTCCTGAATTCTTGCTCGATACATCCGACCCAATCTTTTATTTTAACCAAAAGATCATCGATGCAACTGCTGCCTATACTGTTGCATACAAACCAAATCTGGCATTTTATGAATCAAATGGCCTTAATGGTTGGAATAGTTTGGAGAAAACGGTTCATTACCTTCGGGATAGATATCCTGATGTCTTTTTGATTGCTGATGCCAAACGCGGCGATATTGGCAATACTTCTGCGATGTATGCACGAACATTTTTCGAAACCTACAATTTTGATGCAGTGACTATTGCACCTTACATGGGTGAAGATTCAGTTAAGCCTTTTTTGGGATATCCGGATAAATGGGTAATTCTGCTTGCGCTCACTTCCAACAAGGGTGCTTTTGATTTTCAGTTTATAAAAGACGAAAACGGGGAGAAGCTGTTTGAGAAAGTTTTACTTAAATCTCAGGAATGGGCTGGATCCCAGAATATGATGTATGTAGTCGGTGCTACAAAAGCTGAGGAACTAGCCGGTATCAGAAAAATTGTTCCGGACCATTTTTTATTGGTTCCCGGGGTAGGAGCACAGGGTGGTAGCTTGAGTGAAGTGGCCAAATATGGAATGAATGACCAATGTGGACTTTTAGTGAACTCTTCCAGGGCAATTTTGTACGCTTCCGGTACTCGTGACTTTGCAGAAATGGCAGGAGAAGCAGCAAAAGAGGTCCAAAATGAAATGAAAAATCTTCTTTTTGAGAAAGGTTTGATTAAATAGAAAACTTTCAAATTTGTTTCTCTATATCAGTTCTTTAACGGAATTTGTAAAGTGTTTTTTCTTGAATATGGTTCAAAATGAAAACGTTACAGAACGTTAAAAAGTGTTTACATTCAGATTTTTTGGAGAGAATTACTATTTTTGTCTTGGTTTAGCATTTAAAAAAGATAGCATGGTTGGTAAATTGTTGACTTTGGTTCTGGGGTGTTTGCTTCTTCTCGAAGGAAACGCTTATGGAACAAACCCACAACAGAACAAGGAAAAATCTAAAACATATCCATATTTGGCTTATTTGCCAAACGGATACAAAGAATCAGTCGGAAAAGACTGGCCTTTAATTATTTACCTTCACGGTAGTTCATGTAAAGGCAGTAATCTTGAGCGGTTAAAAAAATATGGTCCTCCGTTTTACCTGGATCGGGGAATGCAGGTCGATGCGATTGTCATCTCTCCTCAATGCCCATCTAACCGCAATTGGGTTTATGGCGACTGGTTTGAATCATTTTACAATGAAATTTTAGCTAAATACCACGTTGATCCATCTCGTGTATATCTTACCGGAATGAGCCTTGGCGGATTTGGAACATGGAATCTGGCTTCCAGATATCCTCAATATTTTGCTGCCATTATGCCTCTATGCGGTGGTGGAAAACCGGACATGGCAGAGACCATCAAAGATTTGCCTACCTGGGTATTTCATGGTGAAAAGGATCGGAAAGTCCGTCTTAACAGATCAGAGGAGATGGTCGAGGCAATGCAAGTAATGGGATCACGTCCAAAATTCTCAGTTTTGAAGGGTGAGGGCCACGATATTCACCATGTCTATTCTGAACAAAATGTGTATGAATGGCTTTTAGCACAACACAAAAGTGTGTATGAAAAATTGGTGAGCATAAATTTCTGGTCGCCAAAAACCGATTCTGTCATTTCACAGAAAAGGGATGAGTTCATCAATGAGGTTAAAAAATCAAGCATTGCTGAAAAATTTATTCTCAAAGGCCAGCCTCAGACCCAGACGGAAACAGCTAAATCTTTTCTGCTGAATTTTTTCAAGCCAAAGCCGTTCGAACAGTCTTCTTTGAAATAAGTGAACTAAAGTGACTAAGGTGACTAAAGTGAACTAGAGTGACTAAAGTACTTAAGGAATTGGCCTGAATTGTTCGGAGTCCATAACTTTATTAACTTTAGTCACTTTAGCTCACTCTAGTCACTCTTTTTTATATGTCCAAAATCTACAAATGGGGCATCCTTGCGCCCGGTAACATCGCTACAAAATTTGTTGCAGAATTAAAAGATTTACAATCTGCAAAAGTTTTGGCCGTGGGATCCAGAGATTTGGTCAAGGCAAGGGATTTTGCAACAACCTTTCAAATCGAACGTGCCTATGGATCCTATGAGGAGCTCGTGGAAGATTCTGATATCGACATTATTTACATTGCTTCTCCCCATGCTTTTCATGCCGAACACACAAAACTTTGCCTTAAGCATAAAAAAGCAGTCTTGTGCGAAAAAGCATTCGCACTAAATTCTTCACAAGTTTCTGAAATGATTGCGCTTTCCCGTCAGGAGCAAATTTTCCTGATGGAGGCTTTCATGACTCCTCACCAGCCTTCCTACCAGGAAGCGCGAAGAATAATTGAATCAGGAATAATTGGAGAAATCAAACACATTCATGGTTGGTTTGGGTTCAATAAATCCCCATATGACCCAAACGGCAGACTTCTAAATCCTAAATTAGGTGGAGGCGCGTTGCTGGATATTGGATTATATCCTCTTTTTGATACTTTATGGTTTATGGGGAAACCAAAAAAGGTTGAAGCCTTCGCGGATCTGACTCCCCAAAAAATTGATCAATCAGTTTCTGTAGCCCTTCAGTATTCTGGCGGCAGGAGTGCAACTGTCTTTGCCTCTTTTCTTTCCGCAGCTGGCGTTGGAACTGATATCCTTTGTGAAAGAGGAATGCTGAGGTTGCGAAGAACCAGTTCTTTAAATCAATGGATCGAAATTCTCCTCCCCGGAGAACCTGTTAAAATAATTAATTGGGACGAATCGAGCTGTGGACTCAAATTGGAAGCCATCGATGCAATGAATTGCTTGGATGGAAAAGAATTGGAAAGTAGTAAAATGAGTCACCAAAACTCATTGGATTTGATGGATCTTCTTGATCTTATCAGACAAAAAACAGGTATTTCTTATTAGATGAAAACGTTCGTAAACCCACTGTTTATGTGAATTTTCAGTTTTTAATCAAATAAAATTGAAATGACACAAAAATGTAATGCCTATAAATTAATATATGTGAAATATTTTCCATATTTTCGCCATGTATTAACGTCTATTAACTAATTATTAACGTCACATGTCTAAAAAAATCATTAGAATTTTTCTAATGTGTCTTGTCGTGCTGTTTTCAAACAGTGTGATGGCACAGAATTCGATTACCGGGACGGTAACGGATGATTCAGGTTCACCACTACCTGGTGCTAGTGTTGTGGTGAAAGGAACAACTCGTGGGGTCATCACTGACTCCAACGGTAAATACAGCCTTTCTGTTCCTGCCAATTCAAGATTGATTGTCTCATTTGTAGGGATGAAAAATGCTGAAGTGGCGGTTGGTACAAACAAAACCATCAATGTTCAGCTGAACACTTCTGCAGTTGGTGTTGAAGAGGTTGTTGTAACTGCGATGGGTATAACGAAGGAGAAAAAATCTTTGGCGTACTCAGTGAGTGAGGTCAAATCTGACGAACTTGTCAAAGCAGGTAACTCAAACGTGATGAAATCGCTGGATGGTAAGATCAGTGGTGTGAATCTAACCAGTATTAGTAGTGATCCTACTTCTTCTGTTTTGGTTAACATTCGGGGTACCACTGCGATGCCTTCAGTAAATGATGCTAACGTTGCCGTGAAAGGTCAACCACTTTATGTCATCGACGGTATTCCAGTTGGTGCACAAACATTTACCAGCAAGAATGGTGTCGACTTTGGTAACATCCTCTCACAACTAAATCCGCAGGACATTGAAAGTATTACAGTCCTCAAGGGTGGCAGTGCAGGTGCTTTGTATGGTTCTGAAGGTGGTAACGGAGTTGTGATGATCACGACTAAATCAGGCAAATCCGGCAAAAAGGGCATTGGAGTTTCATTCTCCACATCAGCTACTGTTGATTCTCCTTACCAGTTTATTGAGTCCCAAACTACTTACGGACAAGGTGAACGTGCATTTGAATGGCAGTATGACAACACAGATACCTGGGGGCCAAAACTTGACGGTAAGTACACAGACAATTTCTGGAATACCAAAACTCAGAAATGGGACAATGGTCCCATGCTTTCTTCCAAAGAAAACCGTATTAAGGCTTACCTGAATAACGGAAGTACAGTCACCACAAATGTTAGCGTCACGGGTAATTATGACAAAGGTGCTTTCCGCCTTTCATTGAGTAACATGAGCAACAATGGCGTTATGCCAAACACCAAAACAAATCAGAAATCTATTACCCTCAGTTCTGATTATAAATTGACTGATAAGATTAAAATTTCAGCCAATGCAAGTTACATTCGTACTTACTCACCCAACAAGGCCAATGTTACTGGATCAAACAGTATTTTAAACAGTCTGTTGTTCAATTTCCCTGAAAACCTTCAGCCAATTGCCGATATGAAAGACTACTGGATGAAAGGCTTTGAGGGTATTTTAATGAATGGAGCCATTCAAAAGGACAATGGTATTGATAAATCGGAAGATAACCCTTGGTGGAGTACTTACGAAAAAATCAATATTTTCACCAGAGACAACTTCTTTGGCAAATTGCAATTGGATTGGAAATTGAACAAGGATTTCAATTTCATGCTTCGTACCGGTATGGAGAATGTGCGCGAAAACTACGAATACCGCCAGTCATTTGGTCGTACTGCATTATCAAGCAGACCAGCGAGTGGTGATGGACAGTTCCTTACCAATACAAACAACAGTTTGAATGTTAACTCTGATGCGTTGCTTTCTTTCAATAAAGCAGCAGGAAAATTTGAAATCTCTGCAGTGGCTGGTGTTAACTATGCCTACAGTAATAGTGATTCATATGATGTCAGCGCATCTTCTCTTTCTGTACCGGGATTATTCACAATTGGAAATTCATTTCCCGGCAGATTAAGTGCAAACTACGGTTGGGGAGCTGGGAAAAACTACAGTGCCTATGCTACAGCTGATTTAGCCTGGAATAAGCAACTGTTCATTGGGGTTACCGGTCGCAATGACTGGAAAGGAAATTTGGCGGAAGAGAAAATCAACTATTTCTATCCATCCGTTTCTGCTAGCTGGTTAGTCAATGAAACATTCCAGCTACCTGCCGCTATAGATCTTGCCAAGGTCCGACTTGGATTGGCTAGCGTTGGAAATGGTTTATCAAAATTAAGGCCTGTTGATACTTATAGTTTTGACAATCCTGATTGGTCAAGTACTGTTAAAACAGCAAATATTAGTGCAACATTGGTCGATCCGGATATTAAGCCTATGCAATCAGTCACCAAAGAAATAGGACTTGATTTATGGCTATTGAAAAAGAGGGTTCAGTTTGACTTTACTTACTTTGTCAAAGATCAAAACAATCAGTTGGGTGGTATCCCGGTGGTCCAAGGTACAGGATTTACTTCGATGACAACCAATATCGGTGATGTACGCAACAAAGGTTTTGAAATGGGTCTGACATTTGTTCCTGTCAGAAATAAAGACTGGTATTGGGATTTTACTGCTACATTAACCCACTATAAGGCTCATATCTTGCGCTTGTCACCTAAATTTGCTCCGAATGGTTATGTTTTTGCTTCCTATGATGGAAAGACAAAAGTAAAAATTGCAGAAGGAGAAGAGATTGGTAACATTTACGAAGAGAATCCCATCCTGAGGGTTCAAACCGGAAAATATGCAGGGATGGCTTTGCTTGATGGTGATGCCGGGGAGTTCCAGAAATCTTCCAATGAAAAGGACCGTGCCCAGTTGGGTAATTACAATCCGGACTATATTGTTGGTATGAATACTACCGTAAAATACAAACAATTCACATTGAACCTTGTTGGTAGCTTGAGAATGGGCGGTAAATATGTATCTGTGAATCAGCAGTACATGGATTCCAACGGTCGTTCTTTCGAATCTGTCAGTTCAGGACCCAACAACCCATTCTGGAGTGGCGGTCGTGATGCAGAAACTGGTGGTCATCCTTGGCCTGCCGAAGGTTCCAGTAAATATGACAATATCAATTCCAACAATGATGGTCAACGTGCTGACTTTAGCGATGCGGGCTATGCCAAAGGAGTATTTATCAATCCAGACTTCACAGGAACTACACCAACTGATGCAGACTATATTGTGAATGGTGCAGATCCTAATAATACGTTCTATCAATTTGCCTACAACAGTTGGGGAGATTGTATCTGGAATTTTACTTCTACCAGGGTTTATGATGCGACAAACTTCAAATTGAGAGAAGCATCACTTACTTATACCATCCCAAATGAGGTCACAAGCAAGATGAAAATTTTCAATGTAAACCTTTCATTGATAGGAAGAAACTTGATTCAGTGGAATGCCTCCGGTCGTCACGAAGATCCTGAATCTGCTTTCTCAGGCGTTGGTGTGAGCCAGGGTATACTTCGCGCAACCTTGCCAAGTGTTCGCTCTCTAGGTATCAAATTGGCACTTGATTTTTAATAATTGACTTTCATTGAAATAAATAATTAAATAAATATGAAATCATTTTTACCCAAAATAACTGTAATATTCCTGCTCTTTGCTCTCTTTTCATGTAACAAGGATTCGCTGAGGCAGTACGATTTATTACAACAAAAAAATGCAGTTGAGTCATTAAATGACCCATATCTGCTCTCCTCAATTTTGAGGAAAACATCTCTGTTCTACCAGGATATGGGATGGGGAAATACCAAGCTTCCGGGCGCTGTTCAGTACACGGAGCGGAACTATCAGGGTGGAGACAACTACTATTCTGCATTCAAACAGCTTCCAACCGATATGTATACAGCGATGGATATTCTGAAATTCATTGATGCCTCCATCAAGTTGGCTGATGCCAGAGGTTCTAAAACACATGTTGGTATCTTTACCTCATTTAGAGTACTTCTATTCTCTTATATGACTGATTTTTATGGTGATGTATATTACAGCGAAGCACTGAAAGGACGTGAAGGAATTTTGTATCCTGTTTATGACAAGCAATCAGTGATCTATGCCGGATTATTAAAAGAGATTGATGCTGCCATCGCCAACATTAATGCAGGCACAGATCCAATCAGCACCTCTTACGACCTGATGTTCGGAGGAAGCAAAGCTCAGTGGGCAAAATTTGCCAATTCAGTGAAATTGAGACTTCTGATACATGCATCTGCCAAAGCTGAGTATTCAGCAAAAATAGCTGCAGCAGCCGCTCAGCCTTTGCTGACTGATGATGCAGACCTAAATGCCTCTATAGCCTATGTTGGAACAACAACTGTCAACTCATGGGTTGGCGGACCAAACAACTGGGGCAACGGTGGTGAATTCGAAAGAAGAAGACCTTGCAAAACTTTGGTTGATATCATGGCTGCCAACAAAGATCCTCGCATGAACGTTTGGTTTGCGCCGGTAGAAAATCCCTGGACAAATGATCCAACTTTGAATGGTAAAACGGTAAATACGACAGATCCGAACGGGTTTACCTATACCTCCACCTGGGAATACATAGATAAATCAAATCCTGTAATAGCTACGCAAGTACAAAATATTCTTGATATAGATAAATTGTATGTTGGTTTTATCGCGGGTATGCCTGGAGATTGGAAAAATGGCAATGGTCACTGGAATACCTCTTTAGGTGGTACTTATGGCAACTTCAAAGTGTCCAAGTACTCTAAACTTTTCCAACAAAATTCACATGCACTGCTTCGTGCTCAGGTATTAAACAAAGATGAAATCTTATTTGACCTGGCTGAGGCAGCTGTAAAAGGATGGGTATCAACGGGAACCGCAGACACTTATTACAAGGCCGCTATCAAAGCCAACATGAAACGTTGGGGAGTAAGCGATGCCGCTATAGCTACTTACTCTTCCCAGGCCTCTGTTGCATTGCCTTCAGACAATGCAGGTAAATTGGCTAAGATTGCCGAACAGAAATGGGTTTCCCTTTTCTCTGTTGCAAGTGAAGCTTATCTGGATCTGCGCAGAACACTGTTGCCGAATATTTTCAAAAATGGATATTTGTCAACTTATACATTCCCGTTGCGCTATCGTTATCCCGGCAATGAGCTGGGTCAGAACAAGGATGCATACGACAAAGGCGTGGCTACTTTGGCCCCAGCCGTTGACGATGAATACTCTAAAATTTGGTTGCTGCAATAACAACGAAATTTTGAATATTAAGGGGCTGGACTTTGGTTCAGCCCTTTTTTTGTATTATATTGGATAAAAATCGAAGGTATGGACTTTTCTGAGCGTAATTTTGCAAACGAGTTTGTATTTCAGGCAACAAGGAGCAGTGGCCCCGGAGGACAGAATGTCAATAAAGTAAGTTCAAAAGTTGAACTTCGATTTAATGTCAGCGAATCACAATTCTTAAGTGAGGAAGAAAAATTAATTGTGACAGAAAAATTGAGCAATAAAATGAACAAACTTGGTGAGATCGTACTTGTTGCTCAAACAGATCGGTCCCAACTAAAAAACAAAGAAAAGGTGATTGAAAAGTTTTATTTATTACTTGAAAGGGCCCTGATGCCACGCATCAAAAGATACAAAACGAAGCCTACCAAGGCTTCTGTCGAAAAGAGACTCGAATCCAAGCGCGTTCTGTCAGTCATAAAGACCAACAGAAAGGAACCCGGATTGGAATAAATTTACTATTTTCGAGACCTTATTGCCAAACTATCTGTTTACGATCTCCATCAATAATTGATAAATTTTCCGTTTCCTCAAACAAAGGCAAACAACAATTTTCTGGTAGTCGGCAGATTATTAATTACTATAATTTCTATGCATTTTTCTACCAGATTATTCCCGCTTTTATTGTTGTTTCCTTCACTTTGCTTTGCACAACCTTCCATTAATGCCATAAAAATTGCAAAGGCTCCTGTTATTGATGGGCGTCTGAATGATGAAGCCTGGTCAAGTGCCGCCAAAATTGATCAACTGGTCCAGCGCGAACCTAATTCTGGTCAGCCGGTTTCGGAGAAAACAAATTTTTATGTGTGCTACGATGCCAACTTCCTCTATGTCGGTGTCAAGTGCTATGATGATCCCAAAAAGATCACTGCCAAGGAAATGGCTCGGGATGTGAGCCTTGGGAATGACGACAGGATCCAGGTTATACTCGATACCTACCTGGATCACCGGAATGGCTACTGGTTTCAGGTTGGTCCGCGGGGGTCCATTGGTGACGCAACAATCAGTGAGAATGGTGCCGTTTTTAACAAACAATGGGATGGCTTATGGGAAGGAAAAGCACACATTGTAGCAGACGGCTGGGAGGCTGAAATGGCCATTCCATTTAAGACAATGGGCTTTGATAAATATAATCCAAATTGGGGGATCAAATTTATCCGCCACATCAAGCGCAAATTGGAGATGTCGTACTGGCCTTCAGCAAACATCAACAGCTATAAGTTTCAGGTATCTGATGCGGGACTTTTGGTAGGATTGAAAAATATTACCCAGGGAATAGGACTGGACATTTCTCCATATATCGTAGGAGGAATGGATACCAAAAAAAGTGTCAGCAACAAATATCCTGTCAAAGCAGGAGTGGACCTGTTTTATCAAATCACGCCAAGTTTAAAGTCTTCATTGACAGTTAATACCGATTTTGCTGAGACAGAAGTGGACGATCGCCAAATCAACCTGACCAGATTCGATCTGCTTTTTCCTGAAAAGCGGGATTTCTTTCTGGATGGAGCCAGTCTCTTTTCATTCGGTATTCAAGGTGAGGACGCCAATACTTATGGGAAGAATATTATTCCATTTTTTTCGAGGCGGATGGGATTGGATAACAGCGGGTTACCGATTCAAATTAATTATGCTGCCAAGCTAACTGGGATGATCAACAAATGGAATATCGGTGTCATGCAGGTAAATGATGAACATCCTGACAGGAATACCAATTTTTCAGTCGCCAGAA
>JBAXED010000073.1:0-20030 GCA_037140615.1 Prolixibacteraceae bacterium
TAATTATTGATCAATAAAACGATTTGAAATTAGTAATTCGTTTGGTTTCTAGCACATGGAAGAAACAAAAAAATCCCTGACGGGATTTTTTAGACGTTTTTGTCTGAACAATTAAAACAATATTGATTCCGACAAATTAGACTGCAGCGCTCTTTTCAATAGCCAATTTACCCCTGTAATAACCGCATTCGCCGCATACAGTATGATATTTTACCGCTGCGCCGCAATTGGAGCAGGATGAAATTTGTGCTGGTACTGCTTTGTCGTGAGTCCTGCGCTTATCCCTTCTGGTACTTGAGTGTTTGTGTTTAGGATGTGCCATTTTAAATAATCTTTACTTTAATTACCAATAATTTTTCTTAATTCATTCCATCTTGGGTCATCCGGTTCATCTAATGTGTTGCTATGGTACCTTAGTTCTTCCAGCTTCTTAATCATAACCGGATCACACAAGCTTTCTCCATTTTCTCCATCAGGATGTACTCTCCGGATAGGCAAACTTAAAATCACGAATTCGTATATAAACTGGGCAACCTCAACTTCAAAGGCAGTCGGATGAAGATAAATCAATTCAGCTTCATCTTCAACCTGCTTTTCACTGAATTTGACCAGCAGCTTTCTGTTACTTTTAACCGGGAAAATAAAATTTTCCAGACAACGGTCGCAGACCAACTCTACAACTCCGCTGATTGCGAAGGATAAACTAAGATAAGTAGAACGTTTTTCAAGTTCTATCTGAATCTCCAACTCCCCTTTCTCAACTTCGGAGTTTTCAAACTCTGCAAAAAAGCGATCATTGATATTAAAATCAAATAGATGCTTTCCCTCACTCAATCCTGAAAATGGAAGGGTGTATTGTGAAAGTTGGTTCATAATTATCCCCGTTAAAAAGCTTGGCAAAGGTATAAAAAAATATTATACAATATGGAAATGTGAAAATGTGAAAATGTGAAAATGTGCAAATTGCGTAATTGTAGGGTTACAAAGAATAATTATTTGCGATAAACAATTATTTCCATGCATTTCCTCATTTTCAAATTTCCATATTTCCTCATTTTCACATTAGGATGTTCCTGACAGCTTGACAGATACCTTCTGCATCAAAACCGCATTCATGGTACAGTTCCTGTTGCGTGCCCTGTTCGATGAAGCGATCAGGGACTCCAAGTCGGACAATGGATTTTGGCCATCCTTCGGATGCAAAATATTCAAGAACAGCGCTACCAAATCCTCCACTTATTAATCCGTCTTCTACTGTAATGATATGTTCAAAACCAGAGGCCACTTCTTTAAGGATTTCTATGTCGATTGGGACAACAAATCGCATATCGTAATGGGCAACTGAGATTTTTTCAGCAGCTAATATTTTTAGTGCTTCAGTAACAAAATTTCCAGGATGACCGATCGATAATATGGCTACACTTTTTCCATCAGCCATCTTTCGTCCTTTCCCAACCGGAATTTCTGTAAAGTCTGATTCCCACTCGCTGATTACTCCGTTCCCCCGAGGGTATCTGATCGCGAATGGTCCTTTGTTGGGTAGTTGTGCAGTATACATCAAATTGCGAAGTTCCAGTTCATCCATCGGAGCCGATACTGTCATATTGGGAATATTTCGCATGAATGACAAATCAAAAACTCCATGATGGGTTGCCCCATCTGCTCCAACGAGACCGCCACGATCCAGGCAAAAAACCACATTTAATTTTTGAAGCGCCACATCATGAATGATCTGGTCGTAAGATCTTTGTATAAAGGAGGAGTAAATATTTACAAACGGGATTTTACCTGATACTGCCAACCCGGCGGCAAAAGTTACCGCGTGGGGTTCAGCGATACCCACATCAAATGCTCTTTCCGGCATTTCCTCCATCATGATATTTAAGGAGCATCCGCTAGGCATGGCAGGGGTAATACCAACGATATTTGCATTTTTTCTTGCCAGTTCCAGCAAAGTTTGTCCGAAAACAAACTGATATTTCGATCCTTTTGGAGAACAATCAGGTTCATTGAATATTTCACCGGTTACCACGTCAAATTTGCCGGGAGCGTGCCAGGTGGTCGCATCATTCTCAGCCGGAGTAAAACCTTTTCCTTTCTTGGTAAGTACGTGCAAAAGTTTTGGGCCTGGAATGTCTTTCAGATCATGAAAAATCCTGGTAAGCGCAACCACATCATGACCATCTACCGGACCGAAATATCGAAATCCGAGCGCTTCAAAAAGGTTACTATCATTGAAAACAATTGATTTTACCGCATGCTGGTGCCTCCTTAGAAGCGATTGCATTTTTCTGCCAGCTGCCTTGAAATGTTTAAGGATTTGCCATACACCTGACCGCAGATTATTGTAGGCCCTGGATGTCTGCATTCTGACAAAGTACTTACTGATACCCCCAACATTGGGATCAATAGACATGTTGTTGTCGTTAAGGATAACCAACAAGTCAGCACTGACACCGCCGGCATTGTTAAGCCCTTCGAATGCTAACCCACCTGTCATGGAACCATCCCCGATCACAGCAATTACCTTGCGGTCTTTCTCACCGTTAAGTGCTGCGGCAATTGAGATACCCAGTGCTGCTGAAATTGAAGTAGAAGAGTGCCCTACACCAAAAGAATCGTATTCACTTTCTGACATGTTGGGAAATCCGCTGATGCCTTTGTATCTTCTGTTGGTATGAAATTGCTTCCTTCGTCCGGTCAAAATTTTATGACCGTAGGCCTGATGTCCGACATCCCAAATAAGCTTATCGTAGGGAGTATTGTACACATAGTGGAGAGCAACAGTCAATTCGACAACTCCCATGCTGGCACCAAAATGACCCGGATTGCAGGAAGCTTCCTGAATGATCAATTCCCTGATTTCGGCACATACTTTTGGTAAATCCCGTTCTTTAATTTTTTTAAGATCAGATGGATAGTCAATATTTTCGAGCAATTTTGCCATTAAAACAATACTTATTAAGTAGCTAGCTTTATAAAATCAAAAGCCGGCAACAAAGATAACCTTTAAATAATTTATTTGTTCAACCAAACAGATTTGAGTGTGTGTGCCTCCAACGATTCGACAAATAATTCGCCTCCCTGTGTGTACAGTATCAGTTCATCCTCGCCCAGCGTCGGAGTGAAGCTGGTACTGATGCAGGATTCGCCATGGTTGGCAAATATTTCAATGGAAGATCTGTCGACCAGTATCTCGATTTCTATTTTTCCGTCAACAGATTCTAATGGCATTTTTATTCCATTTGCTTCCAGTGTTTTCTTGGATGAATTGTATTGAATATCTGTTCCATTGGATTGCTTTCCATAACGGATGATAAAGCCAAAACTGTCAGAATTCTTTGGTAACAAAACAGCCTTGATTGAAATGGCATCACCTTTCATTCCGCCCAACAGATTCCCTTTTATCCCAGGAATGAGGTTTTTATCTTTTTTGCTGATTTCATGCTCATAAAGAGATGAAATAGCTTCAATGGGTTTCCTGCACAGAAAAATTCCTTTTTTTGTTGATCTCAATGATAATTCGGCGGGAAAACTCAACTGACCGTTGAAAGGCATATCCGGAAACTCGCCTCCTCTCATCCAGGCGATTTGTATTATCTTCCCGTTTGGCGAGTTAGAGAGCGTTTGGGCAGAATAGAAGTTTTTCCCATAATCCAACTTTTGAAGTGAGGTCTCCGGTTTGAAGGATAATCCGTCAAATTGGCCTATTTTATATTCTCCTTCGTCACTTAAAAGGACCCATTTTTTTACATTTTTATCTCCTTCCAGAGCAATTTCAAAAATATCAGGACACTCACCAAACCCTTCAAGGTGACTACTGAATTTCCAATGCAACAAATCGGCAGAGTTGTAAAAGGAAATTCCTCCTTGTTTGACATGCTCACCTTTACTGCGGAATAAAGCAAGAATCCATTTTCCGGTTGGGGCATGAAAGAAGACTTTTGGATCTTGTGAATCACTTCCAGGATTGCTTATAACCGGGTTCTTGTCATATTTCTTCCAGGTAAGTCCACCGTCGTTGCTGTATGCCACATTTTGATTTCCTTCATTGTCTGAATAGAAAATCAGCATTGGTTTTTCGTCCTTTTCCTTTAACCCGGCAAAATTCAGCGAGTCGACGATTGCACAGCCTGCATAAGGTGTAGAGGTTGTCATGCTGGATGATTTTTCGTCAGGAGTAAAGGCAAAAGGCAGATATTGCCAGTGAAGAAGATCTTTACTAACCGCATGTCCGATCTGATCGCTGTAAATTTTGTTGACGGTAGATGCGTTGTGGTAAAAGAGATGGTATTCACCCTTGTAAAAAACAAAACCGCTTAATTCAAAAAGCCAGTTCTTTTCAGGAGAAAAGTGAACCTGAGGCCGGTATTTTTCATTGAATGGTTTCTTATCTGATTTTGCGGAAATAAGCAAAATCAATATCAGAAGGGAAAATATAAGATGCTTCATAAATCCGGAAGTTAAGAATCGTTCACATTCGTTAACGAATTTTCAAATATACTGTTTATACGAAAACATTGTCCGAGGCGTGACTATAAATCTCGCAACAGATAAAATCTTACTTTTGATCCAAGAATGGAAGTGCCTAAAGTGCGCTAAAGTAAACTAGAGTGCCTAAAGTACTTGCTGCACAAGGAATATTAGTTCAGGGTCCATAACTTTAGGCACTTTAAATACTTTAGTGCACTTTAGGCACTTTGTAATATATAGAAAGAATGACCAACAACATAGAAATCATGGCTCCTGTAGGTTCATATGAATCTTTGATGGCAGCCATACAAGCCGGAGCCGGGTCCGTTTATTTTGGTGTCGAGCATCTCAATATGAGGGCAAGATCGGCCAATAATTTTACCCTTGAAGATTTGAAGGAGATCTCCAGGAGAGCGGGGAAAGCAGGAGTAAAAACCTACCTGACAGTTAACACCGTTGTTTTTGATGAGGAAGCGGAAACTTTGAAGCGAATAATCTTGGCAGCCAAAGAGGCCGGAGTTTCGGCCGTTATCGCCTCAGACCTGGCAGTCATTCAGGCTTGCCGGGAGATTGATATGGAAGTGCATATTTCCACACAGCTGAATATCACAAATTATGAGACGGTTAAATTTTATGCGCAATTTGCCGATGTCATGGTTCTGGCAAGAGAGATGAACATTGGAAGGGTATGGGAAATCTCCAACAAGATCAAAGCCAATGATCTTCGGGGTCCGGGTGGTGAGCTGATAAGGCTTGAAATGTTTGTGCACGGTGCTTTGTGCATGGCGACTTCCGGCAAATGCTACCTCTCATTGCACGAAATGAATTCGTCTGCCAACAGAGGTTCCTGCATGCAAAGCTGCAGGCGTGCCTACACTGTGACAGATAAAGAGACAGGTGCCGAACTGGTGGTTGACAATGAATACATCATGTCACCCAAAGACTTGAAAACCATCCATTTTTTAAATAAAATTCTTGATGCAGGAGTTTCCGTCTTGAAAATAGAAGGACGTGCCAGAAGTGCAGACTATGTGAAATGTGTTGTTGAATGCTACCGCGAAGCGGCCAACTCATGCGCTGATGGCACGTTTAATGAAGAGAAGATTGCAGATTGGGATAGCAGACTTTCAACCGTCTTTAACAGAGGATTTTGGGATGGTTATTACCTTGGACAGCGGCTGGGTGAATGGAGCGGAAACTATGGTTCGCTGGCCACTAGAAGAAGGGTTTACCTTGGGAAAGTGACCAATTACTTCACAAACATCGGGATTGGGGAGATTAAACTGGAAACAGGTTCTCTTTTCCCGGGAGATGAGATTCTGATCACAGGACCAAGCAGCGGTGTCATGCAAACCATGGTTGAGGAGGTAAGGGTTGAAATGAAAACCGTTGAAGAAGCGACGAAAGGATCCTATTGTTCCGTAGCAGTTCCCTCCAAGGTGAGACGCTCCGATAAAGTGTATAAAATTGTGGACGCCTCTCTGGTAAAATCACAATAGTAAATAGATGATCGGGAAAAGACTATTGATATCCGCAACACTCCTTTTGATAGCTGGAATTTTTGCCGGTTGGTATTTCTTTGCAAAAGAATCCAGGTATCTTGGGACTTCACCACTAAAAGCGGTACCTGTCGAGGCGCCCTTCTTCATCAGGATAAAAAACCTTGGCGAATTTACTGAGAAGACATCCAAAAGCATGGGCTGGCAATCCATGCGAAATATCGATGAAGTAAATGCTGTTTACTCAGACATTGTCTTTTTAGATTCTCTGATTCACCAGAATAAGGAGCGTGAAAGTTTTCTTCAGCACAAAGAATTGATTGTCGTGCCGGACAAAAATTCAATGCTTTTTTTGCTTGAAATGGGCAGTATTTCTGAGAAAAACAGTATTAATAGTCAAATTCAACAATATTTTGGTTCTAAAAATATTGTTGCAACCACAGTAAAAATCAACGGCGCCGACGTGCTGCAATATAATTGGGAAGAAAACAGAAAAAAAAGGAAAATTCTGTACTCAATCTATAAAGGCGTTTTAATGGTATGCAGTGAAGAATCACAACTCAGAATGGCGATCGAACAAATGGAAAGGCCTTCCGTTTTGGAAGATGCCAACTATTTGCGGATCAATAAAAATACAGCGGTGAAGAATGATCTCAATATCTTCATCAATCACAAAACTTTACCCGGCTATTTGTCAGGTTTCTACGCTGATTCAACAGCTACCGGTATCTTGCTTCCGAATTATGCCAAATGGACTGAAGTTGACATCATTCAAAAGGATAATCAATTGTATATTAATGGGTTCACGGTTACTGATAGCGCCTCTACCTGCTATCTGGATGTATTTAAAAGGCAAAAACCTTTACTAAACTCTCTGGTAACGCTGATGCCTTCTACAACCACTTTCTTTGTGACTCAAAATCTTTCTCATCCATCACTTTACATCGAAGATTACCTTAATTTTCTTCAAAAGCAGAACAAAATTGAGCTTTACAACGAAAAGATTAATGATTTTTCCAAGGTTTTAAACTTTAATATCCGTCAATATTTAAAGGAATATTGGTCCGGAGAGGCGGCCATTGTCTTTACCAATCAAAATCTGGCAGATAGTTCAGACAATAGATTTTTCCTGATGAAAGTAAAAAAAGGCCTGAATGATCCTCTGGTTAACGCTGTGAGGAAATGGTTTTCAGGCAACAAAAATATCCAGGATGATGAGTCAATAGATGCACGCAGAAACAGTATACTTAAGGTGCCGGTTGATCATTTCGGTTCGCTTGTCGGGGAACTATATTTTGGTGCAATTCAAACAAAATGGATGGCGGCCGGGGATGGATATATTCTCATGGGTCCAACGCCGGGCTCAATTAAGAGATATCAAAGCTTGTTGCAAAGAGAGGAGCTTTTGAAGGGAATTCCATCCTTTGCAAAACTGTCATCCGGAATGGCCCGCTCCTCCAACTTCGATATGTGGTGCTCGCCTGGTCGGTCTCTCCCGTTTTTCGAACCGATCATTAAAGCGGATCAATTTCAGAAGCTAAAAAAATCGGCTGAAAGTTTGTGCAGACTGGAAAATGTATTGTGGCAATGGGGCAACAATAATGGTACTTTTTACAACGCTGCTTCGCTCATTGTTAACCCTGAACCAGAAGAGAAACAGACTCCTTTCTGGAGGTATTTGCTTAAAGCGAAAATGCGTGGAAGGCCAATTTTTGCAACTTTTTCATCTAAACAGCAGAAGAAAGAGATCGTTTTTCAAGACTTTGAGAACAATCTCATCAGCCTTGATAAGGATGGCGTTGAGCGATGGAAGAAACCACTTGGTAGTGCCATCATTGGAGATATCAAGACCTTGGAAATCATTAATAAAGGAGAGGTTCAATTACTTTTCAATACCAAAGAAGCCATTCACATAATTGACCGGACCGGAGCTGAAATAAAAAAATTTCCTATCCGTTTAAAGGCACCTGCTACAAACAGTGTGGCGGCTTTTGATTATGAAGGCAAAAGGGATTACCGGTTCCTGGTTGCCTGCAGTGATCACAAAATATACAATTTTGATAAAAATGGGAAGATGATCACAGGCTGGCAAACAAAAGCAACAGAGGGTGTGGTTGAATTTCCAGTTCATCATTTCAGTGTTGGTTCCAAAGATTTTATTGTATTCTTTGATCGAAACCATACTTATATTCTTGACCGGCAAGGCAAAGAACGGCTAAAAATGAAGGAGGAGTTTGTTCATTCCCGGAACGATATCAGCTTGATAAAAATAAAAGGTGGTTCCGAATGTATGGTGACCACAGATGACCGGGGTAAAATCAGATTTATGTGGTTTGACGGCACTTCAAAAAAAATCAATGCAGGAAACTTCTCTCCCGGCCATTCTTTTTTTCCGGTTGAATTTGCGGGAAACGAAGGTGCGGATTTCCTTTTTTGCGATAACCAGAATCTTACTTGCTACAATATGACCGGGAAATTGAATTTTTCCATCCCGTTAAAAGTGCCTATGGAGCTCGCTCCTACCGTTCTTACTATTTGTGGAGAACAATTAATTGAGCTAAATTCAATGGCTGAAAATAGCACGATCCTGGTAAGAAAAGATGGCTCAATTTTTAATAAATTTCAACCCGGAAAGTACAGTCTGCCTGTTGTTGGTACCTTCGATGAAAAGGCTTCAACGATTGACTGGTTGGTTGCTACTCCAGACGGATATCTGGCCAACTATCAAATGATGAAATCGCCATGATTTGCATATCTCCATGAGAGATGATTATAACTTCGTGGCTATTCCATGCGACATTTGAAAAACAAATTATTAACGGATGAAAAAATGAAGAACTTCAAATTTCTGAATCTGCTTTTTGTGATGGGGATCTTATTTGTTTCTTGCAATTTGTCAGATTTCGATTTAAGTAAATTCGCCGACCCAGCCGGTCTGAATCCTGTTGTCTACCGGCCAATGACTAGCGGAACTTATGTGGTTAAAGATTACTACAAGGGAGCACCTTTGGTTGGGAATACCCCTGTTACAGCTGATCCAATCTACTTAAAGCTGATTCTATATCCATTTAACGGAATGTTCTTTAACACAAATGGAATCGACTCGATGGTGGTGATAGTTAAAACAGTCAATGAAATACCCATGAAATACCAGTATAAACTGATATTTACAGGTCCTGGTTATAAGGATTCAACCATGGTATCAAGCACAATTCGTAATTCAGCAACTATTAATACACAAGGTTTTGTAGATGTGCCTTCAAAGGACTCCCTGGAATTTAAATTAGACTCACTTGATGTTGTAAAACTTGGTTTGGCAACTGAGATTGATCTTTCCATCGCGTTGTACCAACCCGGCACTGGGACAGTTCTTGCCAATGTTCTGAAATCGGCCCCCATCTCTTTTTACATTGGATTCCGGGCACCCCTCAATCTGTTTAAGGTAAAAATATGAGAAGATCCTATCTAATCATTTTTGCCTTGTTTCCCATTGTCTTTGGAATCACTCATCTACAGGCACAGCCAAATTCGCTCTATTTTTTGAAGGGTATTCCGCAAACCAAAGATTTGAATCCGGCCCGTCCGGGGATTGATAAGGGTTTTTACATCAGCATGCCACTTGCCTCAAAATTGGATGTTTCATTCAATACCAACAACTGGAGCTATAACGATCTGATTCATAAAGGGAGCGGAACTTTATCGGACTTTATGGTCTGGGATTTCCAAAAATATCTTTCTTCTCTCGACAAAAACAATTTTCTAAATCTGTCAACATCTTTAACGCTTTTAGAGTTTGGATGGAAGGGTGCTCGCGATTTTTATAGTTTTTCCTGGACAGAACGCCAATTTGCGGAGCCGTTTTTTACCAAAAATATGGCTGACTTGTTGTATTACGGCAACGAACCCTACCTGGGATCTACTTTTCATTCGGGGTATTTTGGGATTGGGGCTGCTCACTACCGTGAATTTGCCATCACTTTTGCCAGGGAGTTGAACAAAAAAATGAGCATCGGAATAACCGGGAAAATGCTTTTTGGATTAGCAGGAGTTAAAACTTCCGGATTGAACTTCGTGGGAGGTATGCCCATTGAGGGAAATCAAATAGATATGGATGCCAGCGGGAAGGTTCATATCTCGGCACCCGTCAGCATTGATATTCAGAATAACAATGGTTACCAGATGTTTGCCAAAGACAATTTCGATTTAAACAACTATTTTAGCAACTTTGGTAATCCCGGGTTGGCTGTTGACTTGGGCTTTTCAAGCCATGTCAGCGAAAAACTTGAATTGTCGGCCAGTATTGTCGACCTTGGCTTCATTGCATGGACCAAAGATGTCACAACCTTTACGGAGAACGGACATTTTTTGTACAGTGGAGTTGATCTCAATAATCCCACCAATTCTCCGCCCACTACAACCAACGTGAAGAAATTATTTTCTGATTTATACAACAGCATGCGCGATGCATTTTTACCTGAAGAGAGCAATTCCAGTTTTGTCTCTTTGCTACCTGTTAAATTGTATTTGGCAGGAGAATATAAATTAGGTGGAGGATTTGCCCTTGGAGGATTGGCGCGATTCAGAATGTTTAACAATATGATTCATTCGTCATTTACCGCATCTGCAAATGCCCGGATTACGAAGAATTTGTCCATGTCAGCCAGTTATTCCGCCATGGAATCTACCTATGACAACTTCGGTTTTGCGGCAGCATACAAACTTGGAATAGTTCAGCTCTATGCCGCTTCTGACAATGTTCCTGCTTTTTTTCTGCCGACGACAGCCCGAAATGCCAATTTGAGGTTTGGCATCAATTTGATTTTTCAGGATCCTGCCACAAAAAAATGGGAAGTGTACAAAAGACGTCAACCGAGAGCTGCCCCCGGCTGTCCATTCTGAAAGCGTTGAGCTCAAAGAAAAATTACTATTTTTGTGCGATGTTGCTTTTTGTTAAGATATGACACTCTTTATCCTATTAAATATCGCCACCCTTTTTGATGTACTCTTCATCTTGTTGATTGTGTACTATGGGTTTAAATTTTTCCTTAGGTATTTTGGTCCCAAAATTGTGGAAAAGGCAGCAGATAAAATCTACCGTGATTTGAAAGCTCAGGGTGAAGCACGGAGAAAGCCTGATACTTCATCTCCAGGCAATGTTACTGTAGAACGAAAGGATCAAAAAGAAAAAATATACCGAAGGAACGATGGCGAATATGTCGATTTCGAAGAGGTAAAATAATTGTGCCGATTGACATATATTTTCCACAGCACGCTAGCATTTCAAAATTTATTCAACAAAACCCAATATGAACCAGGAAGATCTTTTTAAAAAGCTAATCGCTCACAGCAAAGAATATGGATTTATTTTCCCCTCCAGCGAAATATATGATGGATTAGGGGCCGTTTATGATTATGGACAAAATGGCGTTGAGCTAAAGAACAACATCAAAAAATACTGGTGGGATTCGATGGTATTGCTACATGAAAATGTTGTCGGAATTGATTCCGCCATTTTTATGCACCCCACCATTTGGAAGGCATCCGGACATGTGGATGCATTCAACGATCCTTTGATCGACAACAAAGACTCCAAGAAAAGATACCGTGCCGACGTTCTGATCGAAGAGGAACTGGCCAAAATTGAAGGGAAGATAGAGAAGGAAGTTGATAAGGCGCGCGGTCGTTTCGGGGAATCCTTCGATGAAAAAGTATTTAGAGAAACCAATTCCAGGGTATTGGAGAATCAGGAAAAATGGAATGCCCTGCATACCCGTTTTGCAGAAGCCCTGAACAACGCAGATCTTGCTGAGCTGAAACAGATTATTGAAGACAACGAAATCGTTTGCCCTGTATCCGGAACCCGCAACTGGACTGAAGTGCGACAGTTTAACCTGATGTTTTCTACAGAGATGGGTTCGACAGCCGACAGCTCATTGAAAATTTATCTTCGACCGGAAACTGCGCAAGGCATATTTGTCAATTACATGAATGTTCAGAAGACCGGCAGGATGAAAATTCCTTTTGGGATTGCACAAATTGGGAAGGCCTTCCGCAACGAGATTGTTGCCCGTCAGTTTATCTTCCGGATGAGGGAGTTTGAGCAGATGGAGATGCAATTTTTTGTGCGCCCAGGTACTGAGCTGACTTGGTTTGAGCAGTGGAAGGATACTCGTATCAAATGGCATAAGGCATTGGGTTTCGGTGAATCTAACTACCGCTTTCATGAGCACGAAAAATTGGCTCATTATGCCAATGCTGCGGTCGACATTGAGTTTAAGTTTCCATTTGGGTTCAAGGAGGTTGAGGGAATTCATTCACGCACAGATTTCGATCTTTCCCAACACCAAAAATTTTCGGGCAAAAAAATACAGTATTTTGATCCTGAACTAAATGAATCTTACGTCCCATTTGTTGTAGAAACTTCGATTGGCGTCGACAGAATGTTTTTGCAGGTTCTTTCGGCTTCTTATTTTGAGGAGGAGATAGATGGTGGAGATGGCAAAAAGGATACCCGTGTGGTGTTGAGGCTTCCAGCGCCACTTGCTCCAGTCAAACTGGCAGTGATGCCATTGATCAAGAAAGAAGGACTTCCTGAAAAAGCCAGAGAAATCATCGATGAACTGAAATTTGAGTTCAACTGTCAATACGATGAAAAGGATTCAATCGGCAAGCGTTACAGAAGGCAGGATGCCATTGGGACGCCATTTTGTGTCACTGTGGATCATCAGACCATGGAGGATAATACAGTCACAATCCGCTACCGTGATACGATGGAACAGGAAAGGGTCGACATTGATCAGGTAAAATCAATCATTGCCGGTCAGGTTAGTCTTCGAAGACTGTTTGAAAAATTATAGTCATAAAAAAAGGCCGGAAGGCCTTTTTTTATGACTATAATTTCCTTGTGATTACTTCTTGATTTCGGCTTCCAACAGACCGACAACTTCCGCGGTTACCTTAATGCTTTCTTCTTCAGATGTAATTTTTTTCATGTATTTGATGACTTTGTCTTTGCCAACGATCAGTATAACACCTGCTTCGTTGCAATTCCCAAGGCCTAAGGCAGTTGGCAGCACGCGATTTTCGTCCAGCATAATGACCGAACCCACGAATTGCTTCTCCTTCTGTCTGGCTTTCATCCGGATACCGGCATTGGGAATCCAGGTTTCTTTGCAGTTGGCAATTCCAATGCCTTGATAGAGCTTCTCATCGAATTTTTTGGCTTTTACTGCTTCTGAAAGTTTGTCGTTGATGTCCTTTACATCCGGGTCTGTATATTGAATCAACAATACTTTTTCGCCGACGTAAGGAATTTGTTTTGGTTGATTGTTCGCATCGGAGATCATCAAAGAAGTCATGGGTTTTCCAACCACATCGCCTGTTTGCGCTTTGCTTGCCATAGGAAGCAAGTATAAAAAGCACAGCAAACCGGCGAAAAACGTGATAAGCTTTGATCCGAAGATTTGGTTTCTTTTCATCTGTTTAATTTTAAAGGATTTAATTTGGTTACACGCCTGATAAAGATAGAAATAAATTCAACTCTCAACCTTTCCCAATCATTTTATCAAAGATCTCTTTCTGGCTTATCAATGCTTTAACTTTGTCTGCAGGATCTGTTCTGCACTCAAGAAGAACCCATCCCTCATATTTATTCTTCACAAAGAGATTCATCAAGTCCTGGTAAGGATAAGTTGTATCATCCAATTCGCGGACATGACAAATATCTCCAAAACGATTTTTGAGCATGTTAAAATTGGCTTCAAGTCCGGCTCCATTCAGATCTTGTGCGTTGCAGTTCCAGCAAACAGTTGCATTTGGATGGTTGGCAACATCCATGATGGCTTTGATATTGGTTATTTCCTGTGTTTCATTGCCATGGACTTCAAGCCTCAGTATTTGCCCCATATCGGCTCCAAATTTTGCTAATTCATTCAGTGATTTACCAATTTGTTCAATGGTCTTTTCATGAGGAATACCGTTTCTGAACTGATTGGGCTTAACTTTTACACCCAATCCGCCAATGTCTTTGCTAAGTTGGAAGAAGGCTTTAGTTTGCTCGATCGATTCGCGGAGTTTCTCTGGTTCCGGATAATCATATTCCTGGTTTGTGCCCATGCCAACAATTTGGATAGGACTGTCACTGAATTTTTTCTTAACGAGAAGGCGTTCTTCTTTTGTGAGAGCGACAGATACTTTGTGGGCATGCTCCACACGAAGTTCAACACCATTGATGTTTGATGCTGTAAGATTCTTGATGATTGTATCCTGATCCCAGTCTTTTCCCCATAAATAGGTGACAAAGCCAAGTTTCATTCCATGTTTTTTTGCTTTCCCAAATGCCAGTTGCCCGGTGGGTAGAACCATTGCTCCTGTTACCAGTCCCAAGTTTCTAAGAAAAATTCTCCTGCCTTCTTGATGTCTTTCCATTTTCTTGTTTAATTAATTTATTTATTGATTGTTTTAGAATGGTGTTTGGTGTCTTGCTCACAAATTTAGCGAAATAATATTCAGATTTTCATTACCCAAGAATACTCATCAAGGATTATTTAAATCTGATTGTGAGGTAGCAATAGATTTGTTAAAAGTTAGTTAAAGTATGGTTAAAAATGCAAAAACGCATTTGGGGATATGTAACATTTTAAAATGACCGGCGTCTTATTGTTGACTTTCGAAAGGATCACAAAACAAATTATTTAATTTTTAAAAATTATTAGTCATGAAAAAAATCGTTTTTACCACTGTATTGATCCTGGTAGTATGCTTAGGAACTTTTGCTAAACGTACTGTTGCTGAAGGAGATTCCAATTCTACATTTGGAACATATAAAATTGAGTCCCTGGATGATCGTTTTTTCTTAAAGGATAAGGGTTTGGAAAAATACCAGATTACTTACCAAAATTCAGATTTAAAGGTGATTGTTGCCATTGACAAACAAAAGAAGTGTAAAAAATACTATGTTTTGACAGAAAAACTTCCTGTTCAGTATGAATGCAATGGGACCTATTTTGGTATTAAAAGATTGGATAAAAACATGGAATCCAATGGTTTCAGCACTTCAATGAGCAATTTGAATAAGGCGGAATTCTACCATCAAAGGGTTCTGACAAGCGAACTTAAAGGTACTATCGATCATTTGAACCTGATTGCCTCTTACTACCCGGCGTTGTTGCAGGAAAAAGTTGCTGATCTGCTTTAATTGCCCAAGGATACTTGGCGTGTGGAAGAATGAATTTCCACAAAAAAAGAGAGACATTACGCAATGTCTCTCTTTTTTTTGAGGTATTCTTTGGCTACTACCAGATCTTCGGGATGGGTTATTTTGATATTGTCTCTATTCCCCAAGACCATCCTAACTTGAAATCCAAATTGCTCTACAACTGAAGCATCATCGGTGAAGGATGGGTTGTAATTTTGAGCGTAAGCAGCTTTTAATATTGGCAATTGAAATACCTGAGGGGTCTGAACTGTGTAAAATTGATTTCTATCCACTGTTTTGGATTGCTGCATGGATCCTGTACGTATCGTTTCATCCACAGTGAGCACAGGAATGGCGGCACCAGTTTCAGATGCCTGATCAAAACAATTCGCAATAGTTTGTGCAGAGACCAGCGGACGAACTCCATCGTGTATGGCAACCAGATCGGCCTCACCCAGGACGCCTAATCCATTTTTGACCGAATGAAAGCGTGTTTCACCGCCTTTTACAACCTGATGAGGATACTTAAATTCATGTTTTTCACAAAGCTTCTTCCAGGCACTTAGTTGAGATTCCGGCAATACTACGACGATGAAAATGTCGGGGTCATATGTAACAAAGCAAAGAATGGACCACATCAGAACCGGCAAATGATCCAACAAAATGAATTGTTTGGGAAGATCACTTTCCATTCTGGAACCACTTCCCCCAGCAACGATGATGACACTCTTCTTCACTAATGAGTTTATTATACTTGATATTAGGAGCTTTCCACTGGCTCTGTGACGCAACAGAAAATCAAAAATCTAAAATCCAAAATTAATCAATTACTGATCATTCCTAAATTAACACAATTTGCCTTCAGATTCCATATTGCTTGACACTTTTAATTATTTTTAAGCTCATTTTAATTTACTGGCATATGAACGAAATTCTTCAATTTCTCAAAGAACTTGATGCCAATAACCAAAGGGATTGGTTCGAAGCAAACCGGAGTCGTTATGAAAAAACGCGTAAGGATTTTTTATCCCTTACTTCCTGGTTAATCGATGAAATAAGAAAATTTGATACAGAAGTTCCATTGCTTCAGCCCAAGGATTGTATGTTCCGAATATTCCGGGATGTTCGTTTTTCGAACGATAAGCGTCCTTTCAAGTCAAATTATGGGAGCTACATGGCTCGTGGCGGCAGAAAATCCGGCTTTGCAGGTTATTATATCCATCTTTCACCGGACGAACATTTTATTGCAGGCGGAAATTATATGCCTCCTCCCGAACATTTGCAAGCGATCCGACAGGAGATATATTACCATCCGGATGGGTATAGAAATTTGCTGATGAAGGAGCCTTTCAAATCGACTTTTGATCAGCACTATTTTGATGCTCTTAAAACAGCACCTAAAGGATATCCAAAAGATTGGGAGCATCTGGACCTCATAAAGAATCGTTCTTATGGTTACGGTCATCAACTAACAGAAGCAGAAGTACTTGCTTCGGATTTTCCTGAAAAGTGCATTCAATATTTCAAGATAATTCATCCGATGAACCAATTTTTGAACCGCGCCATTGATGAAAACGGGCCTGAGTAAAACCCAAAAAATATCCTAAAATTAATTCCACCATAGATGAAAAAAATTCTTTTGCTTTTGCTGATTTTTGTGTCAGCTTCAATTCTCAAAGCGCAAAATGTTCAATTGCATTACGATCTTGGAAAAGATCGCAAATTTCCCTGGACGCATGTGGAGATGTTCAAGCCAGACAAATGGGGAAGTACTTTTTTCTTTGTTGATTTGAATTACGGAGAAGGAGGAGTACGAGGCGTATCTCTGGCATATTGGGAGATTTCGCGTGCCCTGAAGTTCTGGAAAAGTCCTTTTGCACTTCATGTTGAATACAATGGTGGATTTGGGCAATTCAAAACAACTACACCCATGAATGGTGCCTACCAGATTAACGATGCCTGGCTTTTTGGAGGAGAGTACACCTGGAATACCAAGGATTTTTCAAAAGTGTTTACTTTTCAGGCTTTGTACAAAACCATCAGGGATAAAAATACAGCATCTTTTCAGATAACTGGAGTATGGGCCATTCAGATGCTTAAGAATAAAGTCACCTTTTCAGGATTCGCTGATTTTTGGCGGGAAGATAATTTTACAGGGACAGCTGATGAGACCAAATACGTGTTTCTGACCAAACCAGTCTTGTGGTACAATTTTACGGAACATTTCTCTTTGGGAAGTGAACAGGATTTGAGCGCAAATTTCTCGGGGATCAAGGGATTTAAGCTAAACCCCATGATTTCGGCAAAGTGGACATTCTGAATTTCAAAAAAAAGTGTATTTTTGCCGAACATTGAAGGGTTGTTAGCTCAGTTGGTTTAGAGCATTACCTTGACAGGGTAGGGGTCACTGGTTCGATTCCAGTACAGCCCACTTTTAGGACTTTCCAAAATGAATCAAATTGCAGTAAATCAAATGTTTACTGCTTTTTTTATTTTCTTTTTTAACCAAAATAAGCCATTCAATTTCAATAAAAATGTGAACGATCCGGTGAGTTGATTTAAAAATTAAATTTACTCACTGGAAACGCTGTATCTTATTGTATTTCTGTTAGATGTAAATTTTGAACTCATCAATTCAAGTCATAAAATTTGACTGTTTTTAGCGCATTTTAGCGCACTTCTGGTGAGTTAAAATGACTTATTGTTTAATAAATACAATTTGATATTAGAAAAAACTTAACTTTTATTGAAATGGAAACGATGCAATCTTTTGGAATTCAGTTTATAACCAGGCAAAATAAGGAAACAGAAAAGAGCCTAACAATTTATGTTAGAATTACAGTTAATAGCACGAGGGCAGAAGTTTCACTGAAGCAGTATATTGCTCCAAGTGAATGGGACTCTCATAAAGGAATGGCTAAGGGAAATAAGTCAGAGATTAAGGAACTAAATCAATTTCTGAACCGTGCCAGGACCAGAATATCAAATATTTATCGGGATCTGTTGGTTGATGGAGACTTGCCAACAGCGTCAGTAGTAAAGAATCATTTTTTAGGCATTGAAGAACAAGGAGGAACAATTCTTGCTGCATTTGACTATCATAAAAAGATATCAGAGGGCAATCTTTCTGTTAATACGCTGAAACATTACAAGACCACAGAGAAATATATAAAGGAATTTTTAACTAAGAAAATTCACACTTCGGATGCGTTTCTTTCAAAAATCAACTATAAGTTTATTTCCGAATTTGAATATTTCCTCCGGAAAAGAAAACCAACTGATCATCAGAGGCCGCTCGACAATAATGGCGTGATGAAGCATATTGAACGGTTTAGAAAAGTGGTCAAACTCGCGAAAAGGCTTGAGTGGATCAATAAAGATCCATTTGAAAACTATCAGATAAAATTTAAAAAATTCAATCGTGATTATCTGGAGCCAGATGAACTGCAAAAGATTGAAAAGGCAAAATTTAAACTTGAGAGATTAGAATTTACTAAGGACATTTTTATTTTCAGTTGCTATACTGGTCTGGCTTATATTGACGTAATTCAACTTACACCTGAAGAAATTCATTTAGGGACTGACGGGAATCATTGGATTATTTCCAGCCGTCAAAAAACGGGTTCTCCCTTAAGAATTCCAATTCTTCCTAAAGCAGGGGTGATCATGGATCGGTACAAAAACCATTCAAGGTCAAAATATAATGGCACGATCTTTCCTGTCATCTCAAATCAAAAATTGAACAGCTATCTAAAAGAGGTTGCTGATCTTTGTAATATCACCAAAAATCTGACTTTTCATCTGGCTCGCCATACTTTTGCCACAACGGTAACTTTAAGTAATGGTGTCCCAATTGAAACAGTTTCGAAAATGTTGGGGCATACTTCCATTAAAACGACTCAGATTTATGCCCGTATTGTAGATGCCAAAATATCAGAAGATATGGGAAATTTGAGGTCAAGATTAGAGCAACAATCAGATCAAGCGTCCACGGTCGACAGAAAAATGGCCTTAGTACCATAGTTTTCTTTGTGATTGCATTGTTCAAATAATGAACTATCTGCATGCCAATTCCGATATAATCGACAATTTGTTCTTAATAGCAATATTCTGACTGAAGTTTATATTTTTGTATCAGATAATACCACATATTTTGGCGGAGCAACCTAAACATAGTGATAAAGAACTGATCAGAAAGCTGAAAAAGGGCGATATTGAAGCTTTCAATCGGATTTTTTACGCCTACAGCTCAAAGTTGTACCATTTTGCCTATGGATATTTAAAGTCGAGAGAAGATGCCGAGGAAATGGTTCAGGAAATATTCTCCAAAATCTGGGATAAGCGGGCTGATATCAAAGAGGAATATGAATTCCGGTCATACCTGTTTTCTATTGCTTTTAACTATGTGAAAAAGCATTTCAGGTCAAAAGCGCTGATTAACAAATATGCTGAATTTGCCACAACGAATAGTCCGGAATCAGAACAAATTCAGGAAGATGTCAATTATACTTCACTTAAAGTTCTGGTGGACCGATTGGTAGACCAAATGCCCGAAAAGCGAAAGGCAGTGTTCTTTAAAAGTCGGGTTGAAGGAAAAAACTCGAAAGAAATCGCGGAAGAAATGAATATCAGTCCAAGTACGGTTGAAAATCATTTGAACCAGGCGCTAAGGTTTTTAAGGTTGCACTTAAAAGATGAAAACCTTGCCGGGATTCTCTTTTTCTGGTTATTTATTCAATAATCAAAAAAATATTCAGGATTGACTAGGTGCAAGTTCCTTGTTGTGGATATACCTTCTTGAAACATCACTTTCAGGCAACATGGATATTTCTGATAAAAATCGAATCCACAAATATTTTAAT
>JBAXED010000074.1:0-19973 GCA_037140615.1 Prolixibacteraceae bacterium
CGTTTCACCGTTTCACCGTTTCACCGTTTCCCGTTTCACCGTTTCACCGTTTCACCGTTTCACCGTTTCACCGTTTCCCGTTTCACCGTTTCCCGTTTCACCGTTTCACCGTTTCCCGTTTCACCGTTTCCCGTTTCCCGTTTCACGTTTCCCGTTTCACCGTTTCACCGTTTCACGTTTCACCGTTTCCCGTTTCCCGTTTCACCGTTTCACCGTTTCCCGTTTCATCGTTTCACCGTTTCACCGTTTCTCTCTTCTCATTTCCTTCTTTAACCACTCTCCTAGTCTTCCAGTCCCCTAGTCTCCAAGTCCTTCCTTCATGAACCTTGTAGCAAGAAAATCGCCGGTCTCTTATTGATCTCCGGCACTGCCCGTTTCCACTGGAAAATTGTTTTCGTCACAATGAATTCACTCTCCAAAGTAATGTCGACGGCGATGCAGAGCCTCGTCTGACTGTTACAGACCGCCAAGAGATCCTCCAATAATTTGGAATTTCGGTAAGGAGCCTCAATGAAAATCTGTGTCTGTTTATCTCTGGACGAAGCTCTTTCAATGTCGCGGATTGCTGCTGCTCTTTCTGCAGGTTTGACCGGAATATAGCCGATAAAGGCAAAATTTTGCCCATTTAAGCCGGAAGCCATCAGAGAAAGCAGAATGGAGGAAGGTCCTACGAGCGGAATCACCTTGATACCTCTCTCGTGGGCCAGCATGACAAGGTCGGCACCAGGATCTGCCACACCTGGACACCCGGCTTCAGACAAAATTCCAACATCAAATCCCTGGCTCAAAGGGCTTAATAATAAGGCAAGTTCTGCTGACTGCGTATGTTCATTCAACTCCTTAAAATCCAGGTCATCAATAACTATTTCCGGTACCATTTTCTTGAGATGACGACGGGCTGTACGTGTATTTTCGACCACAAAGAATCGAAGTGACTTAACGACCGAAATAATTTCTGCCGGAAGTACCTTTTCAACTGCGGTTTCTCCAAGTGTTGTCGGTATCAGGTAAAGATTTGGCATGAATGAAAGAGATTGATAAAAATATTTATCTCAGATATGTTGAACTAAGCGACAAACCAATCATCGCGATTGCAATGGCATAATAGATGAGAACTTTCCTGTGCTTTTCCCTGTCAATTTGTGTGCTGTTTGAGAAGATCAGTCCAAGGTTGGCAATAAAAAGAGCAAAAAGCATCAGAATAATGTGTTCAATGGGCCAAAATCTTTTGGTTACCATCTTCATGGTAATGTCTTGATTCACTATCCCCTGAGCTGAAACGGCCTCCGGATTTACAATTAAAAGCAGTCCGAAAATTAGCTGCAGGTAGAGGTTGACGATGAAGGCATATGAGAGAAATTTGTCGAGGCTGGAGTAGTTCAAATCCATAATAAACCCCCGCAATGACCTGAAAAAAAGAAAGAAAGCAACAAGCAAAAATGACCCGCTGATCACAGTGTGAACCAGCTTGATGACTTGATGATCCTGGATAAGTAAGGTAGTTAAAGTCATGGCGAACGGTTTAACAAACAAAAATAAGAGAATAAATGAGTCTCCAGTCAATTAGGAGCGCTTTGAACCATCTTTTTTTCAGACTGCTTCCGAAAGTTTCTTGCCCTGCAAAATACGATCTGCCATGCCAATGCCATCCCTAAGATTGCCGCCAATAACCAAACCCGGATACTGTCGTTCAATCTTTTCAATGGAAAGAAACCGCTCTCCGCTATCTGCCTCATATTGTGGGATGGCCCAGGAATGACGTATGATCCTAAAAAGATCGGGTTGAAATCCAGACAGCTGCATCACATCGCAAAACTCCATTTCCAGGATTTTTATCACCTCATCATCTGTGAGTTGAAAAATTTCAGGCCTTCTGACACCACCCATGAAAATGGAAAAAAGTGCCCCGCCTTGAGGGGCTCTGTCTTTGAAAAGTGAGGACATAAAAAGCACTCCCAGTAAATCGCGCTTCTCCACAAAAGGTATCAGACCACCAAATGCATCGAGGTTCATTCCTTTCCATGCTTTGAATCCAACGACAACTTCCAAAACTTTTGTGTAGTGAAGTGAGGTGATTTTTGAAAGCTCTTTTGGTTCAATGAAAGGCATTACCTGATTCAACTGATGGGCTCCTATGGTCGAAATTACTTTTTTGGTTTCCAGCGTTATTCGCTCCTTTTGGCTATTTATCCAGGATACTTCAAAATGATCTGCAACAGGCTTTACTGTTATATCATTAGCATTCAGAAGAATATGATCATTGCCAATATTTTTCTCCAGGGCATCAATCAATGTTGAAAGTCCTCCATTTACAGAGAACACCCCTCTGGTAACTTTTTTCAACTCCTCCGTTTTGGGCTGAAACTGCTTTCTGATCGTTCCACCAATGAAACTGCCATATTGCTGTTCAAGCTGATAAAGTTTTGGCAGAGCATATTTTGGAACCAATCGATTGGGGTCCCCTGCATAAACGCCAATGATAAACGGATCGATGGCATAATCCAGGAAGCTCTTTCCCAAACGGCGTTTTACCAGTCCGGCCAATGTCTCATGTGGATTCTTCCCAGCCGGTCTGAAGGGTTCAAGTAGTATCCTGAATTTATCTCTTAAGGTGAAGAGGGGTGTTGAAACAGCGGCTTTAAATGAACCGGGTAAGGCTTCCCATTTCCCGCCTTTCAGCACATATCTCTTCTTTACCAGATTGCTGGCCACTTCCATTTTACATTCGGCTGCCAGCTCTTCAAAAAGCTTAACAACTTCTATGTTGCCAATGACGCCTGAGTTAGGACCTTCTTCATACAAAAAACCATCCTCAATTATACTTTTGATAACTCCCCCAACCCTTCCGGACTGTTCCAAAAGGACAAAATCCAATCCTCTCTTATGTAAATGAAAGGCTGTTGTCATGCCAGTTAATCCGGCACCAAGAACTACTACATCAATCATGATTTTAATACTAAATCGACCAACATGTTAACAAACAGAAGGTCAGCCTCAGGCAATTGAACTCTTGATACATGCTTAAATCCCAGTTCTTCTCTGGCATATGGAAGCAATTCAAGATCCAGGTCATATTTTGTTTCAAGATTTTCGTGGACGAAACTGATTGGTATCAGCACAAGATCATCAATCCCCTCTTCTTTCATGGTTCTCAGATGCTCTCTTACATCAGGACCTATCCATTTTCCTCTTTTCATGCCGGATTGAAAAACTGCTTCATAATGAAACCCCAGATTCTCGGCAATAAGTGCTGCACTGTTGATGATCCCGGTTGGATAGGTATCACCCTTTAAGACATAGCTTTCAGGAATGGAATGGGCACTGAAAACCAGTGTTGGATTTTCAATACCATGCTCTTTGAGGTGTTTTTGAATCTGAAATACCCAAAATGCAACAAAATCCGGATGGCTGTAAAATTCCTCTTGAACAGTTAGATCGAAAAACGAATCCTTGTCCGTCACCTTTTTTACATCTGCCTTCACACTTGAGGTAGTAGTTATGCTAGACTGGGGATAGAGAGGTATTACGTGTATTTTACTGATTCCTTCCCTTTTAAAATCATTCAGCGTATTTGCTATATCGGGCGATGAGTATGAAAATGCGTATTTAACTTCAAATGATTCTCCAAGAATAGATTGGAGTGCTCTGGCTGTTTTAAAGGTTGATTTAACCAGAGGTGTTCCTCCGATTAATTCGTATTTTTTCCATGATTTTCTGTAGCGTGAACGGCTGATGATAAAAGACAGGAGATGCCGTACAGGTCTGCCGAAAGGAAGGATAGCAGGATCCTTGAACATCCGTGACAGAAACATTTTAAGCTCTTCCGGCGATTCTGGACCACCCATGTTGACCAATAAAACACCTCTCATGCTACAATTTTAGATTTTCATACCGTTCTGGAATAAACCCCTTCTCCCGACTTCAAGGCCGGATCGAGCGCCATGGCAATATTGCGAGCGCAAAGAAAACCTTTTTCCGTCAAACGGATAGTATTTTTTTCAAGATTCATCAATCCATCCTCAATAAATTCTTCAAATTTCACAGGATCGAACGAAAGAAGTTTCTTCATTGCTTCCACTGAAAGCCCAAATTCCAAGGCCAAATCTTCAAATTGCAACAATCCATTACACATAATTGAATTGATCACTGTTCTGACAATCAATTCTTCAGTGGTTAGCTTATAACCTCTTTCAATGGCGAATCCAAATGTTTCTATGGCTTCCATGTATTTTGTAATCTCTTTATGGTTCTGAGCGTAAGCACCATAAAGCTGAGTAATGGAAGAAGCACCAAATGCGTAAACCTGTCCGGTGGTTTCCAGGGTACAGTAACCTTGAAAATTACGGTGAAGCTGCTTGTTGTTGAAGGCTTTGGTCAGATCGTCGTCCGGAAGTGTAAAATGATCGATACCTATCGTGGCATAACCGGCCTCCTTCAACTGTGCCGTTGCCTGAAGAAATAGCTTCATTTTGAGATCCGCATCTGGCAATCCGATGACCTCCAGCTGTTTTTGCGCCTCCTTAACCCACGGAACATGAGCGTAGGAAAAGGTCACAATACGGTCGGGCCGGATGCTGATGGCCTGATCGATGGTGTTTTTGAAACTTTCCAGCGTCTGCATCGGAAGTCCGTAGATAAAATCCAGATTGATGCCCCTGAAACCTTTTATTCGAAGATATTCGACCACCTCACTGACCGGATGTCTTGGCGCATCACGGTTGACAACATTCAATACATCTTCTCTAAAATCCTGGATTCCAAGGCTGATGCGGTTAAATCCCATTTCGGCCAATTGGTCGATATGAGGATAATCAAGGTATGCCGGACTGCACTCCATGGCAATTTCGGCATTTTCGCTCAAAGAAAAATGAACCCGAATCCACTCCATAATCTCACGGATGTAACTCATGGAGATCGAATTTGGTGTGCCGCCTCCCCAGTGAATCTGCGAAACACTTCTTGAATTATCAAGTAAAGCTGCAACAGCCTTTATCTCAGACTTGAGTGCCTTGATGTACCTTTCGACAATTAGTTTACGCTGAGCAATTACCGTTGAGCAGCCACAAAAATGGCAGCGTTTGGGACAGAAGGGAATGTGAATGTATAGCGATATGTTTGCTGGACTTTGTCGATTGGAGGATTCGAGCTCGCTAATATAATCCTTGGTCGTAAAACCTGAATTGAAAAAATTGGCCGGAGGATAACTGGTGTACCTCGGGCCGGAAACATTGTATTTGTGCAGAAAATCTGTGCTGATATCCATTACTTACCCCCGCTTCCAATTGGTTTGTTTGATCCAGTCGACCACCAGTTTGGCATTTTCAAACGGGATGCCGGGCATAAATCCGTGACCCAGATTAAAGATCCAGGCTTGTTCTCTTGAACCAAATTCAACATACTTGTCAAGAGTTTCAAGGATCGTATTTTTGTCGGCAAAGAGCAATCGTGGATCCAGATTTCCCTGAATTCCAATTTCCCTGTGAACCAGCGAACGCGCCTCATTGATAGGTATTTGCCAGTCGATGCTCAAAAAATCCGCATCCTCGGGCCGGATGTGCTTGATTCCGTATCCAAGTCCTTTCGGTAAAAATATCACCGGACAACCTTCTTCCCTCGCAGCTTGGGCAATCCTTCTTACATAAGGCATCATCACCTCCTGATATAGATCGGCCGGGATTAAACCGGCATGAGTCTCAAATATCTGGAAGGCAGAAATGCCATGCCTCACCTGATTTCGCGCATACTCAACAGACAGTTCAGTAATGGCAGACAAAAGTCTGTGTGTCATCTTTCTGTCTTTGTAAAGCAGTGCAACAGCATCCGGGAAAGTATGTTTTGAACTTAGTCCCTGAACCATGTAGCAAAGTGTTGTGAATGGTGCTCCACAAAAACCGATCAAAGGAATATCTGCCGGTTTGGTGCGGATAATCTCATCAATGGCCTCGTAGATATAATTCAATTTGGTGGCATCCGGATTTAAAATTAACGCTGGATCAGCCAGTTCTTTCAGAGCAACATCGAATTTCGGACCCGAATCGGTAAAATTCAGATTCATCCCTAAGGCGGCAGGGATCACCAGAATATCTGAAAAAAGAATGGCCGCATCGACGCCCAAATCGTAGACGGGCATCAATGTCACCTCCGCAGCCAGTCTGGGAGAATGCATTAGTTCGGTGAATGTATGCTGTTCCCGAAGTTTGAGATAATTAGGCAAGACACGTCCTGCCTGACGCATAAACCAAACCGGCGGGCGACTGGTTTTCTGACCACTGATCGTATCTAAAAATATTGAATTTGTCATAATATAAACTTTACGTAGTTCAAAGTATTCAGCCGAAAGCATCAACTCCAAACTCCAAACTTAAAACTCCAAACTTTCCTAAAGCTGCTTTAATGCCTTTAGATTAGCCTCAATCATCCGATCAATTTCTTCATCGGTATGGGCATAAGAGACAAACAGACATTCGAATTGCGATGGTGCCAGATAGATGCCACTTTCCAGTGATTGTTTAAAATAGGCAGCATATCGCTCTGTATCCGATGTCATTGCCTCATCGAGATTGGTCACCTGTGGTGCCTCCGTAAAAAACAGGGTCATCATGGATCCTACCCTGTTGACAACACCTTTGACGCCTGTACTTCTAAGATTCCCAAGAATCCCATTTTCAAGTTTGGCTGCCTTACGCTCCATTTCGGAATAAAGGTCCTTTGTTTCATCAATCATGGAAAGCATGGCTATACCAGCAGCCATAGCCAATGGATTACCGGATAAGGTACCTGCCTGGTATACTGGACCGACGGGAGCCATCATCTCCATGATCTCTTTACGTCCGCCATAAGCACCAACAGGAAGGCCTCCACCAATGATTTTACCCAATGTGGTCAGGTCGGGAAGGATGCCGAAATATTCCTGCGCACCGCCTTTGGCCAATCTGAAACCGGTGATCACCTCATCGAAAATCAGCAAGGCTCCATATTTTGTGGTGAGATCTCTCAATCCCTGCAAAAATTCTTTGGTCGGAACAACGACACCCATATTTCCGGCAACAGGTTCCAGGATGACAGCAGCAATTTCGCTCCCTCTTTCCAAAAATAGTGCTTCGACAGAGGCAAGATTGTTGTAATCGGCCATCAAGGTATCTTTTGCAGTACCCTTGGTGATACCCGGACTATTTGGAATTCCCAATGTCATCGCACCGGATCCGGCCTTGATCAGAAAACTGTCGCCATGACCGTGGTAGTTACCGGCAAATTTGACAAATGCCTCTCTGCCTGTGTACCCGCGGGCCAGCCGGATGGCGCTCATGGTCGCCTCGGTGCCTGAACTGACCATCCGCACCATCTCGATGGATGGAACCATTTTGATGATCCGCTCGGCCATCTCTGTCTCATATTGAGAAGGAGCTCCGAAACTTGTGCCGTTGACGGCCGCTTCTCCTATTGCCTGCAGAATTCGCTCATGGGCATGACCAAACAGCATCGGTCCCCAGGAGGCCAGGCAGTCGATGTATTGATTTCCATCCAGGTCGGTGATGGTTGTCCCTTTGGCTTTCTTGACAAAAACCGGATTTAAACCCACACTTTTGAAGGCTCTTACCGGAGAATTTACTCCTCCTGGGATGCTTTTTTGCGCCCTTTCGAAGGCGGCTACACTTATATCGAAGTTCATATCCTTTTAATATGGTAGGCTAATATCTAATCCCTTCCTTTCAAAATCCGCGCTGCCTCTACAGCATGATAGGTGATAATGATATCCGCGCCGGCTCTTTTGATCGAAGTCAGGATTTCCATCATAACACGAGGTCCGTCGATCCAGCCATTTGCAGCGGCCGCTTTCACCATGGAAAATTCGCCACTGACATTGTACGCTGCCACAGGCATTTTGAACTCATTCTTGACCCTGTGAATCACGTCCAGGTAACTCAAAGCAGGTTTTACCATCACGATATCTGCGCCTTCTGCGATATCCTGCTCAACTTCCCGAATCGCCTCATCCGTGTTGGCAGGGTTCATCTGGTAGGTGGCACGGTTGCCAAACTTAGGTGCACTTTCGGCTGCCTCGCGAAATGGTCCATAAAAGCCGGAAGCATATTTGGCAGAATAGGCCATGATCGGAATTTTGTAAAAACCATTTTCATCCAGTTGTTCGCGGATGATTCCTACACGGCCGTCCATCATGTCGCTTGGAGCAATCATATCGGCACCTGCTTCTGCCAATGAGACAGATTGTCTGGCGAGGGTAACCAGGGTAAGGTCGTTTTCGACATCCCCGTCAATGATAGTCCCGCAATGGCCGTGAACGGTATATTCGCAGTTGCAAACATCCGCTATCACAAATAGATTTTTGGTAAGCGGCTCCAGTTTGATGGCACGGATAGCTTGCTGAACAATGCCATTGTGCTCGCAGGCAACACTTCCGTCTTCATCTTTTACAGGAGGAATCCCAAAAAGCAAGACCGATTTTACGCCGGCAGCAACAATGTTTTTGCATTCTTCTACCAAAAGGTCGACCGATAGCTGCGAATTTCCCGGCATCGAGCTGATGGGGTTGTTCACTTTTGTACCCGAGCAAACGAACAGAGGCATGACGAAATCATCGGCCGACAATTTTGTCTCGGTAACCATCTCTCTCAAAACACTGTTGTATCTTAATCTTCTCAATCTTGTTACTGGAAATCTCATGGTGTAATTTTTTATTGTTGTATATAATAATGCAGGATGGCCTCCGTAAGACCTTCCGTATTCGACATTTTAGCTGTCATCAGGGGTTCAAATCCTGCCTCCCGTATCGCCTTGGATGTAGTTGTTCCGATGCTTCCGATTTTTAAGTCGCCAAGCAGATTGGTATCCACAAATGAGGTAAAATGGTGGAAAGTTGATGGACTGGTAAACAGAATCAGATCGTAATTTCCGTCTGAAATTTGCTTAATAACCATTGGATCAGCACTCTTTGGCTGACAAGTCTCATAGACATCAATCCTATCTACTTGATTGTTTTTTCCAACTGTTTCCTTTAGTGTGTTGTCGGCAAGATTTCCAAGCGACAACAGTATCTTTTTATTTTGGGGCTTCAAGGTATCAATAAACTCAGCTGCCATTTCTGCCGAACCATGCTCCCTTCCGGTAAATGCTGGTTTATAACCATAATATTCCAATTCGGAGGCGGTTTTAGATCCCACAACGCCTACCTGAAGTGAGGCCGGCAACTCTGAACTTCCTGTGAGGTCGATCAACAGCTTAAAGAAATTGGCAACGCCGTTTCTGCTTGTAAAAAAGAGCCAGTCGAAGCTGCTCAATTGCTTGATTTTTTCGATGTCTTCACCCGATACATTTGAAGGTTTTATCTCTATCATTGGCAATGAAAGCAGAGTTGCCCCCTGGGCAGACAAAAGGTCCGGAAGCGTATCACCGGTTTCAAGGGCACGTGTCGAGATAAATGTCTTGCCATACAACGGAAGCTCCTTTCTTTTCTCAAACGGATCGTCCAACCGAATGGCTTTCAAAATCTCCCTGCCTCCACGGCTCAGTAAATCTTCGGCCAGCTTTTCAGATATCTCAACAGCCTGACTGATAGGTCCCGCCGATTTATCTTTAATAAATTCATCTCCGTTAATACTGGAAATAAAACCGGTAATCTCAAATTGATCTCCCACGATACGGCTGTAACTTCCTACCGGAATCTGACATCCTCCTTCCAGGGAACGCAGGAAAGCACGCTCGGCATCGGTGGCCAGCAAGGTTTCTTTGTCGTTGATGGCATCGAGAAGATTGGCTATTATGTGGTCATTTTCGCGAATCTCTATAGCAATGGCGCCCTGACTGCATGCCGGTATAACCAAATCGAGGTCAATCAATTCGGAAATGTATTGATCCATACCCAATCGTTGCAGTCCGGCACCGGCCATGACCATCACGGTGCAGTATCCTTCCTCCATCTTTCTGATACGGGTATTGACATTCCCGCGAATCTCCACGATCTTAAAATCCTTATTGAAACGCAACAACTGGGCCTTGCGCCGCAAGCTTGAAGTGGCAATTACATCAGATGTTGTTAGATCATTGAGGGTTCTTTTTGTGGAACTTATCAATGCATCCCTTACCTCTCCCCGCTTCAGGACTGCTCCCAATACAACCCCTTCGGGGAAGCGTGTTGGCAAATCTTTCAGACTATGAACTGCCATATCGATCTCATCCTCGAACATGGCGACTTCCAGCTCTTTGGTAAACAATCCTTTGTCACCAATTTTCGAAAGAGGTACATCCAATATCTTGTCCCCTTTGGTTTTGATAACCACAATCTGAAAAAGGAGTTTTGGGAATTTCTTCGATAATTCGTCCTTGACTACATTGGCTTGATAGAGGGCAAGTTGACTTCCTCTGGTGCCTATACGAATGGTTTGATCCATGCTTAATTTTGTGCAAATAATTGATTTACAACTGTAATATATTCTCTGTTACAGCCGTTGTCAGTGACCGACTTGATATTTTCTATCATCATGCCAATCAATTTCTTGGTGATCAGATCGCCATATTCCATGGCCTTTTCGTACTCCTCATCTTCCCTATTCTTGATCATGCCATCCAAAACATTTTTACTAGCTTCCTGGAAACTGGATGAGATCGTTCTGAAAGTTGGGGCCAGAGCTCTGATATTGAACCATTTCATAAATTCAGCCACTGAGGCTGCAATCATCTGCTCTGCCATAAAAATTTCGCCTTTTCTCTTTTCCAGATTATTCTCGATGACATGGTTGAGCGCGTCAACATCATAAACATGAACATGCTCCAGATCTCCCACCCCCATGGCCACATTCCGGGGTACTGAGAGATCGATGAAGAAAAGTGGTTTTCCCTCCCTTTTAACCATGGCGTCTTTGACCATCTGGACATCGAACAGAGGTTTCTTTGAAGCAGTGGAGGTGATAACAATGTCGTTGACAAGTAAAAGTTCGGCCAATTGATCCATTTCGGCAACGGAAGCATGGTACTTTTCAGCCAGCTCTTCAGCTTTTTCTCTGGTTCTGTTGACAATCGTGAAGAGCGAACAGGATTTTTTGATCAGATTTTGGATGGTCAATTCACTGGTCTGTCCGGCTCCAACAAGCAATACAGGGTGAGTATTGAGATGATGCAATTTTTTGGAAGCAAGCTCAACTCCGGCATAGCTAATTGAAACTGCCCCAAGATTGAGAGCGGTTTCCGTTCTAACCTGCTTGCCAGCCTTGAGGGCATCGTCGAATAGTTTGCTAAGTCCGCAACTGATTAGTTTGTGGGTTTTGCTAATCTGGATAGCCGTTTTTATCTGTCCGACAATTTGGTATTCTCCCAGAGCCATGGAGTCCAATCCAGATCCCACATGGAATAGGTGCGAGGCAACTGACTCATTTTCTTTGTGGTAGAAATATTTCCGAACATCTTTGTCAGCCTTCCTGAAAGTAAAAAGTAAATTTTCAATGTCGGAGGAGGTCAATGGCACCAGAAACTCATTCATCTCGTAGTAGAGCTCCGTGCGGTTGCAGGTGGAAAGTACGATTGCGCCTGACACGCCATTGAGTTTTAGCAAAGGGATAAAACGCTTGATGTCTTCTTCGCAAAAGACAAAACGCTCTCTCACTTCTATGGGTGCCGATTTGTGGTTTAATCCGAGTAATCCTATCATGAGTTGGTGCCGCTATCTGTTTTCGAAAGCGATATTAGAAACAGATTCTGTAGTAAATCTGAAGTTGGAGCACCACGATTAGCTCTTTACTGGAGAATTTTTAAAGGCATTCAGTAAAACCTATTTTAACGACGACAACTGAATGAGCGATTAGATAAATTATATGACATAGGCTATAAATATAACTAACTGATTTAAATTAGATTAGAATCATTCCGAACCTATGAGTCAACAAAAGAAAATTCTTTTTCCAGTTTATACCTCTGCTTGAGAAAATCAACGAATTTAACTATCTGGATTAAATCAAAATTACCAGAATCTGTTTATTTAAAATCGTTCAAGCTTCATTTTTAAAGCAAATCTTCAGACAATGCATCTGCTCACTAAAATGATAGCTCGCTTCAAATCCATAGAAAGCACAGATTTTTTGTACGATAGCAAGTCCAAGGCCCAAAGATTCAGGAGAGGAAGAGGATTTATAGAATCGTTTGAAAAGCAAATTTTTATCTAGCGGAAGGTCTGAACCTGAATTGGAAATCTGAAGAAAAGTTTCCCCAACCTCAACAACAAGCTTTCCGCCCTTGACATTGTGTCTGACGGCATTTTTAACGAGGTTAACGATAAGCATTTCAGCCAGGTATGGATTCATCTGCACTGTGATATTCGGGGCTATTTGTTTCACTACAACCAGCTTCCTGGAGCGAATAAGATCATCAAGATTTTCCAGTAATGAGGAAATGATTGTTTCCGGACTAACCATTTTAGACTCAGGAAACTGCTTGTTTTCAATTTTGGCCAGCAAAATCAGGGTACTGTTGTATTTTGACAAACGGATAGAAGCCTCATAAGCATCTACAAGAGCTTTGTACTGTTTTTCATTCATCTCGCCCGACTGGAGCAACAGTTCGAGCTTGGAATTGATGATGGCAAGGGGTGTCTGGATCTCGTGCGAGGTATTTTCCGTGTACTCTTTCAGGTTTAGATAATCATTTTTGATCCGCTCTGTCATGGTAATCAATACCCGGTTAAGATCGGCAAATTCCTTCACATCAGAATCCTGCAATGCAAATTCTTCATGGGAATTCAGGTCATAACGATTAATTTTTCCGACCGTATCGTAAAAGACCTTCCAAACCAATCTGGAAGAGTAGCGGTTCACTACCAGCAAGGTGATAATCAGCAAAATCACCAATATAGTCATTGTAAAAATAATACTAACTATCAGGCTATCTGTTTCTTCCAATGATTTAAAGATCCGGATGTCATACTGTTGCTGGTTCACAGTCTCTCTGAAACCAAGTTGTCTGAAAAGCTGGTATCGATTTTCCTCTTTGTTGTAAATCAAGGTATCGGCGTAGCGGTCGGATGATGCAGCACCTTCGACTGGGGTAATTATCACCATCTCACTTCGGCTGGGCGGCTGACTAACAGATGAATGCGCCTCCTCCATTTGTCGGACGATGCTATTTTTCCGTTTCTCCATCTCTTTGTTGACATTGCTGTCGACTTGAATGCGCAAGGAATAATAAAATGCTATGACCCCGAAAAGATAGATAAACAGGGAAATAGACAATAAATTGAGGGTGGTTTTCGTTAAAAGTCTCAAGTGATATCGAATTTATAGCCTAGTCCGTAAATAGTTTTGATGTAATCTTTGCATCCCTTTTTAAGCAGCTCCCTGCGAAGATTTTTGATGTGGGTGTAGATAAAGTCGTAAGAATCGGCAGCATCCATGTGGTCGCCCCACAAGTGTTCTGCCAATCCGGCTTTCGTGATGATTTTGTTTTTATTGGAGATAAAAAAGAGCAACAATTCGTACTCCTTTTTGGTTAAAACCAGCTCCTGGTCTAGCACAAAAGCGCGGTGCTCCTCCGGAATAAGTTTAATCTCGTTCAATATCAATTCATTGCTACCGTTGAAGCTGATCCTTCGATGAATGGATTTCAGGTGAGCATTGAGCTCTGCCAGGTGAAAAGGTTTTGTGAGATAATGATCTGCCCCGATTTCCAATCCTTCGATCCTATTGTCTAATGAGTTACGGGCAGATACGACAATAATCCCAACCGTGATGGATCGCTTCTTCACCAGTCGGATGAGATCCAATCCGCTGCCATCCGGCAGATTGATGTCGACCACCATGCAATCATATTGGTACAATTCAATCTTCTCTACCGCCTCTTCGAAGGTGTAAACTACCTCGCACAGATGCCCTTCACCGTCGAGGTATTCGACGATGGAATCTGAAAGTGTTTTCTCATCTTCAATGATCAGGATCTTCATTTCTTCTTTTACTCAAAAGTCTGAGCAAACTTACTCAATGTACCGAGTAATTTAAATTCCGTCCAAAAAAAAACGGCGGTTCTATAATCCATCCTCCATTTCCGTCTGTACATGACGGGGATCCTCTGGTTCTGCATGGATGTTCACTTCGCTTCGCTTGATGCGGGAGCAAATTTCATTTTCTATCTTGTCGCAGATCTCGTGTACTTCCCTGAGGCTCAAATCCGGATCCAAATGAACATTAACCTTGACAAACGTATCGGCGCCAGAAGATCTTATTTTCAGGCTGTGAAACTTCTTAACCTCTAAAAATTCAGAGAGCGTTTTCTTTACAAGGTCCACTGTACCCTTCGGCGCTTTATCCAAAAGCACATCAATTGATCTCTTGCCAAGTTGGTATGAAACAAACAAAACAATGGTTGCAACTCCCAAGGCAGCAACAGAATCGGCGAAAAAGTATCCAAAATTAGCACATATAAGGCCTAACAGAACAACTGCTGAACTCCAAATATCCGTTGAAAAATGTAGCGCATCCGCTTCCAGAGCTTGACTATTGTATTTTTTAGCGACTCTGTTCAACGCCCTTGACCGCGAAATATCAATAATTATTGAGCTGACCACAACGATGTAACTCCAGATGCCAACTTCAATGTGTGTCTTTCCGGTAATTAGCCGGCTCGAAGCTTCATAAACGATCCAAATACAAGTGATTAGCAACAAGAATGTTTCAACCAATGCCGAAAAGTTTTCAACTTTTCCATGGCCGTAATTGTGTTGCTTATCAGCTGGTTTATCTGAAATACGCACAGAAAAATAGGTAATTACAGCTGCGACCAGGTCCAACCCGGAATGCAATGCCTCGGAAAGTATTCCCAAACTTCCTGTTATTAAGCCTACAATCAGCTTAAATCCAGTTAAGAAAACCGCAGCAAAAACTGATAAAAGCGCAACGTTTAACTTTTCTTGTTGCATAAACAGGAATTATTGAAAAATTCTTAGACTTGACATAAAATTACTCCAATTTAGTTAAAAAAGATGTGATTTTCAAAATCAGGCGAAAAATTTACTGATTAGTTTTAAAATTGGAGAATGGTACCATACAATAAAAAAGAGGGCTGAAAAGTCCTCCTTTTTATTGTATAAAATTCAAATTTGTCACTTCTTAAAAATTATCAACCTTCCGATAGGCCTCAATCAAGGCCAACTCACCCTCCTTGCCTTTGATACTTCGGCCATGTTCCATGCAAAGTACATCATCATACCCTTTGCTTTGGATGTATTTGAAGATGTTGACAAAATTGATCTCTCCGGTTCCAGGCTCTTTCCTGCCGGGATTGTCGCCCAGGTGAAATGCTGCAATCTCGCTCCAGCAGGATTCGATGTTGGGAATTAGGTTTCCCTCGGTAATCTGCTGGTGGTAGACATCATCAACAATTTTGCATGCCGGACTATTTACTCCGCGGCATATGGCATAAGTTTGCGGCATATCTGTCAGGAACAATCCGGGATGGTCGTGCTTGTTGAGCGGTTCGAGTACAATGGTCATGCCGCCCTGATTGGCAATATCACTTAATTCACGCATGATGTCAATCACATTAGCGGTCTGAAACCCCATATCCATGTGTTCATTGTACCGTCCTGGAACCATCAGGGCCCACTTGAGTCCGTTTCGCTTGCAAACTTCAACTCCGGCCTTTACCTTATCGACCAACATCTGACGAATGTCATTGTCTTTCAATACCATGGACTCCTTGCTGAAATCGGCATACAAGACAAAGGGACCCATTTTCATGTTCAACCGGTTGATCTCTGCCATAATTTTTGCCTGCTCTTCCACTGATTTGCTCATGAAACCATTGTCGAACATAGCACGAAAACCCTGATCGTTGCAAAATTTTATCTGGTCGACAAGATCTTTCCCTGCCAGTTCATTGAAAGTACCAAAGCCAGGAGCATATCTCAATTTGAAGAATGCGCTGTTGGATGGTTTGGTATCCTCAAATCCGGGCATTCCGAACAGCGATGTTCCAAGTCCGGTAAAAGCAATTGCTGCTGTAGATTTTTGAATGAAATTTCTTCTTTGCATGGTCGTTTGATTGTTATAAAAAAATAGATCCTTCATGGCAAGGAAACCTTGAAGTAGGATTTAACTGATTTCAGAAAATAACTAGAAGTTTTCTTTTGGAACGATGATCCACATAATGAAATAGGCCAAAATACCTGCACCTCCAAAGATAGCCACCAAAGCAAAAGCCAGTCTCACAAGTGTCGGGTCAATATCAAAATAATCGCCAAGTCCGCCACAAACGCCGGCTATCATCTTGTCGTTCGAGCGTTTCAATCTTTTAGGGCCTTCGGGTTGAATAATTTCCATAAAATTTTGTATTGGTCAATAACAATTTTTATTCGCTTATATATTTAATTTTCAGATTCTTCCTCGAGTTTATCAAGTTCCTCTTCATAGTCAAGCTCGAGCTCCATAAACTCTTCAGCCTGTTCAAGCAGATCGGCTTTTAACTCCGAGCTCTCAGGCTCTTCGTCAATCCAATAAATCTCCTGATCCACATTGAATCCTTCCAGATCACACCCAACAATAAATCGGGGTTGTTCGGTGTGAATAATAAAAATCGTGTCTGGGAGGACTTGTGAATTGTCTGCAAGTAAAAATTTTGGAAGCATGTTGATATTTTTTTTATTGGAAAACAGATGGTTGGACGATACCTCAAATATAAAATTATTTTCGGAGAGTTATCGTATCACTCATTCTGTTTTTTACAATAATAACGAGGATATAATAGCTTACGGAAAATAGTATATCCTGACATATTAACATGAATATGAGATGTTTATGACTTTTTGACAGCGACTATTTTCGCATAATATGTCAATTTGTCTTCTGAAAATTCTAAGCTAAATGGTATTCGCCTGAAAATTAAGAAGAAACAATTCTAACCTTTAGGATTGGCATATGAATTGAAATAAACACATCGTATCACAATGGTGTGGTATCAAAATTAAAATATTAACTAAAAATAGGAGGATTTTAAAATGACACTTATCAGAACATCAAACAGACTTTACCCATCTGTATTTAACCATCTGTTTAACAAAGAATTGATAGACTGGAGCAACGCAGGATTTTCATCAGAAGATTCAACATTACCTGCTGTGAACATCTCAGAAGACGAAAATCGGATCCAGATTGAGGTTGCTGCACCCGGTATGAAAAAGGAGGATTTCAAAATTGATTTGGAGCACAATCTTTTAACTGTATCAGCAGAGATTTCATCCGAAAACAATGAGTCCGGAGAACGCTATTCCCGCAAGGAATTCAGTTACCGCTCGTTCCGCAGACAATTCAACATTCCAGTGGAAACGATCGATGGAGAGCAAATTCAGGCAGCCTACAAGGATGGCATCCTGATGGTAACACTTCCAAAACGCGAAGAGTTGAAACCAAAGCCTGCTAGGGCAATAGAAATTCAATAAAATTGAAATTCATTTAAAAGGTGGGATCCCTCGGGGTCCCACCTTTTTTTTATTGGTTCTGCTATCTTTGTATAAAATTTGTTCCGGATGTTCAACGATTCTACCATATGTGCCATCTCCACACCTGCCGGAACGGGCGGTATTGCGGTCATCCGGCTATCCGGAAAAAGTGCAATCACATTGGTTGATACAATTTTCCGTTCACCCCAATTTGGGAAAAAACTGGCAGATCAGGGGGCCAATACCCTACATTTTGGCACAATATATCAAGGCAGTACTTTGCTGGACGAGGTGGTCATCGGACTCTTTCGTGCGCCACACTCCTACACCGGCGAGGATGTGGTGGAAATATCGTGCCACGGGTCGCTATTTGTTCAGCAGCAGATCCTTCAGTTGCTCATCGAATGCGGAGCCCAACTTGCGCAACCAGGCGAATTTACTCAGCGTGCATTTCTTAATGGGAAGATGGACTTGTCACAAGCCGAAGCAGTTGCTGACCTCATCTCATCCGGCAGTGCCTCAGCGCACCGGGTCGCTCTGAACCAGATGCGGGGAGGATTTTCCTTAGAAATCAAACTTTTGAGGGACCAATTGCTTCACTTTATTACTCTCGTAGAGCTTGAACTCGATTTCAGCGAAGAGGATGTTGAATTTGCCGACCGCACCCAACTTATCGCCTTGTCCCGCAAAGTAGAGTCGCTCTTGCGAAAGCTGGCCAACTCTTTCAGCCTCGGTAATGCAATTAAAAATGGCATTCCAGTTGCGATTGTAGGAGATACGAATGTCGGAAAGTCAACTCTGCTAAATGCCTTGCTTAACGAAGAGAAAGCCATTGTCTCAGACATACATGGCACTACCCGGGATGTCATTGAAGATGCTATGCACCTCAATGGCATTTTGTTTCGATTCTTTGATACTGCCGGATTGCGTGAAACCAACGACGCCATTGAGAGAATGGGCATTGAACGGTCTTACAGGAAGCTGGAACAGGCCATGGTTGTTTTGTTGGTTTTGGACCTCACTTCTCCCAATAAAACTATTCTTAGCAGGATTCGGGAGATCAGAAGTAAACTGGACAACCAGAAATTTATTTTAGTGGCCAACAAGTCTGACCTGGTTACGGACAAAGTTCGCAATGAATTAGCCACCCTGCCTTTACAAAAGAACGAAACGCTTGTCTTCGTGGCGGCAAAATCCAAAGAAAATCTAGCGGGTTTGATCCAGGTGATGCAAGATTGTGTCTCTGTTGACAAAATACAGCCCGAGGATGTGATCGTAACCAACATTCGCCATTTCGAAGCGCTCACCAAAGCGCTCGAAGCCATTCATCGCACAATCACCGGACTAGAATCCAATCTCTCTGGCGAATTTCTCTCGCAGGATATCAGGGAGTGTCTGTTTTATCTTGGATCAATAACTGGTCAAATATCGACCGATGAGGTTCTTGGTAATATTTTTAAGAATTTTTGCATCGGGAAGTAATCTATTTTACTACCGAAAATGTTGCTTTTCCAACCCCTATCCTTCCATTTTCGGAAATTCCCTGAACCACGACTTCAAAATCGGAAATCACTTTTCCGGCTGTTAAAGGAAATTCAAACTGACCGGATTTGTCAATTGGCTGATTTGCGATCCAAATTAAGGTTGTGCGGGAATCGCGCTTTAAGTTAGATGGTGGTGCTGGGAACATCCCGGGGACACGGTAACCTTGATCGTATTTACCGATTTGCTGAACAGCAGTTTCGGCCAGCTTCGGAGCCTTTTTTTGGAAAATCTCGATAACCCCAACCGAATTTAATCCGGTATATCGTTGAATATCCATTGCATTTGTCGAGACATTGATGTGATCTACCTCCATCGGCGATATGGCGGACAAGGCCGAAACATCAGTTCCCATTTGCTGACCATCCAAAACAATCAATGCCCCTCCCTGGTAATTTAATGAATTTTCACTCCCAATAAAAACAATCTGGTTGTTGACTAGCTTAAACGGTTTTATTGTTTTAATGACGTCTAATACGCTTGTTGCTGAGGCAAACATTTTTCGCTGATTATCCAGGGCAACAGTATTTACTCTTATCACTTTGGGGGCCTTTTGAAAGAGATCTTCATTGTTGGCATAATAGCCTGCATTGGGCAAATCTTTAACCCCGGATAAGCTGAATTTCTGGCCTAGGTTTGCCACGAAAATGGCAAGAGTTGATTCAAAACTTTTGTCTTCTTCCAGTTTATACAACTTTTTTCCTGTGTTTCCTTTCTTCTGCCTAAATGTCAATATTTCTTCCCAGTCTAAGCCTTTCATATGGTTGGCAATCAAGAAGACATCAAGTAAAGTAGAGTTGGAGATTTTTCCTTTGAAAGCAGTTGAAATCAATGAAAACGGAGTTTCCAGCTCGGAACCGATCAACAAACCTTCGTTAATGAAAGGGATGTCTGTATCAACATCAAATTTGTCTCTCACTGATACTGATACATTTCCGGCAAGTGGTTGATTGTTTTCATCTGTCAGCCGAACTTTCACTTTCATGCTTTGGCCAGGCGAAAG
>JBAXED010000075.1:0-19351 GCA_037140615.1 Prolixibacteraceae bacterium
CGAACCCACGACCCATTGATTAAGAGTCAATTGCTCTACCAGCTGAGCTACGGAGTCATTTTTTTAATGAGGTGCAAACATACAATAAAAATCAATATTGACCTAGAGTTTTTTGAGAAGGATTCAGAAAATTGAGGTGTAATAATTCATCCGAATTTGAATGAAGACCTGAAAAGCCTCAAATTTTATTCAGATTCCTAGCACGATTTTGGGATTAATATCCAGCTTAACACAGATTTCACGTGCAACTTTTAGCGTTGGTTCACTTTTCCCATTCAAGTATTCGCTAAGGCGGGAAGGGCTAACGCCAATAATTTCTGATAACTTGGCCTGGGTTAATTCCCTTTCATACATTTTCAGCTTCAAAACCTCAGGTAGAGTGGGAGTTGCTATCGGATTATGAGTCTCGTCATAATCTGCCACAAGATTTGAAAGCAATTCTAATTCAACAAGGTTTTTGTCATACAATGGAGTGCTCTCATTTACCAAAGGCAAAAGTTCTTCAATCCTTTCCATGGAAGCTTTGTATTGCCTTTCAGTTTCAATTTTCGTCATGGCCTAAATATTTTTGCAATCAATTGTATTGTACTCTGTATGTGTGCCGATAAAACGGATGTAAACCATCTTTATTTGAAATTTTATGACTGCCACCAATCGGTATTCATTCCCCTTCAAATTAAACACAAAGTGCTGGTTCCTTATATTGTCTACACTGTTAAAATCATTCTTTATATCGGCAACGAATTGCCAGTCAGCACAACTCGTTTTGGTGTACCAGTTCTCAATGGCTGTTTTGGCATCAGGTCTTCCTAAGTAAAAATTCACCAGTGTCCGGTGGGATATAACCCTCATAGGTCTGTTGTCATATCTTACAAAGTTAACTATAATATTTCGATATTTAAAATAATATTCTAATATTCAAAATTATTTTAAACTTTTAATGTGCTCAAAAATTGCGGAGTTTTCCTGTTAACCGATTTTTGCTCGTAGGAATAGCCAATGGCTACAAGCAGCGGTTCTGTAAATGCCTGACCCAAAAAGGCTAGTCCAATTGGTAAGCCATCCAAAAATCCCATGGGAACGGTAATGGACGGATAACCCAATATGGCGGCCGGTGTATATGCCCCATAGCCCGTCCAGTGATCGCCATTGATGATATCGTTGCACCAGGGTGTTCCTGTTGCCGGACCGCACAGCGCATCCAAGTCTTTTGAAAGAAAAAGTTCGTCCATGAAGATTTTAAGCTTAACCAGTTCCTTATTTGCAGCAAGATATTCTTTGCTGGTCAAATCCCCTCTGAGATTGGAACTCTCCAGGATCTCCTGTTTAAACCATGGCATCACAGTCGATTCATTCTGTTTGTTGAACTCAATGATATCCTTCAAAGACTTGTTTGTTGTATTGGCATTTGCAAGATACTTGTTGAGCCCGTCTTTGAATTCGAACTCCATTCTCGCCAATTCAGCTTTCCCAAATTCGGCCGTTTTATTCATAAACTCAACCTCCACAATGGTTGCGCCTGCTTGTTCCATCTGGGCCAATGCTTGTTTCAGCAACTTGTCAATTCCCTCGTGCTGTTTGAGGAAAGTCTTTTCCACGCCAATCCTTTTCCCTTTCAAACTGTTTGCATCCAGGTATTTTGTGTAGTCGTCCTGCGGATTTATATTTTTAACGGTGGTAACATCTTTGGGATCCTTTCCTGTCATGGCGTTGAGCAAAAGTGCTGCATCGGCCACAGTTCGCGCCAAAGGTCCTGCAGTATCCTGGGAAACCGAGATGGGAATAATGCCGGACCGGCTTACCAGTCCGATGGTGGGCTTGATCCCAACTATTCCATTCATCGAAGCCGGACAAGCAATCGAGCCGTCTGTTTCAGTGCCTACTGCCACTGCGCAAAGATTGGCAGATACCGCTGCGCCTGAGCCCGAACTTGAACCGCATGGACTTCGATCGAGGATATACGGGTTTTTGGTCTGTCCACCGCGACTGCTCCAACCACTGGTCGAGCGGGTTGACCTGAAATTTGCCCATTCGCTGAGATTGGTTTTGCCTAGAATTACGGCTCCTGCAGCCCTTAACCTGGTTGCCACGAAAGCATCTTCCCTGGCCACATTGCCTGTCAATGCCAGTGAACCTGCCGTGGTTTGCATCTTGTCGCCACTGTCGATGTTGTCTTTGATCAGCACAGGAATTCCATGCATCGGTCCTCTGGATTTTCCTGCTTTGAACTCTTTGTCCATGCTTTCTGCGATCGCGAGTGCATCCGGATTGATTTCAATGACAGCGTTCAACGCGGGACCGGCATTGTCAATCTCCTGGATACGATTCAGATAGATTTGAGTCAGTCCGGCATAGGTAAGTGAGCCCGATTTGATCTTTTCCTGCAATTGAGCGACCGACAATTCGTCGACATTTATTTCATCGGAAGAATTTTTCCCCTTCTCTGATTTTTGAGGGAACTGGCAGGAGGCCAATGGTAAAAAGGCTACCGAGATACCAGCAAACAGGCTATTTTTCGCAAAATGTCTTCTTTTCATTGTTCTTTTTATTATTATTTGATTAGGCAGAGCCGCTCAGCCGGACGGCTTTACATGGCGCCTTGCATATCCTGTAGAGACGCCCCGGTTGGGCGGCTCTACCCGCCCACCACCTTATATTTCTTCAAATATTCCGGATCTACCTCTACCCCAGAACCCGGACCCGTCGGTACTTTGATGCTCCCATCTTCAATCAACAACGATGAACTTTTGCATTCCAGCGGCAGCTCTTTGTTGTCACCTTTGAATTCGTGAAATGCTCCGGCATTGGGCAGCGTGGAGACAAAATGCATCATGTAAAGATATCCCATTCCACCGGAGATATGAGGTGTGCAGGTTTTTCCCAAAGCCGCTGCCATGCGTGCAACCCTTGTGGAACGGATCATTCCGCCGAAATAATAAGCATCAGGCTGTACAATCTGCAGGGCATCGTGCGCAATCAGCCACCTGAAATTGTGCATGCTCGATTCCTGCTCGCCACCCGAAATTGGAATTGTAAGCGTTTCCGCAACCTGTTTGGTCTCCTCATACCAGTCGAAAGGAACTGGCTCTTCGAAAAGATCGTATTTGTATTCCTGAAGCAGTTTCCCAATTTTTATTGCCTCTGCTGCATTGTACGATCCGTTGGAATCGGCAAAAAGGTGCATCTCATCTCCAAATATTTTCCGCACAAGCGGAATCAGCTTTTCGGATCTGCCTACCGGAAATTCGGGGTGGCTCATTCGTCCGCCAACCTTAAATTTCAGTGCCTTGGTTTTCGAAGCGGAAACTTCCTGCTGAAGATGCCGGAGCACCTCTTCCCCTTCAATGTCCCGTTCGCTGTTGGCCTGGTAAAAGGCTACCGTCGGATGATGGATCTCCCCAATCAGTTGCCCCATCGACTTGCCGGAAATGTGTCCAAGCATATCCAGAATCGCAAATTCGATGGTGGCCACCGGCACCCAAAGTGCCAGACTCTGAAATTTGTAATTGCTCTGGTACACATACACTTCTTCGAACAAAGCTTCCAGGTCCCGGGCATCTTTCCCGATAAAATAGGGTTGCAACCGGTTCACGAACACCGGATAGAACGATTTCATCGGACCATCGTTCGCAAACGACCATCCCTCTGCACCATCTTTTGAACGCACCCGGCACAGAAAACTGTTCTTGTTCCTAAGCAATTCAAGGGACTCGATGATCACCGGTGCTGCGAATAACTCCCTTTTCAATACAGGTTTTTGAAGGATCTCGTCTAGCCTGGCATAGGTAGAATCAATGTCAGTTTTTGGATTTGATCCGAAGGAAAGATCTGATCCAAAGGCAGAACCAGGCAATGCCGCCGCCAGTCCGCCAGTTAAGGATACCGAAAGAAATTTTCGCCGGGAGGTATGCATATTTTTACTTATTAATGTCAGTTATTGCCAAAGGCTATTGCCGGAATAGCCTTCATGGTGGCATTTCGGGCTACTGTAAATTTATCTTTTTTCAAGATAAAAAGGAGTCAATATTGAGGAGGTAATTTCAAAAATTCTACAAAGCCCTCCGCGCCTTCCAGGTTGTGGCAAAAGTTGCAAATGCCACCACTGTTACCGAACTGACGGGCATCAGAATGGCAGCTACGACAGGCGAGAGCTGTCCTGATAATGCATATGACAATCCGACGATGTTGTAGAGAAAAGAGATGGCAAAACTGATTTTGACGATACGTAGCGATTGGTGGGCGAAAAGAATGAAACGGTAAAGCTGTCCCAGTTTGGAGGCATCCACAATGGCATCGCCGGCAGGGGAGAAGTGGTAGATATCATCCGCGATAGATAGGGCTACTTCGCTTTGCAGAAACGCCCCGGCATCGTTGAGGCCATCGCCGGTCATCAGAACATTTTTCCCCTTTTGCTGAAGACCCCGGATGAAATCCATCTTCTGCTGTGCCTGCTGATTGAAATGCATCTTTGAAGCTTCAAAATAGTGCGACAGTTTTTCGCGCTCAGCGTCATTATCCCCCGATAGGAGATAGATATCAAAATGGTCCTTCAATTCGTTCATCAACGTATCAAAGCCTTCCCTGTACTGGTTTTCGATGGTGAAATATCCCTTCACCTGATCCCCAATCAACAGGTACACACGTGATGCCAAATTCACGGTAGCTTGAGTTGAACCGGTGACATACTCCATCGATCCCATTTTAAAAGATTCGCTTCCCACTTTGCCAAATATTCCTCTCCCTGAAATTTCTACAAAGCCTTCAGTTGGGATCGGTTCCATTGTCTGGTAGTTTCTGGCTATGGCATTGCTTAGCGGATGGGTTGACTGTCGCGTAAGTGAGTAAACAGCACGAATTTCCTGATCAGTCAGCTTGTCACCAACAAACTGAATCTTGTTCACATCCGGCTTGGTGATGGTACCGGTTTTGTCGAAAACGATGGTGTCGACCCGAACCAATTTTTCAATGACCGTGGTATTCTTCAAATAGATACCTTTTTTACCGAAAATACGCATCGCACTACCCAGCGTGAAGGGAAGAGACATCGAGAGCGCACAGGGGCACGCAACAATCAACACGGAGGTAAATACTTTCAGGGCTTTGGGGAGATCTTCATGCCAGAGCCACCAGCTAAATCCGACCAGTGCCAAAATCAGGATCACGATGGAAAACGAAACGCTCAACCTGTCGGTCATGTTGACGAACGATTTAGAGGCCTGCGATTTCTCCTCCTCCTGGTTCCAGAGCTGGGTGAGGTGGCTTTGTTTAACCGTTTTTTCTACCCTGACTGTTATTGCACCTCCGGTCTGGCGTCCGCCGGCATAGATGAATTCTCCGTTACTTTTGCGGATGGTGGTCGACTCTCCTGTGACAAAACTGTAGTCAATCAGGGCTGTACCGCTTACCAGGATGGCATCAGCCGGGATAAGTTCTTTGTTACGGATCAGCAGCTCATCACCGACAGCTATCTCTTCCAGCAGCGTGCTTTGCTCAGCTTGTCCGACCATCTTGCTTACCGCGACCGGGAAATAGGATTTGTAGTCACGGTCAAATGTGAGCGCCTCATAGCTTTTGCTTTGGTACCAGCGTCCGAGAAGCAGAAAGAAGAGGAATCCCGCGAGGGAATCTGAATAACCGGGCCCCCTCAAAGTGAAAACATCAAAAGTCGTGACTGTGAAAAGGGTGATAATTCCAACGGCAATTGGCAGATTGATGTTGATGATGCCCCGTTTCAAACTCTGCCAGGCAGAAATAAGGTAGTCACTACCGCTGTAAAAAACCAGGGGAATGAGCAGAAAATAACTCATAAAGTAGAGGAATGTACCCAGCGATTCGCCCAGTGGCTTGTGATTCAGGTATTCTGGCAGACTGTAAAGCATCACATTCCCAAAGACAAATCCGGCTACTCCGATTTTGTAAAGCAGCGTTTTATTACCTGAAACCGCCTTCTTTTTCTCAAGAGTCTGTTGAGAAATATCGGGGATATAGTGAATGCTTACCAGCAATTCGATCAATTGACGGAGCGTAATTTCCGACGTTTTAAAGGTGATTGTAACTTTCCTGGTAATGAAATTCACTGTCGAATTGAGGATGCCGGGATTGATTTTGTTGAGATGTTCTAGCAACCAGATACACGAAATGCAATGAATAACAGGAATATACAGCGTTATTTTGGCGATATCCCCTTCATTGAATTCGTACAGTTTGGCTTGCACCTCCTCCTTATCCAGAAAGGCATATTTGCTGTCGTAAGTTAGGTCTTCGAGTTTGATCCCGGGAGTCTTCTCCAGCGTATAATATTGTGTCAGTTTGTTTTCATGCAGAATGCCAAATACCAGACTACAGCCGGAACAGCAAAATCGGTTGTCCAGCACAACAACGGGAACTTTACCGCAGTCGGCGCCACAATGAAGACAATGGTTATCGGATGGCATAGGCATGATCAAATTTTCCTCTCCTGACGGATTACTTTAATTTTACAGTATCCTTCTGACAGCAGGAACTTTCGACTGCTTTCTTGACGTTGAGGCTGTCAACTTTCATTTGAACCGTGGGAGAAAGCTTCTCTTTCGGCGGACTCAAAAATGGAATTCCCAAACTTAATCCTCTGAGGATAAATATCATTCCGATCAATATGACTACAATAGGCACAACTTTGTTGATTCGTCTTCGCATCGCCTGACTTACAATATTCCCCAAGACAGAAATTACCAGCAACATTGGCAGCGTGCCAAGTCCGAAGAGTGCCATGTATCCGACAGACAGAGTCAGGTCAGCCGTACCAATGGCTCCGGCTATCGCCAGATATATGAGTCCGCAGGGAAGTAAACCGTTAAAAATCCCAATCAGGAAAAGTGCCTTGTTGTTCTTTTCCTGAAACAATCGTTGCATCCCTCTCCTGACCGGCTTGAACATGTTGAGGCTATTTCCTAAATTGAATTTTTTAAAAAGCGATGGCAAAATGATGGACAAAATCATTAATCCCCCAATTGCAATCGAGATGATCTGTTGATAGCCAAGGAATTTAAAGCCAGCTCCAATCAGACCGAAAAGAGCACCCATGATGCTGTATGTAACGATCCGTCCAAGACTCCAGAGCATACTTCCCCACATCTTTTGCCGGATTGTCTTCCCCCTCAAAGGCAAACTCAGCGCAATCGGGCCGCACATGCCAACACAGTGCAGGCTGCCCATGAGGCCGAGGAGGAAAGCGGTAAGGAGGATTGTCATAGGATCGATATTTGTTTTTTAAAGAAGTGACTAAAGTGACTAGAGTGAACTAAAGTGACTAAAGTACTTAGGCATTCGAGTACAAAAGACTGGAGTCCAAAACTTTATTAACTTTAGTTCACTCTAGTTCACTTTAGTCATTCAACATCCAATGTCTTCGTCACACTATATTTCTCATTCTTAATAATCCAGGTCAGCGAGACCTGATATCGTCCATGAACAAGTTTTTCAGTTCTGATCAGGAAGGGCGATTCAGCGGCTTTGAAACCGAATCGCATGTCTTTCATCTTGTCGGACGACCGAAAAAAGTAAGCGAACACAGAATCTCCGGATAAAGCGAGTCCTTTGCTAAGAATTATCTGCACCTGACTGGCACTCTTATTGATTTGAATGCTATCCTGGTAGGTGACCGATCTTTTGTTGATATTGATCTGCTCTGTGTAATTTGCTCCTTTTTGGTAATAGTCGTCCGACATCAGATCATTATTTTGCCTCATGGCAAAAAAGACAAACGAAAACACCCAGATAAAGAAGATTGCAAAGAATATGATCAGACCATTTCCCCAGTTCAGCTTCATATTTAACGTTTAATTTTAATTGTACTTGCTCTACCAGATGCATCAGCAAAACGCTCCCGCAGCGCGCTTCAGCGGATTGTTTTTCGCTCCTCGCTCCTCACTCCTCACTCTTCCCTCTTCATTCTTCAAGGTCCCAGAAAATTGGTGGTTACCGTCTCTTTCAACTGGTCTCCGCTGAACAATCCAATTTTGCATACCGTCTCTCTGCCTGTAAGATTACTCTTTTTAAGCTTAATGATCATCGCCTCCTTCATCTTGCCATTTGGTGGAAGAACAACTTTGTTGTCGGCAATGCTAAGTTCCCCATTGGGAAAATCAAGCAGGCGGAGGGTTAATTCCAGCGGTTCATTCCCTTTGTTCAGGAACATGACTTGATAAATATTTGAATATGTTTCGCTGTCAAGTTGCTGATATAGTGTGCCTTGTGCTCGCCATAATGTAACATCTATCGTTGTTCTCCTGCCTACCGTGAAAGCCAAAATCACCATGAGTAGGACCAGCACACCTGTGTAAGCGATGGATCTGGTATTCAACAAGGATCGCTTACCGATTTCAACTCCTGTGACAGAATCATATCTGATCAGATTATAAGGCTTATTGATCTTTTTCATCACCAGATTGCATTCATCGATGCAGGCTGCACAATGGATGCATTCAAGTTGTGAGCCATTCCGGATGTCAATCCCGGTAGGGCAGACGGATATGCATTGTAGACAGTTGATACAATCGCCCCCTTCAGAAACCTTTGAATTTCTGGGCTCACCACGTTTGTAATCGTAGATAACAGAAATTGAATTGTTGTCGAGCAGCACTCCTTGCATCCTGCCATAAGGGCAAAAAAGTGTGCAGATTTGCTCTCTGAAATATGAATAGACCCAATAATAAAACACGGAAAGGGCCATCATGATCAGAAATCCGGCAAGATGGTCGCTGACAGGTTCAGTTATGATTTTTAGTAGCTGTTCGGGTCCGATAAACCACAAAAGAAACACATTGGTGAAGAAAATGGAGATTAGAATATAAACTGTGTGTTTGGCCAATGTTCGGATCAGGGATGGATTTGACTCATCCTTTTTTTTCTTTCCTTTCCTTCCGTTTCCGTCAAAGAGAAATTCTATTTTACGGTAAACAAGTTCCAGGAAAAGTGTTTGAGGACAAGCCCATCCACAAAATAACCGCCCGAAAACGACAGTAAAGAGCACAATGGAGACCACTGCAACTGCCATTACCAGAGCCAAAATGTAGGTATCCTCAGCGAAGACCATCAAACCGAAAATATAAAATTTCCGGTTGAGGATGTCTAGCATCATGAATGGATGACCGTGAATTTTCAACAAAGGAGCAATAACCAAAAAGAGAATTAAGGCGTAACCAACGACATTTCTTCGTGTGTACCATTTCCCATTCGGTTGCTTGGCATTGATCCGCTTTCGTTGACCGGAAGCGTCAATATTTATTGGTCGGTCCCGAAAATCCTGATCGCTGTTTTTATCCATGCAGGTTATTTACACTCAACTCCTTGTGGTGCTTTTGCATTTGGCGGATTTGATCCTGCTAAGGTACCTAAAATATAGGCAATAACACTCTTCATTTGTGCCTCTGTCATCATGGCTTTGTATGGTGCCATCCCTTTTTCAGGAATGCCATCAGTGATTACTTTCAGCAAATCAGCAGGTTTGCATCCATGAATCCAGAATTTGTCGGTCATATTAGGGCCAATGGCATTGCCTTCGCCCTTGGTTCCATGACATGCGATGCATCCTTTTTCAAGAAAAATCTTTGCGCCCTCAGCCATTTGCTCCTTGGTGAAGACAAAAGCCGCGTTCATATCTGAAGGATTCTGATTGGACGGTTGATTGCCGGCCGTGGCCATCTGCTTGTTGTATTCACTAATCTGATCCCTTCCATTGTTTGGATAGCCGAAATAGTGAACCGCATAAAAGAGGGAAAAGCCGATGGTACCCAGAAAAAGTAATAGCACCCAATATGGGGAAGGATTGTTTAATTCCTTAATTCCGTCATAGTTGTGATCGGCAAAAAGTTTATCGTCCTGAATAGTACTGCTCATGGTTTTTTTTGTTGTTATCTGTCATTTCTAACAGTTTTTTTATGAAAGTTTATTTAATTCTTCTTTTTCAAAAATGGAGGATTTGAATTGGATAAGATCTTTTTTAGGTATGTTGTATGTATGAATAACCACACCAATAAATAATCCAACAAATAAGAGAATTCCAACGATGTAGTACCATTGTATTCCATTTACCCCCGATAATGTTTCACTTACAAATCCCATAATTCCAGATTATTTGGTGGCAGCCGCAGCTCCCGCAGGTGAAATGTCTCTGCCAAGTTTGTGCAGGTAGGCTATGACTGCAATGATCTCCTTAGTCGGTTTGATGTCGACGCCGGTAAGTTTCAATTCGTCAGAAATTTTTTGTGCATCTGCCAGATATACTGCGACAGCTTGTTTATCAAAACCATCCTGGTAAGGTACACCAAGCATTTTCATGGCCCTGATTTTAGCAGGAACACCATTTACATCTACTTCTTTTTCCGCTAAGAAAGGATAAGCAGGCATGATGGATCCAGGGACAAGAATGGATGGCTTGAAAAAATGGTTGTAATGCCAGATGGCTGTTTTATAGGTAGAACTACCCAAATAGCCTGCTCTTGCCAAATCTGGTCCGGTTCTGCGGGAACCCCATTGGAAAGGATGGTCGTAGACAAATTCTCCGATTTTAGAGTATTCTCCATAACGATCTGTTTCAAAACGAAGTGGCCTCACCTGTTGAGAGTGACAGGTGTAACATCCGTTTGAAATGTAAATATCCCTGCCTGCAAGTTCAAGTGGCGAGTAAGGAGTAACAGTTGAGATTGTTGGGATGTTAGATTGAATCTTCAACATTGGAATGATCTCGACTGCTCCGCCGATGGCAAGTGCAATGAACATAAAGATAGCCAGACGAACGCCCTTTCTTTCGAGCCATCTGTGAGGTGTTTCGCCAGTCTCTTTGCGGGTTGCGGTGTTGACAAGTGCAGGTGCTTCTGCTGCTTCATTGGGTACAATCTGCCCAATACGTATGGTCCTGATCATGTTGACAAGGAAAATAATGAATCCGGCAAAGTAAAGTATTCCACCCAATATTCTGATGTGGTACATCGGGATGATCCTTAATGTTGTCTCCATGAAAATTGGATAGGCCAACAATCCGTCGGCAGTGTATTCACGAAGCATCAACCACTGCGTAATTCCTGCCCAATAGAGTGGAATGGCAAATAGCAATATCCCCAGAGTAGCTATCCAAAAATGGGTATTGGCAAGCTTCTTGGAATGAAGAGGCGTTTTAAAAAGTTTTGGTACGAGCCAGTAGAACATACCGAAGATTATGCCACCATTCCATCCCATGCCTGCAATGTGTGTGTGCGCAATAGTCCAGTCGGTGAAGTGGCTGATAGCATTTACACTTTTTAAAGACATCATCGGACCTTCAAATGTTGCCATACCGTAGGCTGTAATCGCAACGACCATAAATTTTAGTCCCGGATCTTCGCGAACTTTATCCCATGCTCCTCGAAGAGTAAGTAAACCATTCACCATGCCACCCCATGATGGAGCAATCAGCATGACAGAAAAGGTAACTCCCAATGCCTGAACCCAATCTGGAAGAGCCTGGAATAAAAGGTGGTGAGGTCCTGCCCACATATATAAAAATATGAGTGACCAGAAATGGATAATTGAAAGTTGATAAGAGTATATCGGTCGACCTGAAGCCTTAGGCAGATAGTAGTACATCAACCCTAAAAAAGGTGTGGTAAGAAAGAACGCCACTGCATTGTGGCCATACCACCATTGTACGACGGCATCCTGAGCTCCGGCATAAATAGGATAGCTTTTCAATAGAGAAACAGGCAGTTCAATTGAATTGACAACATGAAGGATGGTCACGCCAATAAAAGTGGCGAGATACCACCAGACAGCGGCATAAATATGTTTCTCGCGGCGTTTGACAACTGTACCGATCATGTTGGCACCAAAGCACAACCATGCCACAGCAATCAGAAGGTCGATCGGCCATTCAAGTTCAGCGTATTCCTTTCCTGTTGTGAATCCGGCGAGCAAAGTAACAGCGGCCAGCAGAATGATCGTCTGCCAGATCCAAAAATGCAACCTTCCAAGAAGGTCATTGAACAACCTGGCTTTCAAAACCCGTTGCAGGGAATAATACACACCAGTAAACATGGCATTGCCAATAAAAGCAAAGATCACAGCGTTGGTGTGCACAGGCCTTACCCTCCCGAAAGAGGTGAATTCCAATCCAAAGTTGAGGGCAGGAAAGGCAAGCTGCAAAGCAATAACCAACCCAACCAGAAGAGCTACGGCTCCCCAAACCAGCGTTGCATAGATAAAATTCCTTACAAGCGCATTGTCGTAATTAAATTTTTGTATTTCCATAAGCGGTTTAAATGAATTCTATAGGTTTGTTAATTTATATTTTCTTCTTCATTTTCTTCAAATAAAATCCGAACCGATGGGGTGTAATTGTCTTCGTACTGACCAGTTTTAACTGCCCATATAAACATAGCCAAAAAGATGAGAGCAGCAAACAGACTTACCCCAATCAATATATATAGAATGTTCATGACTTGTTGTTAAAATGGTTAGAAAACGTTGATTTGACCGTTATGCAAAATTAATAATTATTTTAATTTCTCACAGTTTATACTCGTTTTCAATACTTTTGGAAGGTACTTTCACAAGTAGTATTAATATTCTTGTAAGATAGTATTTAATTTTCTTATGATCAAATGATTGCAATAAAATTCGACCTATTTTTGTGGCTTTTTATGACTCCTTTTATACTTAAATTTGAGATTGATATTTAAATTTAGAATCATTACAAATACTAGAATTGTATTTGTAACTGATTTAATCCCTTACGAATCCTAATCTCTTTCTCTCCGATTTTATAAAAAAAAGAAACCACCCGTGGTAAAAAACGGATGATTTCAATATTTTATAATTGTTAAAGACGTAGTCTAAATAAGATGTCAAATATCCCTTTGGAAAATTCTGAACTTCTTGTACACTTTTCCGCCAAACTTCTCCATTTCGGCCCTTACTTTGGTATTGTACTCCAGCTCCAGGTGGGAGTCCATTACAATTTTTCCAGCATCTCTTGCTGATTTGACCAGGCTGAGTCCCATCCAAACATCAAGTCCGCGACCCTGGTAGCGAGGGTCGATGGCTCCGAGGAGCAAGTTGATTTGCTTCGTTTTCCGGGCGGCTGCGAAAATTTGAAATATCCCAAAAGGAAAGAGATACCCTTTTGATTTTTTAATGCCTTCGCTGATATCGTCCATGGCAATAAAAAGCGCAATTATTTCGTCGTTCTCATTGGCGATCAGTTTGATAAACCGCGGATTGATCAGAAAGAGATATTTGTTGGCAAAATCGTCCATCTCTTTTTCGTTGAATGGAAGGAACCCGTAAATGTTCGTGAAGGTTCTGTTTACCAAATGCAGTGCCGGCCTGATCAAAGGCTTAATTTTACTCCTGGAGGTAAATTGTAGTAATTTCAGGTTGGTATTCTGTTTTTCTGCCCTTTCCAGAATTTTTTGGTGCAGCGGAGGAATCTCATCCGGAATAGGAATCTGATACACTACGCAATCAACCTTCTTGGTAAAGCCGGCAGATTCCGTCAAATCCACCATATAAGGGAAATTGCAGTTGGATGCGATCACGACAGGTTTATCATACCCCTCGATTAAAAATCCTTGCGGATCTTTGTCAGAAAAAGCCAGGGGACCAACGATTTGAACCATGCCAAAAGATTTTCCCCATTCGGCAACCCGGTTGATCAGTGCATTAAACACTTCAGCATCGTTGTATGTCTCTAAGTTGGAGAATCGCACATGGTTCTCATCGTGCGACTTGTTGTAGTCCTTGCTGATCAGGCCCATACAGCGACCCACGCACTTTTCGCCCTTGAAGGCTAACAGTAAAATGTGTTCACAATGGTCGAACAAACCATTTTTTTTGGGGTTGAAATATTCCCATTCATCCATATATAAAGGAGGCACCCAATTGGAATGATCCTTATGGATTTCCGCTGGAAGATGGATAAAAAGACGAAGGTCTTTTTTGTTTTCGACAGTTCTGGTAGTTATGGTCATGGAGCAAAAATAATAAAAAATTTAAAAGTGACTAAAGTGACTAAAGTACTTATTCATCTTGCTTCCTAATCTTCAACTGAATGGAGTCCTTAACTTTATTAACTTTAGTCACTTAAGTTCACTTTAGTCACTTTCATTTTGTTAAACAAATCCCACAAAACAATCCCTACGCTAACAGAGATATTAAACGAATGTTTTGTTCCGTACTGTGGAATTTCAAGAGTCAGATCACAAAGATCAACAGCCTCCTGCTGAACACCTTTCACCTCGTTACCAAAAATCAGAGCCAGCTTGCTCCCAATCGGGGGATGGTAGTCGGGAAGAGCGATACTTCTTTCAACCTGCTCGATAGCGACCACAGTGTAACCTTGCGATTTCAGGGTACTGATGACTTCAAGAGTAGAAGGATTATATTCCCAAAGCACTGTATTCTCTGCCCCCAGTGCTGTTTTCCTTATCTCTTTATCAGGTGGGACAGAAGTAATTCCACAGAGGTAAATTTTCTCGATCAACAGGGCATCAGAGGTCCTGAACACTGATCCAACGTTATGACTACTGCGGATATTATCTAACACAACCACAATCGGAATTTTGGCTAGCTGTTTAAATTCTTCGGAATTAGGCCGTGAAAGTTCACTGTTTTCAAGTTTTCTCATAGAATTACCAGGTTACATTTTTCCTTTTGATTGGCATTGTCATACACCTGGCACCACCACCACCCCGGGCAAGTTCAGAGCCGGCAATGGTAATTACAGCTCTTTTATAATCGTCAATATTCTTTTTGTTTTCAATGATATCCATTGCCTTGATGATCTCGAAACCATTGCGGTTCATCTCTTCAAGCGTCTTTTCGTTGCGTTCGTATCCGATAACTTTGCCGGGGGCGATGGCAAAAAAATTTGCTCCGCTGTGCCACTGCTCCCGCTCCATGATCCACGGATCGCCATGCCCACCGCAATTGATCGGGGTGAGCTCCATACCGCAGCGTTCAAGTGCCTTCAATAGACTAGCCTCCTCTTTGATGGATGTAACCTTACCGTTGTCAATTGTAATCTTTATAGTATGGAACTTGGTCTTTTTAAGAATTAGAGGTTCATAAACCATGCAGGCATTCCGATCCAGAAAGGTAAAGGTCATATCGAGATGGATGAAAGACTCTGGCGTTCGCGGTAGCTCCTGAACAATCAAGTGCTTTGTTCCTTCTTTTTTATCTTTGAGGATCTCCGTCAGCAGGTCAATACCTTCGGTGGATGTTCGTGCACCACTGCCAATCAGAATGATATTTTCGTTCGCGATTTCGACGTCTCCACCTTCGACGGTAGCATTTCTATAAGCATTTCTGCCGCCGGCCACACGCTCCGGATTGATGGTTGGAACGCCAAAGGCAGGGTGGTCTCTGAATATTGTCTCCATGATCATCGATTCGCGTTCCCTGACTTTACTGGCCATTTTCCCAATTAGAACTTCATTCCCGATCGTGATAGCTGAGTCGCGGGTAAAGAGAAAATTGTGAAGTGGCCTCATGGAATATCGTTCGCTGCTGAGAAATTTGGTGAGGTTGTCACGATTTAGCACTACTCCTTCAATCAGTTGTTTGGCCAGAATGTGCGGAGGCATGCTTAGCAAGAGATCCAGCTCAGAGTATGCTTCTTCCTGTTTGCAAACATTGCGGACAAGTGTTTCTTTGGTCAGATTGTTGGAAAGAGCTTCAATCAAGAGTTGCTTGACTTCATAAGTCCTGGTGATTTTGTTCAGTACCTCCTTCAACTCAAAATATTCCTTGGTGGCGACCGAGAGATTGAGAATATCGCTGTAAAGTGCCCTTTCCGCGTTCTCAGGAGTCATATTTTCAACCTCAGACCCAGGACTATGCAGGATAACTCCCTCTAATTCTCCAATCTCGGAAGTGACATTTACATTAATTTTATCCATAAATAAAGGTTATATCTGGTTGAGTGCTAAATTTAGCTCAAATATATTGAATATTGGGCAGGTAAAGAATGTTAAACAACCATTATTAACAGATCAAAATTTGTGATATGGCTGATTCCTTTCTTAAATTTGCGGACAGTTATGACGACTCTTTTCAGAAATTTGATTTTGTTTTTAACGCTCCAGATTATTCCGGTCGTGATTTTTGCCCAGACTTCCGGAACCAAAGTTGGAGGAGAGAAAGATTCTGTTGTGGCGCTGTCCGATACTTCCATGCATTATTTCCTTAAGCCCATAGATATCTTCCCTGACAAAAAGGACATGAAGCCCAAAGCTTTGAGAGAATATACATTGTTAGAGTACAAGGTAAAAAAGGTGTATCCGATGGCCAAGGTTGCAGCCATCAAGCTTGCAGAATACAATAGGGTGTACTCGACATTCAAAACGGAACGGGAGCGTAAGAAATATGTGAAAGGAGTTGAAAAGGAACTTTTCTCAGAATTTGAAGATGAGCTACGGCAAATGAAAGTTTCAGAGGGTCGTATCCTGATAAAACTCCTGGACAGGGAAACAGGTAATTCCTCTTTTGAGATCATCAAGGAGTTCAAAGGTGGATTCTCAGCATTTTTCTGGCAGTCGGTTGCAAGACTTTTTGGGCATGATCTTAAGGCTCAATACGACCCGGTTATGGAAGACCGGCTGATAGAATACATAATATTGCAGATAGATCTCGGTTTGATCTGAGTGCCTAGAGTGAACTAAAGTGCATAGAGCGCCTAAATTTAGAGACTGCAGACAGTCTCTAAAAGTGGCGAAGTACTTTAGGCACTTTAGTTCACTCTAGGCAATTTAGGCACTCTCTCACAGGAGTACCGAACTGAATTCCAACTTTTGGTTTATCTTCTCTACCAGCCTGAAGGTACTTTCCTCCTTGATTAACTCAATTCGCTCAAATCCCATCTTAAACATACTATCGGCAAAAAGAGAAATTTGCCTGAGAAGAACCTGATTTTCTGAAATCTCCTCCATACTCATTCCCTCAGAATGGGAAAAATCTGGATGGTTGTTTTCTGACAGATTTATATTTTTCACTCCGGAGGAATCATGAACGGATAATAAATGCTCTTTTTTCTTGCCTTTAAAAGAGAGGGTAAGGGAGGCAGCTGAGCCGTTGTGAAAATTCAGATGGATGTTAACCACATCCGGTCTTAAGCTGGCACTGGGAATTGAGCAGACACTTATCCGGGATGGTTCGGAATCTGCAATTCTCAAAATCATGAGAACATTGTAGTAGAGTAGTTCTTGTATGGATTCCGATTTATTGGGTGCAACTTGATGAATTTCAATTAGTTTTGATCTCGATTCGCTGTTTCTTTCCGATAGAAAGGCGGGATGAAAGAGAAAATCATTGCGGATTTGTATGGATGTATTTCCCTCTTCTGCCAAACGCATCAGGTTGAGCCTTTCACCAGAAGTCATCATCTGTATTTCAGGCAGAAAAAGATGACATCCTTTTCGCACCAGTCCGGACAAAAAAGCATAGGAAGTAAAACCGGGATCGACAATGCAAAACAGGTTGCAATTGGGAGGGAACAGTAGTTCAGGCATCCCGAAAAAATTCCTGATATCCTCAGATAACACAACCTCCCACTTCACATTTCTCATTGTGTGAAGTGAGGTGATAAATGCATCATCCGGTATCTCGGGACTTAAAAAAATTCCTTTTAACATCTTGTTGTAAATGTAGCTTTTTACAAGTTTAGCAGGACTTTCAGATTCTTTTACTTATCAACTTTTATGTGTTGAAAAACCCAAAGAGAATGGTAATTTTGTCTTCAGATCAACAAATACTGCTAGATTGGAAGATACTTTCAGGCACAAGGGATTACGAAAAAAGCTGATGGAGGAGATCCGGGGTAAAGGTATCCTTGACGAGAGCGTACTAAATGCCATTAATACCGTTCCCCGTCATCTTTTTATGGACAATAGCTTTGTGGGATTTGCATATATCGACAAGGCATTTCCCATATCTTCCGGTCAAACCATCTCGCAACCCTATACGGTGGCATTTCAGACAGAGGCTTTGCGGATCAAACGAACAGACAGGGTTCTTGAAGTTGGAACCGGATCCGGTTATCAGGCTGCCGTATTGTGCCAGATGGGTGTATCACTCTTTACAATCGAGAGACAGCGTTCGTTGTATGATTTTGCCAGGATCTTGTTGCCAAAATTAGGCTATCATCCACAGTTTTTTTATGGAGACGGATATCTGGGATTACCAACTTACGGTCCGTTTGACAAGATTATCGTTACAGCAGGGGCCAGTACTGTTCCACAAGATCTTAAAGATCAGCTGGCTGTTGGGGGGAGAATGGTTATCCCGGTAGGGGATTCCGTGCATCAGGTGATGAAAATAATTGTCAGAACTTCAGAAAGCGAATACTCGGAAGAGGATGCCGGTAATTTTGTGTTTGTTCCATTGCTTCCCGGAGTCGCTGGAAGTTGAGATTTGAGAGTGGGAAGATGAGAAGATGGGAGGGTTCGACGTAGGGGCGTCCCTTGTAGCCGCCCATCAAGATTGCCGGTAGACGAAGGAATTGGTGAAACGGAAAAGTGAAAAGTGAAAAACGAATAGTGAATATCAGATGCTACAAATAAAGAAATTTACCTTTAATCCGGTGGGCGTTAATGCCTACCTGCTTTGGGATGCGACCAGGGAAGCTGTACTAATCGATGCTGCTTGCAGCAATACCTCAGAAGAGAAGACGCTGAGTGGTTTTGTCGAAGATAATAATCTCAAAATCATTCATTTGTTAAATACGCATGGTCATTTTGACCATCTTATGGGGAATAGTTTTGCCGGAAACAAATGGGACCTGATTAGCAGAATTCATCCCGGAGATCTTCCCATGGTAAGTCAGGCCAGACAGCATGCGATGTTTTTCGGCATAACAATGGCCAATCCAAATGATGCACAGTCCCTTGTTCCAGAGGAAGATATAATATTTGGAAATTCTGTTCTCAAGGTGATCCACGTTCCGGGTCATTCTCCTGGAAGCGTTGCCTATCATTGCCCTGAAGCCAAATTTCTTGTGGTAGGTGATATTTTGTTTGAAGGTTCAGTAGGAAGAACAGACCTCCCTGGAGGGAACCATGCATTACTCATTACCGGTATCAAAGAAAAACTGCTAACGCTGGATGATAGCACAAGGGTTTTTTCCGGTCACGGCAATGAAACCACTATTGGAGAGGAGAAAAGGTTTAATCCTTTCTTAAAATAAGTGAACTAAAGTGACTAAAGTGAGCTAAAGTGACTAAAGTACTTGGAGCTTCAGATCGTATTTATTACTTTTCTTCACTAAAATATAATAGTATAATGGTTACCTAAATATTTGAACTTCAATATAGCTAACTTTAGTCACTTTAGTCACTTTAGT
>JBAXED010000076.1:0-19200 GCA_037140615.1 Prolixibacteraceae bacterium
GGTTAAGGGTTAAGGGTTAAGGGTTAAGGGTTAAGGGTTAAGGGTTAAGGGTTAAGGGTTAATGGCTAGGGGCTAGGGGCTAGGGGTTAAGGGTTAAGGGTTAATGGTTAAGAGTCAAGAGTCTAATAGCCAATAACTAAATGATGATAGCCAAGAGCTAAAGACAAAATCTAAGTGTAAACAATTTTTATGAAGACAATACAGGTCAGCGGTTTAAGATGGTATATAGCGGTTTTACTGTTTTTGGCAACAGTGATTTGTTACATCGACCGGTTAACCATCTCAATTTTGGCTCCGGTCATCAAATCTGATCTGGGACTTAACAATGTTCAATATGCCGCCATTACGACCTGGTTTCTGATCTCATACTCCCTGTTTCAAACGGTTTTTGGAGGCATTTACGATAAATACGGGACTCGCAAGGTGTTTTCATTTGCCATCGTCATTTGGTCTGTATCGGCCATGATGCATGCGGTTGCCCGCGGATTCAGCGGATTTGCAGTTTACCGTTTTGCATTGGGAATTGGAGAAGCAGGAAACTGGCCAGGTTCCATAAAAACCATTGCCGAATGGTTTCCTGCCAAACAAAGGGCATTTGGGTTGAGTATAGTCAATACCGGTGCAGCACTTGGTTCGGTGGTTGCTCCTCCATTAATCGCCTGGCTGCAAATACAATATGGATGGAAAACAACATTCATTGCCACCGGAGCCATGGGTTTTGTATGGTTGATTTTGTGGTTATTGGTTTACCAAAAACCGGCCGATCATAAATGGTTAAAGAAAGAAGAAAAGGCTTTCATTGAAAGTGACGTTGCCGAAATACCAACCGGTAGCGATCTGTTACCAAAACGCAGTTGGAAAGAGTTACTAAAACTGCGACAGGTTTGGGGTATCATTCTGGCGCGTTTTTTTGGTGACCCCATCTGGTGGCTCTACCTTATTTGGCTCCCCTCCTACCTTTTCGATGTCAGGGGATACAGCATCAAAGAGATCGGCACGTTTGCCTGGCTACCGTTTCTGGCTTCCGGAGTAGGCAGTTTGTCGGGTGGATGGCTCTCTAGCTACCTGATTGGAAAAGGAAAATCTGTAAATTTCTCCCGCAAGATTGCCATTGTATTGCCCACCTTTTTAATGGTTCTGGGACTCGGTGCCATTTATGCTCCAACTGCCATGCAAGCCTTGGCGTTTATGAGCCTTGTACTCTTTGGATTTCAATTCTGGGTTAACAATGTCCAAACGCTTGCCAGTGATTATTTCTCCATCAACGAAGTAGGCAGAGTTACCGGTATGGCACAAACCGGTGCCGGACTGGGTGCCATCACTTTCACGATGCTGATTGGCTGGATCGTAGACCATTTCTCTTACTCACCGGTTCTTGTAATTGGTGCCATTCTTGGCCCGGTGGCAACCTTATCAATATTGGTTTTGGGCGGTAAAATCAGGAGGCTGTAGGAATCTCGCTATCTCCGTTTTTAATATTCTGTCTGCCAATAAAATTGACAACAAATCTGCTGTTTGTCATCAACAGATAACCGAGTATTGTTTTAACCAAATAGAAAAGTATCCAAATTGATTCCTGACTATTACTTAAAGATTTTCCATGCTGGATAAAAGCTAGGGTTTGCTTAAAAATTAAGGGAAAGCTGTCACTGAATATGACTCCGCCAACGACGATGGTTGCAATTGTCAAAATTGTGGACCATTCCATTGTTAGTTCCAATCTCTCTTCAGTAAAACCTTTCGTAAGTTTAAGCTTTTCGATTATCCAGGCTGACTTGAAAATCAAAAGCCATAGAATCAAAACGAAAATCGCTGCAGCTAGCATTACTATACCAATAGCTAAAAGGACCTTTTCAATATCAGGGGAATTGCCACTTTGAGATGCAAAAAAAATTATTGAGGAAAATTGTACAATAGTAGCCAGGCCAACAAACAAGAACCACAAGCCTAAAATTTTCAGAAGGATTGTCCAAAATGTTTTAATTGTCATTGTCTTTTCTATTTTAATGGTTTTTCAAGGTATTTTATGGTTTTATAAAAAAACATGCTCATAAAAATGAACGGGATTGCTAAAAAAATTTGATTCAGATATTTAGCTTCCGGCATTCCTCCATATTTCATTACTACTGAAATTAGAACCAGGAACAACAATGATATCAACAAGGCTTTTACGAACCACTTTAATTGCGAAATTATCGGAAAGGAATGCACATCAATTGACATAACATCACCAAAGAACCTTAGGTAGAAAAATAGCTCTATAAACGCTAAAATCAAACCTATAATTGCTAGGTATTCACCAAATCCAAGTACAATTAAAATTGACAATGCGGCAGTAATCGCAGTTAATCTAATAATCCAACTCAAATTCTTTCTCAGAAATTCTTGGTGATAAAAATCAATCAACACATTCTTTAATAAAAACAGGATTGAGATGTACAAATAAAAATGGGCAATTGTAAATATCAATTGTTTTGCCGTGTCATAAGTTTTATCAGCTGCAACATGATAGTCAGATAATCCATCCAATAATTTCAGTATAATAAAAAGAAGTGAACTAATTACTCCAATCCAAAGTTTGCGTTTACTGATTTTCATGTCACTTATTTGAAATAGATTCTAACGGTAGTCAATCGGCATCTTTCTAATCCTGGTCCCCTGTTCAAAAGCATATCCCATTTTCAAGAGTTTATCTTCCTCAAATGGCCTTGCAATGAAGGTTAAGCTGCATGGCTCACCGTTTAACCTGTATCCCATCGGGATTGCCAGGCAGGGGTATTTGGCCGCAGCGGCAAAGCCAGCACTTCGGTTATCGATGGAGAGGATGGCATCCAGCTGATTCTCAACCATTGGCTTTTCGAAATAGGTTACACCATCCTGATGAAGATTGTTTCTCATTTTAATCAGCTCTTCCTGGCTGATATTCCTATTTTGCATTTCTTCAAAACGGACCTGACCGTAAGGAATCCTTATCAGTGAATCTTCCCTATTGAAGGCGATGATGTCGGATATCGTACGGAATGAAACCCCTGCAGCATATTTGGCAAGGTAATCAGGAAGGTCAGTTTTCATGTCTGCACTTAACATGGTACTGAAGTCATCAAACTTTACTTGTTCTGGTTCAAACGCGATGATGATTCCACCTAGTGATGCAATTTTTTCTGTTGTTACCTTATAAAGAGAATCTTTAAGAAAGCTCTTAATAACGCCAAACCGCAATCCTTTCAATGTTCCTGCTGAGAGATTCTCCCAGAATTTAAATTTTCCTGGATGGTCTTTTGTGGCAGGATCAGAAAGGTCTTTCCCGCTTAAGACTGAAAGCAGAATCGCATTATCGGTTACATTTCTTGTCATCGGTCCGGGGGTATCCACTGTGCCTGACAGGGGGACAATGCCACTCCGGCTCAATAGGCCAACCGTTGGTTTGAGTCCGACAATAGAGTTTTTACCCGATGGAGAAAGAATTGATCCGGAGGTTTCTGTACCTACAGCCGCAGCCGCATAGTTGGCCGCCATCGCAGCGCCGCTGCCAGAACTTGATCCCCCGGTATCGATTTGTTTACGGCCATAAGCATTCAGCGTTTGTCCACCGACAGCGCTATACCCATTGGGGCAATCCTGACAAAGGTAATTGGCCCATTCGCTGAGATTGGTCTTTCCAAGGATAATGCCTCCTTTCTCTTTTAAGGCGGTAGTGATGAAGGCATCTGTCGATCTATTTTTCGTCAGAGCGGCTGCACCCGCGGTGGTAGATAGCCCTTCAAAACCGATATTGTCTTTAAGGAGAATTGGCATACCAAAGATCGGATGATCGTCGGTTGATCTGTTTTGGTCTCTTTTTCGTGCTTCGCTAACAGCATCAGGATTGATAGAAATAATGACGTTTAGCGCCTTGTCACGATCGTTCTCATATTTTACGATTCTGAAGAGATACCACTGAGTGAGTGTTTCATAAGTAAGAATGCCGGATTTGATGTGCGACTGAAGTGTCAGTATGTCTTGTTCCAGAATGAAAGGTTTTAGTTTCTGGTACTTTTTTTCGGTAAAGTTGCATAGCTGATCTGATACCATTTTCCAAATTTCATTCTTATCCATCAATTTTGACTGGATGAGTTTGTACTGCATCTTTTTGGCCGGATGATTGGCATTTGCAGCCAATTCTGCTGATTCATCATAGGGTCTCCAGGGAGGAATAACGGTGTATTGTCTTGTTTTACAAGCGAATACAAGCACTATCAGCATTGAAAATAAGATTTCCTTTTTCACGAAGCTTGATTTATTGATACTATTGTGTCAGATGGTAAGCACCTAAAGCAGATTGATGATTAGCTTCGGCAGAAATCCCAGCACGATCATCAAAACAGTGCAAAGAATGATGTTGAATTTAAAGTTCAGGCTTGACTCGATCTTATGTTGGGGTTCCCCATCGGCAAAATAGCTCGCCATAATTGGTTTGAAATAGAAATAAATGCTGACCATAGATCCGATAATAGCCACAACCACCAACCAGGTATAGCCACCTTCGGAAGCCAGCACAAAAAGATTGTATTTTGCCATAAAGCCTGCCAATGGCGGAATCCCGGCCAGCGACATCATGGCAATGGCCATGGCAAAAGCCTCTACCGGATTGTTTTTCGCCAATCCGCGGAAGGCTGGAATAAAGAAGGTGCCCCGCTCCTCTCTGATGAGCATTAAAATAGCAAAGGCAGTAATTGTGGCAATCACATAGGACAGTACAAAAAAGAGCAGAATTCCGGCCGATTTTGGCCCTAAAACGATCATTGCCATCAGCAGATAGCCCGATTGCGCCACACCCGAATAGGCAAACATTCTTTTCAGGTTATCCTGGTAAATTGCAGAGAGGTTTCCAACGATGATGGTGGCGACAGATATGACAGTCAGAGTTGTGACCAACTCTGTGTGAAGAGACACAAAGGCAATGGAAATCAAACGATAGAAAGCCGCAATACTAGCGACCTTTCCGGCTGTCGTCATAAAGGCTGTGATCAATGTCGGAGAACCGGTGTATACATCGGGCGACCAGAAATGAAATGGCACTGCTGCAATTTTGAAAGACATTCCGATGAAGATCAGCAGCATTCCGGCAATGAAAAGCATGGGGACCGTTCCTTTGCAAGAAAGCACATAAGCATTGATGGCTTCCAGGCTGAAAGACCCTGAAGCTCCGTACACCAAAGCAATTCCAAAGAGTAAAAAGCCGGTAGCGAATGATCCGGTTAAGAAGTACTTCATGGCTGCTTCGTTGGAGGCAATGTCGAACTTTTTACTTCCCGCCAGAACATAGAAGGAGATCGAGAGGGTCTCGAGTCCTACGAAAAAGAGGATCAGGTTACCGAATGAGGCCATAACTATCCCACCGATCAGGGCAAAAAGAATCAAGGAATAGATATCTTCCAGCGGTCTGTCGACTCCCTTGTAATATATATTGGCAAACATGAAAATTAGAATACCAATCAGAATCAGGATGGAACTAAAGGCAATGCTGAAATTGTCGGCAATGAACATCTCATTGAAGTAATGAATAGAAGTCCCCCACTCTCTGATATTCAGTATCATGGTAATTGTTAAGCCAACAAAAATGAGTGGCAGCAACACTTTTTTCATCTTTCGTACTCCAAAAAACATCACCAAAACTGCCAATATGGTTAGGGCTACAATTGCCTTCATACTTAGAAATTATATGTTAAAAATATCCTGTTATTCTGGATGTTTATATTGTTTAAAAAATTTGAAATTTTTGAAATTTTTTTGAATCAAATATTCTCAAGTCTGACCTTCTCATTTTCTTCTCTTATACCACTCGCCCAGTCTCCTCGTCTCCAAGTCCCCCAGTCTTTCCTTCTCCGTTTCCCTGTTTCAATTCTTCACATCTTCATTAAACTTTTAACGGCCGGTTCAGCTATTCCCAAAAACATCTGGGGATAGATGCCAATCCATAAGATAATGACCACTACAGGCACCAGTACCAGCAACTCTTGCCGGGTTAAATCTGTAAAGCCTGCAGTTGCCTCTTTCACCTCTCCGTACATCGTTCGCTGGTACATCCAAAGCATGTAAACTGCTCCCAGGATGATGGTTAATCCAGCGACAGTGGCCAAATATCCATTGTATTCAAAGACACCAAGAAGAAGCAAAAATTCGCCTATGAAACTATTGGTCAAAGGCAATGAAATGCTACCGAGAAGGATAATCATGAAGAATGCTGCAAAAACTGGTGCCTTTGAGGCGATACCTCCCAATGAAGCAATATCACCGGTTTTGGTGCGGCGAACGATGATTTCGTAACAGAAAAACAATCCGAAAATGTTGACTCCGTGCGAAATCATTTGCATCATGGCACCTTCGAGTCCGTTGAAGGTCTGAGAAAATACCCCTGCTGAAATTAATCCTACATGGGCAAGTGAAGAATAGGCAATTAAGCGTTTGAGTTCACTTTGCCTGATCGCAATCAGTGAGGCATAAATAATTCCGATAACCGATAGCAATAAAGCGTAAAAACCAAAGTCTTCAAGGGCTGATGGCAGCAGTGGAAGTATAAATCTTAGTAGTCCGTAGACACCCATTTTCAGCATGATGCCAGCCAGCAACATGGTTCCTTGCGTAGGAGCTGTATAATATAGATCAGGCTGCCATGTATGAAATGGGAAAATAGGAATCTTGATGGCAAAGGCGAGAAAGAAAGCCAGGAAAAGCCATTTTTGAGAGGTTGGCTCAAGTGCTATTTTGTAAAATTCAGCAAAAGCAAATGAGTGCTGACCAGCTGTCCGTGCATATAAAAAGATGATGGCAATAAGCATCAAAAGTCCGCCAACCAAGGTGTACATAAAGAATTTGAACGTGATGGCCCGTGCATTTTTACCTCCCCAAAGTATCGCAACGAAAAAGATCGGAATTAGTGCAAGCTCCCAAAAGATATAAAACATCAGAATATCAGTCGTAGAAAACACCCCAATCAAAGCCATCTCCATCAGCAAAACCAAAGCGTAAAAAGAGTTTCGGCGTCCTTCATTACCAAATCCCGAATAGATGATAAGCGGAAAAAGGAAAGTTGTCAGCATCACGAGAAGCATACTTAAGCCATCCAAACCAAGCTTAAATTCAATTCCCAAAGCATGGAAAAAATTAGGGTGAAAAACAGGAAATCCTGCCGGATCAGCTATATATGTTATCAATATTGCTATCGAAAGGACAAATGTGATAAGCGAAGAAGCAAGGGCAATTTTCTTGTTCAAATCAGTATTATCCTTCATTGCGAAAAGCAGCAATGAAAAAACCAAAGGCACAGTGAGGAGAAATCCTATTAACATTTGTACTTATTTAAACAGGTTAAGAAATAGGATCAGTATAATGCAAATGACCATGTAAAACAGATAAGCTCCGACATTACCGGTTTGAATGTAACGGATATTTTTACCGATCCACACAACGAACACGCCTGTCTGGTTGACAAATCTGTCTATTATTTTTATTTCAATTACGTCATGGAAGAAGCTTGACAAGGAAGCCACCGGTTTCTGAACTGCCACTTCATACAATTCATCCACATAGAATTTTCTGTAGATAAAATTGGCAACAAAAGATCTTTCCGGTTCAACCTGATTAATCGATCTGTTGATAACAAATCGCAAATAGGTCAGATAGATGAGTCCAAAGATCAGCAACAATGGTACAATCATCAGCCACACCTCAGTTTGACTGCTAACCTCTGCTACACCTTGTTTAACGAAAGATTCGGAGGTAGCAAAAAGTGGAGCCAGGAAGGAACCAATCTGATCGCTTCCTCCCAAAAGATGTGGAACTCCAAGAAATCCACCAAACACAGACAATACTGCCAAGACCGACATCGGAACGGTCATTGATTTCGGTGATTCATGTATAGGATGCTTCGGATCTTCGGCAACAGCTGGTTTGCCCCAAAAGACGATAAACAATAGCCTGAACATGTAAAGTGTTGTCATCAGTGCTGCCACCAAAGATAGTGCCCAAAGTACCTTGCCAGAATGATATGCTCCCAACAATATCATGTCTTTTGAAAAGAAGCCTGACATAGGCGGAATTCCCGCAATGGCCAACGATCCAACTACGAACAACCAGAAAGTCACTGGAATCTTGTCTTTTAATCCGCCCATTTTCCTGATATCCTGCTCTCCGTGCAACGCATGTATGACGCTTCCTGCAGCAAGGAATAGCAATGCCTTGAAGAATGCATGGGTAGTAAGGTGGAACATAGCTCCTGTGAAAGCTCCTGAGCCCAATGCGACAAACATGAAGCCCAGCTGACTAACGGTCGAATAGGCCAAAATCTTCTTGATATCATTCTGAAAAATGGCAATGCTCCCGGCCATCAATGCTGTGGCTATCCCTACTCCGGAGATCACCATCATGGTAACAGGTGATAAAACAAAGAGCAGGTTCGACCTTGCTACCATGTAAATACCGGCAGTGACCATGGTGGCTGCATGGATCAGTGCAGATACCGGCGTCGGACCAGCCATTGCATCCGGAAGCCAGGTAAAAAGCGGTATCTGAGCACTTTTGCCCACTGCTCCGGCGAAAAGCAACAATGTGATGAATGTTATTGTCAGGTTACCTGCCGGGATTGTTGAACTTTTGGCAAATATCTCCGCGAAATTCAAGGTGCCAAATTGTTGAATCAACAAAAAGAGCGCGAGCAAAAATCCAAGGTCGCCGATGCGGTTCATGATGAATGCTTTCTTGGCTGCATTGTTGTACTCCTGATTTTTGAACCAAAAGCCAATCAGCAAGTAAGACGAGAGTCCAACGCCTTCCCATCCGATAAAAAGTATGAGATAATTGGACCCCAGCACCAGCAAAAGCATGAAGAATACAAAGAGGTTGAGGTAGGAGAAAAAGCGGTTAAATCCTGCATCATCTTTCATGTATCCAATCGAATAGAGATGGATCAGGAATCCGACGCCTGTCACAATCAACAGCATCAACACCGAAAGACGGTCAAACAGAAATGAAAATGGAATTGAGAGATGGTTTAAGCTGATCCAATTAAACAAATCGAAAGTTTGGGCTGGCGCACCGTAAAGGAAACAGCCAAATGCCACCAGAGAGAGAATAAAAGGAATCAGTACCATTGCAGAGGCCAATACTCCCGCTGTAATCCCTTTTAATCTCCTGAAATTTAAGGAGATCAGCAGAAATCCAATCAGGGGAAACAACGGTATAAGCCAAATAAATCTAAGCATATTGTTGAAGCTTTGCGTTTACCATTTAAGTTTGTTGAGCACGTTGATGTCGATGGTGTGGGTCGACCGGTAGATCATGACCAGCAATGCCAGTCCGATGGCTACTTCCGCGGCTGCTACCACCATGATAAAAAAGACAAAAATCTGTCCGGCCGGATCATTTCTGTATGCCGAAAAAGCAGCCAAAAGCAGGTTGGCAGAGTTCAGCATCAGCTCGATCGACATAAAGATGACCAGGGCATTTCGCTTGACAAGAACACCCACAACTCCGATGGCAAAAAGTGCCGAACAGAAGAAGATGTAGTAGTCGAGCGGGATGATATTCAGGTTTTGCATTGTGTTTGATATAATATTTTGTTCCTTAAATGAAGAGTGACTAAAGTGAGCTAAAGTGAGCTAAAGTGAACTAAAGTGACTAAAGTACTTGGTTTTGAAATAGTTTTATTCATTATTTGCTTGCGTAAATTCGGTGATCAATGGGGAGGCATTTTGAAGGTCAGATTGTTGGATATAAAGGTCAACACAGGCAGGAAATCCGCCTATCCCAGCAGACATGCCAGATTGGAAATCATTTTGAACCAGTGACCCGATTCCAATTTCCTCCAAAGCTCCTTTGAGCATGATTACCAATACTTCGCTCCCTGTAAAAACCCTGATCAATTCGTTTTTTTCGCTCATTTGTATATTTTAAAAATGATCCTTTTTCAAAAAAGTGCCTAAAGTACTTACACTCAAATCAAGAATGCAGCGTCATGTCTTATATCTCATGTCTCATGTCTTATATCTCATGTCTCATGTCTTATATCTCATGTCTAATAACTCTAGTATAAGTCCTTTTTTCCCAGCATCACCGCACCCACCATAGCCGCCAAAAACAGAATAGAAGAAAGTTCGAAAGGCAAATAATACTCTTCAAACAGTACTTTACCCAGATTTTTTACCAATCCGATCTGATTCAGAGACGGATCAGTGATTATTTTCAAATCATACGTTCTAAAAACCGCAATGAGAACCATCAACAGCATTCCTCCGGCAATGGCCGAAGCAATCGTAATCAGACGCGACTTTGGAAACTCTCCCTGTATATTGAGATTCAGCAACATCACAGTATATATAAATAATACCATGATGGCTCCTGCATAGACAATGATGTGCACTACAGCCAGAAATTGTGCATTCAGCAATATGTAATGACCTCCGATCGCAAAAAACGCCAAAGTCAGATACAACACGCTGTGCATTGGCTTCTTGGAAATCAACACCTTTAACGCCGCATAGATGGCGATAAAAGAGAGGATGAAGAAGAGAAATTTTGAAAAGATCATGGTAGAAGTTGAGAGTTAAGAGTTGAGAATTGAGAGTTACAAGACATTAGAGATAAGACATGAGACATGAGACTTGAGACTTGAGACTTGAGATCGCAGCCCTAATCTTGATTGATGCTTAAGTACTTTAGGCACTCTAAGTACTCTAAGTACTTTAAGTACTTTTTCCTCTTTCATGAGTTATGCTTTTGATTCCTATCTTGCTTAAACTTTAATACCTCAGGTGTTTGGCGTTTGCTGATATCCACTCTTTTATCAACAGGTTCGACCAGCAGATCTTTGCCATAAATGAAGTCACCACGATGTAAATCTGAAGGGACGATTTCATTGGTCAGGAAAATTGCCTCTTTCGGGCAGGCCTCTTCGCAAAGTCCGCAGAATATACAGCGAAGCATATTGATTTCATAGACAGATGCATATTTTTCTTCCCGGTACAGATTCAGTTCATCTTCCTTTCGTTCAGCGGCTACCATGGTAATGGCCTCGGCCGGACAGGAAAGTGCGCACAAACCGCAGGCGGTGCAACGTTCTCTGCCTTCATCGTCTCTTTTCAGGACGTGCTTTCCACGGTAGATCTCAGCAATAGGCCTCTTAACTTCAGGGTACTGAATGGTGGCACTTTTTTTGAAAAAATGGCTCATTGTAATGCCAAATCCTTTGATGATGGCAGGCAAATAAATCCGCTCCCAAAATGTCATCACTTTGTTTGAGACGACTTTGCTTCGGCCGGACAATGAACCTATATTTTGTTTGACAGTCATGGTTACAGATGATTTTTTATCATGATAACGAATCCTGTGATCAGTACATTGATGATCGCCAGTGGCAAAAGCGATTTCCAGCCAAGGCGCATCAGCTGATCATAACGGAACCTTGGAAGGGTCCAGCGAACCCACATAAAGAAGAATACGAAAAACATAATCTTTGCAAAAAACACCAGTGAACCGATGATTGTCAACACATTGTGGGATACGCTCAGTGAATCCATGAACGGGAAATTGTATCCACCAAAGAACAAAGTGGAAATCATGGCCGAGGAGATAAACATATTGATGTACTCTGCGAAGAGGTAGAAACCTAATTTCATACTACTATATTCGGTGTGATAGCCGCCAATCAGCTCTGTCTCACATTCGGGAAGATCGAAGGGAGAACGGTTGCATTCGGCAAACGCGCAGACGATAAAAATAAGGAATCCAAACGGCTGGTACCAGATGTTCCAGTTCATGCCATGCTGCTGCTCCACCATATCTTTAAGGCTAAGTGTACCGCTCATCATGACAATCGCGATAATTGCCATGCTCATAGCTAATTCATAACTGATCATCTGCGAGGCGGCCCTGACTGCCCCAATCAAGGCATATTTGTTGTTCGAGGCCCAGCCTCCAATCATGATACCATAAACACCGATCGAAAGAATGGCAAATACATAAAGAACACCTACGTTCACATCCGCCATCTGCAGACTGTATTCCGTGCCACCAATTATGAAACTGTTGCCCCATGGAATCACAGCGCTGGTTAGCAAAGCGATCATCATGGTCAGCGATGGTCCAAGGATGTATAAAAACTTATCGGCAGTGCCGGGCATAAACTCCTCCTTGAAAAAGAGTTTTAGTCCATCGGCCAAGGGTTGAAGTAAACCTGCAAATCCGGCTCTGTTGGGACCCAGTCGATCTTGAAAGAAGCCGGCTACTTTCCGCTCGAGCAGGGTAGAATACATGGCAATCACCAGACTGATCAACAGAATTACCGAGGCAAGAATTATTTTATAAAGGATGTAATTGCCATCCATAAGGTATAATTATATTTCGTTAGTATTCTCTTTTTCAAACTCTTCGAACGTCACAGTTCTGTTTTCCAATGGCAAAATCACCGTTGGTATTTTTGCTTTCAAGTAATGATTCTGACTAATTACCGAAGCCCTTTTGATGTTTCTTGGTCCTTCGATGGTCCAGTCCGAGCGTTCCTTCTTCTCAAACCGGCACTCATTGCAGATAAATTCCTCCACCTCACCAAACTGGTCTTTTCTGCCTGTAACCCTGTAAATTTCCTCTCCACGCATCCAGGCAGTAACTTTTCCTGAACATTTACTGCAAGAACGGTTTGCGTTCATCGGATTAAGGAACCATACCCGGTTTTTGAACCGGAAGGTCTTGTCGGTCAATGCTCCCACCGGGCAAACATCGATGATATTTCCCGAGAAATCATTGGTAATATCATTCTGAATGTAAGTCGAAATTTCTGAAACATCGCCTCTGTACAAAATCCCATGAGACCTTTTATCTGTAAGCTGATCAGCAGTGTAGACACAGCGGTAGCAAAGAATGCAACGGTTCATGTGAAGCTGAATCTTGTCGCCGATATCCACTACCTTGAAAGTCCTTTTGGCCTCTTCGTATCGCGTCTCCTCCTTGCCGTTGTCATAGCTTAGGTTTTGCAAATCGCATTCTCCGGCTTGATCACAAACCGGACAATCCAGCGGATGGTTGATCAACAAAAACTCAACAATTGCTTTACGTGTATCAATAACTTCCTGAGAAGTAATATTTTGAACCACCATTCCATCGGCCACCGGAGTACGGCATGAGGCGACAAGTTTTGGCATGGGTCGTGGATCCCGCGCAGAGCCCTGGGCAACTTTTACCAGACAAGTCCTGCATTTTCCTCCTGAATCCTTCAATTTGGAGTAATAGCACATGGCTGGAGGAACCACTGTCCCCCCGATCATACGGGCTGCCTGCAGAATCGTCGTCCCCTCTTCTACCTCAATCGTCTGATTATCTATCGTAACCGTAAGCATCTCTATTGTTGTATATTATACTATCTCTTTCTTTTTATTTATGGAGGTGGCTTTCTCCTCCCCTTTCTTCACTGTTTCTCTGTTTCCCAGTTTCTCCGTTTCCTTTCTTTCACTCTCAACTCTCAGTTCTCAACTTCCTTCCACCCCTTCTCCAAGTCTCCCAGTCTCCCAGTCCCCTAGTCTTCTAGTCTTCTTCTACTGCCTACATGCCTCCGGCATGGAAACATGCTCCTCAAACTCCTTTCTGAAATGCCGGATGGCACTTGCGACAGGCCATGCTGCTGCATCTCCCAACGGACAAATGGTATTGCCTTCGATTTTGGCAGCAATACTCACCAAAAGGTCTATATCTTTTGTTCTGCCCTGACCATGTTCAATCCGATGCAGAACATTTTCCATCCAACCGGTACCTTCCCGGCATGGGGAACACTGTCCGCAAGATTCGTGGTGGTAAAAACGGGCAAAATTCCACGTATTTCTAACAATACAGGCATCTTCGTCGTAAACAATAAATCCGCCGGATCCGAGCATCGTTCCACTCACAAATCCACCTTCAGCAAGCGATTCGTAAGTAAACAAGCGCTCTTCGCCCGCAGCAGTCTTCAATATCAGATCAGCAGGCAAAATAGGAACGGAAGAACCACCAGCCACAACGGCTTTCAGTGCCTTACCGCCTTTAATACCACCACAATACTTGTCATCGAAAAGAAATTCCCGTACACTCAGACCAAGTTCAATTTCGTAAACTCCAGGATTGTTGATGTTTCCACAAGCAGAGATCAATTTTGTGCCTGTACTTTTTCCTGAGCCATATCTTGCATATTCAGTACCACCATTGCTAACAATAAACCCAACATTTGCAAGTGTTTCCACATTGTTGACAACTGTTGGACAGCCATACAATCCAACGACGGCAGGGAAAGGTGGCTTGATGCGCGGATTTCCGCGTTTGCCTTCGAGTGATTCAATCAGTGCTGTCTCTTCACCGCAAATGTATGCACCCGCACCTGAATGAACGTGAATATCAAGATGATATGAACTTCCCAAAATATTTTCACCAAGAAAGCCGTTTGCATAAGCTTCCCGAATTGCTTCGTTTAAAATCCCAATGATGTATTTGTATTCACCTCTTACATAGATATACCCGGTATTGGCACCCAATGCATAGCAAGCACAGATCATCCCTTCTATCAGGATGTGCGGGATTTTTTCCATAAGGTACCGATCCTTGAACGTTCCGGGTTCGCTCTCATCTGCATTGCATATGAGATAACGGGGATTGTTTGATTTCTTGTCGATAAAGCTCCACTTCATCCCTGCCGGAAATCCGGCGCCACCACGTCCACGTAATCCCGACTTTTTGACCTCTTCGACTACCTCATCTGGTGTCATTGTTTGCAAAGCCTTCTCAACCGACAGATAACCACCTGTCGAGCGATAGACCTCAAAGGTCCGAATCCCCGGAACGGCAATATTTTTTAAAAGAATTTTTCTTTCCATCGTGATTTTTCGGGCTTTTCTTCTTTCGCTTTCAACTTTAACTCATCAATGATCTGATCTATCTTCTCTTTGGTCAAAAATTCGTGAAATTCTGTGTTTATTTGCATCACGGGAGCCGAACCACAGGCGCCCAAACATTCAACTGCTTTTAAAGTAAACAGTCCGTCAGGGGTCGTTTCTCCGGTTTTAATGGACAACTTCTTCTCCAGATAGGATTGAATGGCTTCCCCTCCGCAGATAGCACATGGTCCGGTGCGGCATATTTCAATCACATTTTTCCCCACCGGATCAAGGTAATACTGAGAATAAAAAGTAGCTACCTCATATGCTTCAATGGGTTGGATATTCAACAATGAAGCAACATAATCCATGACATCCACGCTGAGATATCCTTCAAACTCTTCCTGAGCGATGTGCAGCAATGGCAAGATGGCCGACTTCTGCCTGCCTTCCGGATATCGTGCAATGATCTGCTTCACTTTTGCCATGGTCGCATCCGAAAAACAAACTGTTACGCTCTCTTTCTTGTGCAACGGATGGTTAATTTTCTTATCTAACATTCTTTAATAAAATCTTAATTCTTTATCTTATCAGGATGGCCACATAAGACCACTCCAGCATTCGTTGTTATTTATTTTATATGGATGGCCACAAGGACCACCCCGACACTATCCTTACTTTTGCCTTTAACCTTTTGCCTTTAGCCTTGGTTCAAGCATCCAATTCGCCAGCAATCACATTCATGCTACTCATTGTCAAAATGGCATCCGAAAGGAATGAACCCCTCACCATCTCCGGAAAAGCCTGATAATAGACGAAACAGGGTCGCCTGAAATGAAGACGGTACGGTGTTCTGCCTCCGTCGCTGACCAGATAAAACCCAAGTTCGCCATTGCCACCTTCCACCGAATGGTACACCTCTCCTACTGGGACTTCCACTTCGCCCATTACAATTTTGAAATGCCAGATCAAGGACTCCATTTTGCTGTAAACATCCTGCTTGTCAGGAAGATAAAACTCAGGAACATCCATATGAAAATTTCCTTCCGGGAGATTTTCAAGCGCATTTTTAACCAATTTGATGCTCTGCCAAATCTCTTCCTGCCTCACACAGAAACGATCGTAGGTATCACCATTCGTCCCAATCGGAATAGTAAAGTCAAAATCGTTGTACGACGAATAAGGGTTCATAGCCCTGACATCATAATCAACACCCGCTGCCCTCAGACATGGACCTGTAAATCCATAATTGAGTGCGCGTTCGGCTGAAATACCTCCAACATTGATCGTCCTGTCCATGAAAATCCGGTTGCGAAGCAGCAGATTTTCAAACTGAGTGATCACCTTGGGAAGATTCGCGATAAACTCCCGGATCTTTATGATCACAGATGGAGTGAAATCCCTTTCAAATCCGCCAATTCTTCCGAGGTTTGTGGTAAGTCGTGCACCACAAATCTCCTCGTATATTTCGTAAATTTTCTCTCTCTCCTGAAAAACATACACAAAGCCGGTCAGCGCTCCGCTATCGACACCGATGACACTGTTGCAAATCAAATGATCAGAGATTCGAGCCAACTCCATGATAATGATACGCATGTAATCAATCCGCTTGTCGGTCTTAACACCCAGGAGTTTCTCTACGGTCGTTTGCCAGCCAATGTTGTTGATTGGCGAAGAGCAGTAGTTCATTCGGTCTGTTAGGGTCGTGATCTGATAAAATGCCCTTCTTTCTGACAGCTTTTCGAATGCCCGGTGGATATATCCAATGGTTTGTTCAGTATCCACAATGGTCTCCCCGTTCATGGTGAGGATATTCTGGAAAATACCATGAGTGGCCGGGTGCGTGGGCCCCAGGTTCAAGGTGCTGAAGTTTTTATCGTAATCTTCAGGCCTGACTAAAATATGCTCCTTTCCTAAATGTATATTTTCCATCTCAAATATTATCTTCCAAAAAAACGATCATCCTTGTCTTTCCTTGTTTGATCCTCCAACGGATATTCTTTCCTCAAAGGATAGTAATCAAGGTATTCTACATTCAATATCCTGATCAGATTCGGGTGACCGGTGAAAATGATTCCAAAAAAATCATACGTTTCCCGTTCCATCCAGTTGGCAGCAGAAAAAATTTCAGTCAGGCTTGAAATCTCCGGATCTTTCACAGAGGTAAATGTTTTCACCCTGATTCTTTTGTTTTCAGGCAAGTTATGTAGGTGATAGACAACCCCAAGTGCCAACTCCTGATCCGGGTAATGAATCCCACAGAGATCTGTGAGGAACTGGTATCCCAACTCCTCTTTTATAAATAGAATAACATCGGTTACACCTTGCTTTAAAATGGTTAATGTCAAAATATCGGAAGTTTCGTCAAAAGAAACTACCTCATTTCTGAATTTTTCCTGCAAGCTGCTTATGATTAACTGTTGCTCCATATGCTATTTTATGCCATATTTTTCCAGTAAAGCGCGGTACTCAGGTGAATATCTTCTGCGAAGCGATTCGTTTCCTACCAGCTCCTGTATTTTCATAAAACCATCAATTATTTGTTCCGGACGTGGCGGACAACCTGGTACATACACATCGACAGGTACGACACGGTCAATACCCTGAAGGACACTGTAGGTATCAAAAATACCTCCGCTAGATGCGCAGGCACCAACAGCTAAAACCCAGCGAGGTTCGGCCATTTGCTCATAAACTTGATTGACTATAGGACCCATCTTTTTAGCGATGGTGCCCATCACCATAAGCAAGTCTGCCTGACGCGGAGAGAAACTCAACCGTTCAGACCCAAAGCGCGCCAAATCATAATTTGCACCCATGGTAGCCATAAATTCAATGCCGCAACATGAGGTTGCAAACGGCAAAGGCCAGATGGAATTCTTTCTGGCCAGCCCAACTACGCTATCGAGGGTTGTTGCAAAAAATCCGGGAGCCGAATAGCCTTCCGGAGCTTCTACCAGGTTATATTGAGACATGATAAAGATTGTTAATTTAAATTATTCATCATTGTTCCACTCCAGTGCCCCCTTTTCATAGATGTAATAAAAACCGAAGAGAAGCAGCGCAACGAAAAGAAGCATGGCAAAGAATTCTCTCCAATCCATTGTTAAAAAGTTAATTGCCCATGGATAAAAAAAGATTATCTCAACATCAAAAAGAACAAACAGGATGGCAACCAGGAAATACTTCACAGAAAATGGGAACCTGGCATTGCCCTGAACTTCAATCCCGCATTCAAAATTCTCGTCCTTGCGTAAGGTTCTAATTCTTTTCCGCTTGCTCGAGATGAAGTGCGTTGCAAACATTGTCAGCGCAACAAATCCAAACGCTACGAGCGATTGAATAAGTATTGGTACGTAATCTGCAGGAATATATATTTTATCAGTCATTTATAATATTTTGTTAACCACACATAATATATACTTTCCAATAACATCTGAAGGTTTGAATTTGTTCTTAACGGTTCCAAACTATACTGTTTACTACGAGAAACATCACAAATGGTTTTATTATTGTGAAGATAATCTTTTCAATTGCTGCTTTGGATACTCTTCGTTTGGTTTTAGGGTAATTGCTTTTTGAAAATAGAAACGGGCAATGGCAAAATTCTTTGAAACCACAGCCTCTTCTGCTTTTTTGACGGCCTCGAGGTATTGTGCTTCAGTGCCATTAACATCTGATGAAGATATTAATTTTTCAACCAATATCAATTGTCCTTTCGGATAACTTTCCCATGGAAGAATTCCAGATGCCTGACCATAATAAAAACGTGCAGAGCTGTAATTTTTTGCCTGCAAATCCTCATCTGCCCTTTTGACTGAGGTGGTGTACAAAAGCATTTTTTCGGCGCTTATATTGCCTTCAATCATTTTCTTGCAATCATCAATTTTCCCAATAGCCAACTTGTCACCTGCCTTAAATTTAAGTGCCTCCTGGTAATAGAAAACGGCTACGATCCACAACGATTTGGCATAGTTCGCATCTCCGGTTTGGATATTTTTCAAATAACTGTTTTCTCCCTGAAGTTTTCTCTGCTCGTCAGCAATTCTCTGGGCAAGAAGCCTGTCGGCAGCTTGTTTCGCCAACAATGAATCGATCACAACAATTCGGTCCTTGGGGTATTTCTCAGAATCAATTAGCTTAATGGCATCTGTATATTGAATTTTGGATTCCTGATAGGTTTTTGCATCAAACAGCTGATCTGCCCTAACGATTGTCTCCTTGTATTTTTTGATTTTGTCAGCCAAAAGCTTTTGTTCGGCTTCCTTTTTTACATTCTCAGCATTCAGCTGGGCCAGCAACTTTTCTGCATTGGCCAGTTTCTCTGTAGCTA
>JBAXED010000077.1:0-18678 GCA_037140615.1 Prolixibacteraceae bacterium
AAGATTGCTGTTTTAAATGATAATGATTATTTTTAAAGGATAAATCAACGCTATTAAAATTCAATATTGTCCTTTTGAGTAAATACACACCCCTTTTGTCCTCCCATTTAATATAAGTATATGGATTACAAATTAGAAGATTTAATAGACATTCAGTTACTTCAGAACCTTCAGGATAAGTTAAATTCAGTTTATTCGTTCCCATCCGCCATTATTGATAACGAAGGGAAAGTACTTACAGCTGTAGCATGGCAGGATATCTGTACAAAATTTCATAGAACAAACCCCGTTTGTGAAAAAGAGTGCATTAAAAGTGACCTATACATACTAGATCACATATCAGAAGCAAATCCGGCGGTAAGTTATCAATGCCCGCACGGGATGACTGATAACGCTACTCCAATAATTATTGATGGTAAACATTTGGGTAATTTTTTCACCGGACAGTTCTTTCTTGAAGAACCAGATTTGGAATTCTTTAAAAAGCAAGCCACGAAATATGGCTTTAATGAAAAAGCCTACATGGCAGCAGTAGAGAAAGTTCCTGTTTGGTCAAAAGAAAAACTAACACTTTATCTTGATTTCATAAAAGGATTTATCGAAATAATTACCGGTATTGGTCAAAATAGTTTAAAGGAAATTGAAACACGAAAGAAAATAAAGGAGACAGAGGAACGCAATAATGCTATCATCCAGAGTACTTATGATTGGATATGGGAAATAGACGAGCAGGGAAAGTATTGCCATTGTTCCGACAGAATAGGAAAAATCCTGGGATATACCATTAAAGAAATTATTGGCAAAACACCTTTTGATTTGATGCCCGATGAGGAAAGAGAACGTCTCAAGACAATTTTCAATAACCTTAGAGAAACAAATAGTCCAATTGTTGAATTGGAGAATTGGAATTTACATAAAGATGGACATCTGGTTTGCTTGTTAACCAATGGAACTCCAATTATTGATGAAACTGGCAAATTAATTGGATACAGGGGGGCTAACGTTGATATCACAGAAAGAAAGAAAACGGAACAGATTTTGCGGGAGAGTGAAAATAAATATAGAAGGCTGATTGATAATTCTCCTGACATTGTTTATATCTTTTCAACTAAACGTGGTGGAATATTTTATTCGCCTAGCGTTACCAAGATCCTCGGCTACAGCATTGATCATTTTTCAAAGAATCCATTTCTTTGGAATGAATCTGTTCATCCGGAAGATGTTGAAAGAGTGAAAAATGCAATAGTTGAATCCAGTGAAGGTTTGTCTTTTGCTGTGGAATATCGGATCAAAAGTGCTTTCAATGAATGGATTTGGCTATTTGACCGCTCTATTGAAATTTCAAATTTGGTTGGTGAAATTCTGATTGAGGGTTTGGCAACAGATATCACCGAACGAAAAATGGTTGAAGAAGAGCGAAGAACCAGTGAACAGCGTTATCGCGACTTATTCAACCAGGCAAACGAAGGTCTTTTAATAATGACTCTAGAAGGGCAATTATCCGACCTAAACCCGGCCTTTGCCGAAATGCATGGATATACTTTAGAAGAGCTTAAGAACAGCGACATCAGAAAACTTGATGTGCTTGGGGAGAAAGTCTTTAATGACCAAACCGATCAGATCAGCCGCATACTTGCCGGTGAAGTGGTCCGTTTTGAAGTGGAGCATTACCATAAAAACGGACACATTTTCCCTCTCAGTGTAACAACAAGCTTAATCAATATTAATGGAAAGCAATTCTTTCTGGCCTTTCACCAGGATATCACTGAACGCAAGCGGGCGAAGGATGCCATACTGGCAAGCAGGGATTATCTGGATAAGATCATAAATTCTGTGGCTTCGCCAATCTTTGTTAAAGACATCAATCATAAATTCACGCTTGCAAATGATGCCTTTTGTGCTTTCCTCGGTAAGAGCGCCAATCAACTTATTGGCAGTACCGGAAATGAAACCTTTTCAAAAGATCAACTTGAAGTTTTTATAGCAAAAGATAGAGAAGTATTTGCTTCAGGCTTAGAAAATATAAACGAGGAATTTGTTAATGGGGCAGACGGTAAAATAAAAACCGCTATAACAAAAAAGACTTTATACACTGATACTTTTGGTGATAGATTTTTGGTAGGTGTTATAAATGACATCACTGAACTAAAGAAAGCTGAAGAAAAGGTTCGGAAAAAGGACATGGAGTTTAGGAAGCTTTCAGCAAATGTACCCGATTTAATTTTTCAATTTACAAGGAGACCTGATGGGACCTATTTTGTGCCAATTGCCTCCGAAGGAATACGTAATATATTTGGATGCACACCTGAAGATGTAGCTGATGACTTTGGTCCGATTGGGAGGGTCATTTACCCGGAGGATGCCGAACGGGTAATTATTGACATTGAATATTCAGCGGAGCATCTGACCTATTTTACCTGTGAGTTTAGGGTTCAAATACCCGGTAGAGAAATTCAATGGATTTATTCAAATTCGACACCTGAGCGATTGTCAGATGGTAGCGTAACCTGGTACGGATTTAACATTGACATCACTGACAGGAAAAAAATTGAGCTGGAATTGCAAAAGGCAAAAGAAAGGGCTGAAGAAAGTGATAAATTGAAAACAGCTCTATTAAACAATATGAGCCATGAAATAAGAACTCCAATGAACGCCATTGTTGGTTTTTCAAGTTTATTGGCAGATGCTACTGAACAGGAAAAGGTAACCTATATTGATATAATTCAAAAAGGTTCTGATCATCTACTAAAGTTGACGGATGATGTAATTCTTCTCTCTCGTTTGCAAAGTGAAAAAATACCCAATAATGTTGATCATTGCCTTCCTAAAGAAATTGTTAGCTATGTATATCAGATCTTTAATACTCAAGTCATAAAAGAAGGGATTAAACTTAAAACAGCAATTCCGCTTCAACTTCAAGATATTGTCATACAAGCAGATGAAAATAAAATTCGACAGGTACTGGCCAATTTAGTTTCAAATGCATTAAAATATACGCTTCAAGGTGAAATTGAAATTGGCTATTTAGTTAAGGAGGAAACAATTGAATTTTATGTGAAAGATTCAGGAATTGGAATTCCCACAACAGAGCAAGTGAAAATTTTTGACACTTTCTATCGTGGCGAAGAAGTCCTTAGCAAGGCCATTAGGGGAAATGGATTAGGTTTGAATATCTCAAAAGAATTGGTTGAATTGATGGGTGGAACTATTTCTGTTGATTCTACCCATAAACAAGGTTCGCGATTTTACTTTTCTGTCCCATTATTAATTTCAAAATCTTCGGAATTAATTGACCAAAATACCAATACCAGCGATAAAAGCATTAGAGACTATTCAATATTGGTAGCTGAAGATGAGATGGTAAATTTTATATTTTTGAAGATGCTGCTGAAAGGCAAAGTCAAGTCTATCGATCATGCCATGAATGGAAAAGAAGCTGTTGAAATGGCATTTGCCAATCATTACGATCTGATTTTAATGGATTTAAAAATGCCGGTTATGGACGGTTTGGAAGCCTCCGTATTATTGAAAAGAACATTTCCCGAGATTATCATTATTGCCCAAAGTGCATACACATTGCCAGAAGAAATTGAAAGAGCCTATAGCGCCGGATGTGATGACTTCATTTCTAAGCCGATTAACAAAGAAATTCTACTTGAAAAGATGAATAATTATGGAAAAATAATTTAGAGGATAAATCTTGCCTGAATCTTGCCTGACTTTCGACAACAATCCCATTTTTCCACCATTATTCCGGTAAACAATTTGGAAGATTTATGGAAGGGGTTGGTGCTTTTTCCACCAACCTCATACCACCCTTCTACCGACAGCGATAATCCATATCAAAAAATGATTCCACCTTCATGGAAAAATTAGCTAAGCTGTTAGTGGTTTAAGACAGTCTATTTTTTTGGGGATTAAGAAAATTTGTAGAAATTAGCGTAAATTTGCTTTATAATTATTACGACATGGAAACATTTATTGTTAACGCAAAAGACAAGGCAGAATTTAATTTTCTTTCGGATCTTTTCAAGAAGTTGAAAATTAATGCGAAAGTATTTAGTACCGAAGAAAAAGAAGATTTTGCCCTTGGTGAAATGATGAGCAAAATAGATCGATCAAAAAAAGTGAGCCGTGACAGCGTGATGGCAAAACTGAACAAAAAATGAAAACGGAGTTTTTAAATCACTTTTTTAAGTCAATTGATAAATTGAAATCCACTGATGTTAAAAATGATGTGGTTGACGCTATTATGAACGTTGAGCAGGCAAGAGATACTTCTGAAATTAAAAGTCTAAAGAAACTATCAGGTCATAAATTCTCATACAGAATAAGAATAGGCGATTATAGAATAGGTGTGTTTATTGAAAATGAAATAGTTGAATTTGCAGTGGTGGCTCATCGAAAGGATATATACAAAATCTTCCCATAACTGGATCAGTCAGCTATTGTGACCGGTATAGGCCGGATTATTCAATAACCCGATAAAAGACCTGATTAACAAAATTGGTGACCCAACCAGTAATTTCTTTATAGGTCAAATAAAAGAAAATTACACCAACCAATCTATTACGAACCGGAAGAATAAAGTTAGGGGATACATCAATCCGGAGCCACGGAAGATTGGTGAGAAATTAAATCTTTCTGTTCCTCTTACCAGTATAACCAGATGACAAGCATTAGAATGAAGGGTTAGTCGTTTCATAATCATGAGGTCGCGGGATCATCCCAGGTTCATCGAGTAAAATATCCCACAACCATACCATCCGGCAGGCGAACTACCGGCAGGAGGCAACAGCAAAACCTGGTTGATCCAAAAAGGCAGTAAAACGCCATTTCCTTCAATAATTTTACCCAGAATACTGTAACCGGTATTGGAATAATGGTAAGATTCTCCGGGTTTGAAATAGCTCAGATGGCATTCTGCATTTACACCGACAAGTTCGTCGAAGGTAAAATTGTGCAGGGAATCGGAATCCAATACATAAGACACGTAGTACTTGCCGCCCTGAAATGAATCTGCCCGTTTATTCCTGTTCCCAATCCGGAAGACACAAACCAGCTATCGTTTTTCGAGATTACTTTTAATGCCAGTCCACCAGGATATTCAGGGCATTTCACTTTATAATCACTCAGTAGTTTATCAGCCAGGATGCTTAAAGACTGTTCTAATTTTCTCAAATCTAAATTTTCAGTTCGTCAGGATAGTTCCTGTAAGCTATTCATTAAACCTGATATTGAATCTTTGCGTAATCTTGCACGAATCTTGCCTGAGTTATAGCCTTAGATCGTATTTATAGGGACTAGTACATCAATAAAACACCGCAAGTCATTATGCTTTGGGATTGGGGAACAGGAACGGCACACAGTGCCAGTCCGTCCGACAGTGTTTATGCTTATATCCCGTTCAAAGGATCATACACTTTGCGTTACACTGCATTTTGCGATGGAGGAACCGTAACCGATTCAACTACCTTTTCAATTGCTGCCAATGATGATGCATTTTTTGACAAAGATCCGGCATGGAAAGGATTAACAGCGGGAGGTGCCGGGCAAACCTGGGTTTGGGCGATGGATATTCCCGGTGGTATTATTGCAGGAAATGGTCCGGAAAACTGCATCTCTCCTGAATGGTGGACAAAGGATAATTCACCGGATAATTCATGGATAAAATTTGATGATGAGATCACCTTTGATTTAAATGGAGCTGCAAATGTTGTTATTAATGGTGGCGATGGAAGTATCAGGAAGGGGTTCTTCAAGGTCATTGATTCTTACGACAGCGAAGGTGTAAAATATAGCGGAATACAACTGTTAAACGGAACCACATTCCCATGGCCGGCCCCGGCCGATGGGAAATACCACATTACCAGATTGACAGCGGATGAACTTAGTATTCATGAGTATGGACAATACAACATCGGGATGTTTAAACGTAAGGGCTTTGTTTATTAGTAATCTTAATCGCATTATGTAATGAAATCTTGTTAGATGATAAATAACAATCAATAATTAAGCCATTCATAATTATGAGGTCGCGGGATCATCCCCGGTTCTCGCTACACAGAAGGTCAAGGAGTTAGGAAGGTAAAATCTCTTAACTCCTTTTTTCTTGCCTGAATCTTGCCTGACTTTCGACAATAAACCCATTTTTCCACCACTATTCCAGTACCCTAAAATGGGGGATTCCGGGAAAGGTCGGTGGTTTTTCTACCATACTCAGACCACTGGTTTTCTGACATCTAATTTTTGTACTTTTGGTTTCAATAATTCTGCAAAATGCGTTCGCAAGAGTACCTTCCTCCAACCGTAAAACAATTTCTTCTTCTTTTTTTGCTTTTTGTTTTCATCAACAGCAGTTGTAAAAAGTCGGCAGACAAGGAATTAATTCCAACCCGATTCAGGTTTGCAGCTGATTTAACGCTCACTCCAACAGAACGCAAAGCCGACTCAATTTTGAATGACTTTCGGGCGGAATTGCTAACCCGAAAAGGCTCAAACTGGGCCTTGTTTACCTCATTTGCGGGTTCTAAAGAAGAAATTCAGCAGGAACCCTTGTATCGAATATTCAAAGAAATGCCCAAAGGGGGAATGCTCCACATACATGCATCCGCGACAGCCGATGTAAAATGGCTCATTGAATTGGCACTGTCTACACCTGATTGCTACATTTATTGGGGTGCAGAGACTGACAGCGCCTTGACAGGCCAGTTGAAATTTTTTCCTGATCACAACATTCCGGCTGGTTGGTTGCCTATCCACCAACTTTATGAAAAAAATCCGCATTTGCCATCCGAATTATTCCGGCTCTATACTTTTGGACCTGAAGATGAATATCGCACGGATATCTGGACTGAATTTGAGAAGATGTTCAGTCGGGTGGATGGATTTATTTCCTACCGACCGGTATTTTTGAAGTATTACCAACATTCCTTCGAAATCCTTGCTGCAGATGGTATTCAGTTTGTCGAATTGCGCACAAGTTTCGATCCGATACTAAATGAAGATGGTACATATACCGGGGACGGAGCACTGGTTTCATTGTACCAAAAAGTGTTACAGCAGGTCAAGTTAAACTATCCCTCTTTTACGGCGACCATGATTGTCTGCAGTTGGCGGGGAGCATCGTTGAATGAGGTGAATGTTAGTATTGAGAAGACTGCAAAGTTGCATTCGGATTTTCCCGAAATGATCGTTGGATTTGATCTGGTTGGCGAAGAGGAGCTGGGGCACTCAAACGGGTTTTATACCCCCTCGCTTTTGAAGAGCCCTGTGCCACTTTTCCTGCATGGGGGAGAGAGTTTGTCGGCTTCAAATTTCAACATCCTTGACGCGGTAAATCTTCACGCACCAAGGATATCACATGCCATTAATCTTTTCTATTTCCCCGATTTAGTTAGTACCCTGATCAGTAACAAAACGTTGTTAGAGCTTTGTCCCATCAGCAATCAGTCGCTTCATTATGTAAGGGATTTTCGATTGCATCCTGCCCGGGGGTATCTTCAGAAAGGCATTCAGGCCACTCTTGGGTCAGATGACCCGACTTTTATGCAATCACAAGGTCTTACCGATGATTATTTTGTTGCCTATCTGGCCTGGGGCATTGATCTCAATTCTCTAAAAAAGCTGATGCTCAACTCCATTATTTGCAGCGGACAATCTCCGTCACTCAAACAGCATCAGCTTGACTTCTTTATCAGCAGCTGGAATCACTTTATTCTGGATGTAAACTTGAAAAAAAGTTCAAAATGACCACCCCCTGACCAGTCATTCCAGCAGCACAGTTCATGGTCATTACCATCGAGAAGTAACATACTTGGCTGTATTACAATATTTATGCTGTCAGTTTGCAAATGGTTGACTCTTGCTTCCAATGCTATGAATTTTTTGAATGATTCACACCAACACACCAATTTACGTATGGGAGTGGTTCTGCGGTTGGATCAATTATTTTGTTTATTTTTAAATTTCGATAAAGTAATTCATTCAATGACTAATATATAAGCTATGAAGACAATTATCCAACTAACTCTATTACTAGCATTTGTTGCTATTCTGGGCTCATCCTGCACAAAAGAATCCGAATTCAAAGTGAATGAAACTTACCATGGATTCAAACTGGTAGAAAAACGCTTCGTTAAGGAAGCCAACGCTGATTGTTACTATTTCATTCACGAGAAGAGTGGAGCCAGATTATTTAAAATTGCGGCCGCTGATCCCAACAAGATGTTTAACATAGCATTCAAGACCCTCCCGGACAACGATTTTGGCACACCTCATATTCTGGAACATTCAGTCCTTAATGGTTCAAAAAATTTTCCGGTCAAGAGTCCGTTTGATGTTTTGATGAAGGGCTCCCTGAATACTTTTCTCAATGCAATGACTGGATCGGACATTACCACCTACCCTGTTGCCAGCATGAACATGAAGGATTATTTTAACCTGATGCATGTATATCTGGATGCAGTGTACAATCCGCTATTACTGACAGATCCGAAGATCCTCAGGCAGGAAGGGTGGCATTATGAACTGGAGAACAAGGACGCCCCGCTGGTATACAAAGGCGTAGTTTACAATGAAATGAAGGGTGCCTATTCCGGTCCGGACCAGGAATTGGCCTACCAGACATCCAGGGCACTGTTCCCAGACAATACCTATGGTGTTGAATCTGGCGGCCATCCAAACGCGATTCCAAAACTTACATACGATTATTTCAAAGGATTCTACAAGAAATATTATCATCCAAGTAACAGTTATATAATGCTTTACGGGGATGCTGACCTGAACCAGGAGTTGCAGTTTATCAATGAAAATTATCTTTCTTCGTGCCAAAAGGCCGACATGAATCTGACCACGCCATTGCAGAAACCTTTTGCCGAAATGAAAATTTTGGAAAAAACATATCCTGCACAAGAGGGTAGTTCTTTAAAAGACAATACTATGCTAAGCCTGAGTATGGTTGCTGGTCAAAGTTCGGACCGATCGCTTTGTATGGCTTTGGATGTATTGTCCAGTGCCCTTGTAAAACATGAATCTGCACCCATCAGACTGGCTTTGCAGAAAGCAGGGATAGGGAAAGATGTCAGTGCCAGCTTTAATGAGGGTTTTCAGAATGTTTTTAATATTACTGTAAAAAATGCTAATCCGGAAGATCTGCTGAAATTCAAGGAAATTGTTTATTCCGAATTGGGTAAGGTTACACGCGAAGGACTTGATTCCTCTATGGTAGAAGGTATTTTGAACCGGATGGAATTCAATATGAGAGAGGGAAATACTCCGCTGAAAGGTCTTATGTACCTGTTTATGAATTACCAGGGGTGGTTTTTTGCCAATAATCCATTCCTTGGACTCGAATTTGAAAAACCATTGGCAGAAATAAAGGCCGGAATTAAAAATCATCTGCTCGAAAACACAATTCAAAAGTACCTGGTTGAAAATACACATGCCGTGCTGATTTCCCTTAAACCCGAGCCGGGATTGCAAAAATCCATTGATGCCAAAGCCGTTACGGAACTGGCAGATTACAAGAAAACACTTACTCCGGAGCAGATTGACCAGCTTGTAAAAGAGACAAAGGAACTGGTCGAACATCAAAAAAAGGAAGACACCCCGGAGGCCCTGGCTACCATTCCCATGCTTCATCTGTCCGATATCCCGGCCAATGCACAATTTTATTCAGTTGAGAAGAAAGATACCAGGGACATCCGGTTAATTTGTTACAATGAGTTTACGAACAAGATCCTGTACCAGAATCTCTATTTTGACCTTCGCGCACTGCCAACAGACAAAATCCCTTATGCTGCGCTACTATCGGCCATATTAAGTAAAATGAACACTGCCGATTATACCTATGGTAAAATAGACAATCTGCTGAACATCCAAACCGGTGGATTTAGCAGTACCCTGGAAACTTTTCTTGCTGAAAGATCAGATGCAAACCTGCTTCCCGAGTTTTTGGTTTCTTCAAAGACCACTACTGCAAAAGCCGGAAAAATGACTGATTTAATTGGAGAGATTTTGCTAAAATCGAATTACAATGACACAGCCAGGCTGAAAGATGTGCTCAAACGTCACCAGTCAGAACTGGATTCCCGGATTAAGCAGGACGGTATGGGTTTTGCCATGACCCGTGTCAGGTCGTATTATTCTAACACAGGGATGTTTAAGGAGTTGACAAGCGGTGTGGATTATTACAATTTTGTTACTGACCTCCTGAATAACTTCGGTGCCAAACACAAAGAAATAGTTGCCAACCTTACAGAAACAGCTCAATTGCTCTTCAGAAAGGACAATATGATTGCTGCTGTGACCTGTAGTCCGGAAGATCTTCCAGGCTATCAGAAGGAGCTCGAAAAAATCAGTGAAACAATGCCTGCCGGCACTGGTGCGCTGCAGACCTGGAAATTTGATCTGACCAACAAAAAAGAGGCCCTGGTATCTGCTTCAAAAGTTCAATATGTTGTGAAAGGATATGACTTCAGAAAATTGGGTTATGAATGGAATGGAAAGATCAATGTTTTGAGTCAGATTGTCAGTACCGACTGGCTGCAAACCCAGGTACGGGTTATTGGCGGTGCCTACGGCGGGTTCTGCGGTTTCAATTCCAACGGAAACACCTATTTCGCTTCCTACCGGGACCCGAACCTTAAGGAGACGCTTCAGAATTTTGACTCTACAACTGTTTACCTCAGCAAATTCAAGGCAGATTCTACATCAATGACCCGTTACATCATCGGAACCATATCAAATCTGGATCAGCCTGGTACCCCTTCAGACAGGGGTGGAATAGCCATGAAATATTATTTTGAAAATACTACCGAGGATATGCTTAATACGGAACGCAAGGCCGTGCTCTCAACTACTGCCGAAGATATCCGCAGCATGAAAAAGATGGTTCAGGATATTCTTCAACAAAATGAATTCTGCGTTTATGGAAGTGAAGCAAAGATCAACGAGAATAAATTACTGTTTGATAAAATCATCCAGATAGGAAAGTAAATTCGGAATGATAAGAGAAAGGAGTTAAGAAGATGAAATTTCTTAACTCCTTTTTTATGTCTGAATCTTACCTAATCGTAAGCTTCCGTGAAAATTGGCCATTTGAAAATGGGGGACATGGCCCCAAAGAAAATGATGACAAATCCGCAATTAATAACTCAACCCTTGACCGCAATTGAATAAGGCGTAACCTTTCCCTTCCAGATAGCCAGGTACGTCCTCTTTTTGATTGGTAACAGCTTCGTCGGAAACAGGTGTTGAGAAAGGCATTTTCCCGGTAGGATTGAACTTCCCTGTTACAACATCCAGAAGCGCATCGGGCGTAGTCCCAAAGGTTGCCAAAACAGCCTTGATGTTGCTCTTGGTCTGGTTATTGTAAATTTCATTGATGACCCACGGATTGGTGTAATTCATAACCAAAATAGTCGGTTTGTTTGCCGAAAGTTTATTTACATAATTTATATCGACCGAACATTTTGACAAAGAAAGGGATATCGGTGCGCCGGTGGATCCAAATAGTGAATTTCCTTTGGGGACAATCCACAACAGTACCACATCCGCCTCTGCCGGTGAGTTTACAAATGTGACAGGATAATTGCTGTCATTTGTTTTGTACACCATGCCGGGATCTGATAATTTGTCTCTTGTGCCTTTGGAGTAAGTCTCGAAATAGATTTTGGTGTTGGATTTCAGAGGCAACGCCTTGTTACCGTTTTCCAGCAAAACGATCGATTTTCGCAAAGCCAGATCAGCTTTCTCTTTAAATTTGGCATTGTTGACAATTTTTTCGGCTGCGTTGACGTCCACATAGGGGTTTTCAAACAGTCCTAGTCTGAATTTTTCGTTCAAAAGACGAACCACAGAGTTATCAATTAAACTCATATCAACCATGCCCTTGTTAATTGCTTCCAGTAGCACGGCAGGATCTGATTCTCCTGAAAAAATATTGACGCCGGCTTCAATCGCTTTTTTGTATCGTTCCTGTTTCGTTAGCTTTTCGACTCCCCAGGGCATTCCGGTAAGCGGACCGGTATCTGAATTGATGATGCCCTTGAACCCCATTTTGGTCCTGAGCAAGTCGGTGATGACTCCTTTGTTGAAGGAATAACCAACTTCCTCATATTGCGTCCCGGAAGGGAGCGAATAATAGGGCATCATGGACGAAGTGCCTGCTTTGATAGCTGCTTTGAAAGGGATCAGATTGTTCTCAAACATACCGCCAGGGTAGATTTCTTTTTTACCCCAGTCGAAATGGGAATCCTGACCACCTTCACCCGAACCACCACCAGGAAAGTGTTTGGTAGTCATGGCAATGGAAGCAGAATTCAATTTCTTACCTTGAAACCCAAGGATGATTTCCGTTATCATCTTGGCGACCCAATTGGCATCTTCGCCTAATGTTCCGTTTACCCTGGACCATCTGGGTTCTGTGGAAAGGTCGGCCATGTACATATAACCTTTTCTCAATCCAACAGCCAACCACTCCTGACGTGCAATATCTGCAAATTCCCTCGTTAATTTTAGATCGTGCATGGCTGACAAACCCAATTCTCCCGGCCACATTGAAAAGACAGTTGCTCCTGCGCTCGTGCCAAGTGCTTCATTGACTGCAATATTATTCCGTGGATTAGATGCTACAATTGCTGGTATACCCAATGGTTGGCTTTCGCACAAGGCTTGTAATTTATTCGCCCATTCAGCTGTATTTTTTGCACTTTCGTTCATCCTGTAGATGAAATGGCGATTGTTGAATTTGGTAACAAAATTGGTGACACCACCGCCACCAGCCATATTGGCGATAACGCCGGCAACACCGGTTGGACCGGTCGATGTCTGGGTAGTGGCTTCCCTTCTGCCGGCAGGTGCTTCGCCAAAACCGCCTCTTCCCTGGCCTCCGGTTTCATTAAAATCACTGGCCACCAACCCTTCTGCTTCTGCTTTTTTTGCACCGATCATTGAGACCGTGTTGATAAGCATAAAGCCTGCCTTTTGTTCAACAGACATTTTTGAAACCAGGTCAGCACTTCTTTCTTCAGGGGATAACCGCCAATCTTCGTATTTATCCAATTGGCCATTCTTGTTGAGGTCTTTGAATTCCAGATTCTCAATTTTCAGGATGTTAGCACTACGATGCCCTAAAACCGGTTGATCAATTTTTTTGCCATATGAGTTTGAGGCGCATAACAAAATCAAAAATCCCAAAATACATGCTTGAATCTTAGATTTCAAAAGGATGAAAGAAAATTTAGAAGTTTCCATTTCTATTCAATTAATTAATTTGGTTGATACAAAAGTAGATGGTACAAGTTATAGAAGAAGAGATGATGCTGTTTCTACTTATGAGAACTGTTGGTTGCTAGTAATACCTGTAAGACTATCAATAAGTTAAAAGGTTTAATTCTAATCCAGGATCAAATGGAAAGACTAATTTCTGAAAGAGCCCATATTTGAATAATGAGCATAATATTAGAGGGTAAAGAACAGTTAAATGCCTGATTCTGGTGCAACTGCTTTTATCTTGGCAAAAAATTTCTTCTGAATGGTAAATACTTTGATCCGGTTGTCAACTACTGATTTTTGCTTTTGAATTACTTTGACATCTTTTTGCAGCAACATCCCGATGTTAAAATTGAGTTCATCTATCATGTTGTTGATGGTTCTGGTATTATGAGAATAGTGTAAATGTTCCTTATGCAGAAAATCAAGAAGGTCATTGGTTGTGAGTTCTTCGGAATGCAGAACTAAATTCAATAAATTAAGATGTTCGATATTTGGCTGATATTCCCTTGACTTATAAGTAAGTTTTCCCGCTTCAATACTAATTTTTTCAATCACAATCGATCGTTTTCTAAACCAGATGATGATTAATGCGGCGATGACCAGAATGGATAGTAGCGAGCAAAAAATTAAAAATAAAGTGTTTGTTTCATAGATTTGTTGTTCACCTATATAGTCCGATAAAAAATCAGCTTCGCTTATTCGCTGAAGTTTGACATCCATATCACCGGATGATGCCCCCAGAATCAAAAAATTGCCCTTGTAAAAATAGGAAGCAATGTAATCTTTGGGTTCAGAACGAATCGAATTGGCCGCGTCACTATTGTTATACTGTTTCAACCTGTTGTGTGGCAGGTCGAGGACAAAGGTCTTGGCTTTTATCACCATCACTACTTTGTTGTTATAATCAATGGTTGATATTAGATTCGGGTTCATCAATTCTTCATTGAGACGCCCCAAATACTCCCATTTTTTGTTGCTGAAATGGAATACCCAACATTGATTGTTTCTCGCATATTCGATTGGCTGTCTCTCGTTCAGCATGGCTCCGCCAAAAACATACCAGGTGTCATCAATCAACTTCACGACGTTACCATAAGCGCTTCCGGGCGGAAAATTTTTGGAGCCGGTAGGTTGAAGCTGTTCCCATTCTTTGGACTGAGTGTCAAAATAGGTGAAAAAGTTTCTGAACGACCAAAACCCATAACCCCCATACCGGTAAATTTTGTTATGAGCAGTAAAAACAGCAGATTGCAGCTGCATTTTGTGGGTAAAGGAATGGTCGAGGCGCAAAAGCTTATCTTGATCGTATTTAACAATCTGTCCGCCTCCATTATTAACCAGGTAAAGTGTTTTATCCAAACACACCGGTATTATTTCCTTTGTGGAAAGCCATTCAGGAAGCACCAAATGTTTCACTTTCAGTAATTTGAATTCTTCCAGATCCACAATTTTCAAGCTGTCGCCGGAAATAAAATAAAGCAATCCACTTTCGTAATCAATGGCTGACTTACAATTATAAGTTCGGTCACAAATCTTGATTTCTTGTCCTGAAACGGGGAAGTTGAATATGAGATATGTAAAAGCAATTAATAGAGACTTAAGGGATGATCTCATAAGAGGAGGAATTCAATAGTTCCATTGCAAATTACAACTTATTTGTGTCATTTGCTATTTTACAATATTCTCGATTTTGGAGATCCCCAAATTGCAACAAAATTAAACACACAATCACAGTGGTTAATATGATAAATTCGCCTGAGGAAACTGATTTTTAACAGGAAACTTTTTTGAGAGAATCTTGTGGGCTGACTGACCTAGCTTATACTCCCGCTCAACTGATTAACTTCGTTTTTGTGGACGATTTTCTGCAGCAAATAATCTTCTGAGCTCTTAATTCTTCTTCTGGCGAGGGCAGCGGGCAATATCAAGAGAATTCCGCCGGCCAGAAAATTGAATAGCATTAACTCGTTAATTCCGATCCATTGGAGTTCGAAAGCGGTTATTGTAAAGGCTGTACAAATAGCAAGAATCAGGAAGGTCACGAACCTTTGTTTAAGCCTCAATACCAGTAAACGATGGAAGGTATGGTTTTTATTGGCGGTAAAGGGGGATATTCTTTGAATAAAACGGATGCTAAAGACCCGCAACAATTCCAGAAGAAGGTAGATAAGGATGCTGAATGAGACGGCTGGAGCAGCCATCGCAAAGTATGGAGTGCCTTTATCAAGGTTAAGTTCATTGAATTCAATCACCAGAAAGGCCATGATGGTTCCAAGAATGAGTGATCCGGAATTCCCCATTAGAATTTTGTTTTTCGTACCGTAAACATTGAACAAGAAAAATCCGGATAGCCCGCCAATAAGTGAAAATGAGACAATGGAAAGTTCAAAATGGTTGGTCAGAAAGAACCAGACACCAAAGACGGAAGCTGCGAAAATACTCAGTCCTGCAGCTAGCCCATCTATGGCTTCGATCAGGTTAAAGGCATTGATCAGTACAATGTAGATTAATCCAGTTAAAAGTACACTGGCTCCGAAGGGAATTGTTTCAATGCCAAGGAATCCGTGAAGGTTGGTAAAACGGAAATGACCAAGGAATATTAGAATGGAGGCCACACAAATCTCTGAGGCCAATTTTATTAATGCAGAATTTTTATCGATATCACACTTCAGCCCTACAAAAAACATGATCGTGACTACTGAGACGACGTAGTTCAAACCTGGGAAAACGTAACCATCAGAGGTAAGTGTAAGCCCCATTATAAATCCCCAAAAGATACCTATCCCTCCAAGTGTTGGGATGCGGTCGATGGTGGCTGACAGGTTTTTGGGAACAGAAAGCTGCTTTGTATGTCTAGCTACTTTAATCAAGATTGGCATAGCATGTGAGGAGGCGAAAAGTCCCACAAGAAAACTAACTGTTATGTAAATCATTTCGTGCATTCGAAACAGGAATTTATATACACTTGAACGATTCCAATGAATCGTTCAAACAAATATATTGATTACCTATGAAACTAATATGAAAGATTTCTTGCAATGCATTGCAAGTAATTTGTGTTTTTCTGATTTGGTCTGGAAGTGTTGATAATTAGAGATTTCAGATGCATGGCTTTTGAGATTCTTCTGCCTAACGTGGAGATCTTTTGCCGGGTACAGCCTATGTCTTACGCATTAGAACTGTTTGCTCCGATGGAGCGGTTGTCTTTCAGCCTAAGCTTTAGCAAAGTGAAATTTAGGATATCAACCTTGGAGACTATCCAAGAGGAATTTATGTGCTGAGACTAAGTGCAGCAGGAAAGACCAATTCTCTTAAAGATGTCTTGAATTAGCCACTATTTTTATTGGATGTCTGCTGAGCCTGATTGTCAGAATCAGTTGAGCGAAATTGTTTTGTTAATCCTACTTGATGAACGGAATTTTTAGGATGGCAAATTCACCGGAATTGTAAAAGTAAATGTACTTCCTTGCCCTTCCTCGCTTTCAACCGAAATCGTTCCTCCATGTTTTTCAACGAAATCTTTGCAGATGATCAGGCCCAGACCTGAGCTCTGTTCCCCTTTGGTGCCATTCCGGCTAGTATTAACATCGAGACGGAAAAGGTTGTCGATCAAATTCTTTCGCATGCCAATGCCTGTATCCCGAACAGATATTACAACTTGGGTTCCATCGGGGTTTGTAGCAGAGACTTCAATTCTTCCACGATCACGTGTGAATTTTACCGCATTGGTTGTAAGGTTTCTGACGATACTTGAGATCATTTTTGAATCAGCGAAAATTACCATGTTGTCAGGAACATTGTAATTGACCGTAATCTCTTTTAATTTGGCTGCGTAAACCGTCTGGGTCATACTTTCAGCGATTTTAGGCTTCAGCAAAAAAGATTCCGGGGCAAAGACAGTCAGTCCTCGTTGAATGATGGACCATTCCAATAGATTTCCCAATAAACTAAAAAGGTTCGTGGCTGAATCTCTCATGCTGATAGAAATCTTTTGAATCTCATCCATTGTCAAGGAGGGTAATTCTTCTGCCATCACCTGCGTCAGTCCAAGAAATCCATTGAAAGGGTTTCGCAAATCATGGGCAATGATGGAGAAGAACTTGTCTTTTTCAGCCAAAACTTTCTCAAGCTCATCATTCTTTGCGTACAACAGCGCTTCAGCATTTTTGCGTTTGGAGATATCGATGAAAGAACAAACCACCTGCCGAATAGTTCCATCATCAGCAAACTGAAGTTTTGCATCTACTTTCAACCACACACGGTCATTATTAGAGGGACGATAAACACCCATAATGACATCACAAACCGACTGACCGGTTGCTATGGCTGTGGGAACAGGGTGAGTACAGCCGGGGAACGGAGAGCCATCTTCGTGAATCACATTCCAGGTAGGGTCAAAGGAGGTCCTACCCAGCAGTTGCTCTTCACTGATTCCAAGTAATTCAAGTGCTTTGGGATTGCTTAATATGATTTTTGATTCTGGACTTTGCAAAATTACACCAACCTGCATGTCCCATACAAGATTTTTGAATTCTTCTTCACTGGCTTTTAGTGCCTCATCTGCCTTCTTGCGTTCTGTGATGTCAGTAAAGGCAGTTGCAAATCTTCCTTTCCCGGGTGAATAAACCGATATATTGAAATATTTCTCCATTGGAGGGAAATATTGTTCAAATGACAATGCTTTTCCCGTTTCAGCCACTTTCGAATAAATATCAAGGAATGGTACTTCTTCTATTCCGAAAAGTTCGCCTGACAATTTTCCAATGGCATCTTTGGTTTTGATATTGAGGTGCTTTTCAGAGGCTGGATTGGCTTCCAATATTCTGTAATCTTTTGGTCGGCCCTGATCATCATAAATCAGTTCGTGGAGATAAACTCCCTCTTGCATTGCCAAAAACAATGAGCGCCATTCGGCCAAAGCGGATTTTGATTCTCTTTCGGCTATGACAATTCTACAGGCAGATGCAACCCTTGCAAGCAATTCACGGCTATTAAAAGGTTTGTATATAAAACCGTCTGCCCCATCCTCCAACCCCTCAGCGATAATATCCGGATCCGAGCTTTGGGTCGATAGTAATATGATATAAACGGATGAAAAATCAGGATTGCTTTTAATGATTTTGGCAAGTTCTTTGCCATTGGCATCAGGCAGCATGACATCGAGAAGAATTATATCAGGTTTTTCCTTGTTTAGTATATCCAAACACTCTGCACCACATGCGGCAGAAAAAAGTCTGTAACTTTCACTTTTTAGAACCATCATGGTAATATCGAGCATCTCGGGATTGTCGTCGACTACCAGAATTCGCAGTTCTTTATTCATAAAAACAATTAATAGATCGTTAGTCGGGGATAAGGGAGGACCTTGCTAACAAATATAAAAAAAAATAATTAAATATT
>JBAXED010000078.1:0-18405 GCA_037140615.1 Prolixibacteraceae bacterium
GGAGACGGGGCGAGTGGTGAAAAAGGAAACGAGAAGAGAGAAGAGAGAAACAGTGAACATGAACGCAGAAAATAATTTCTTCTTTAATTCGTGTAATCTGTGGTAGGGCCGGGGTTAATCTATTTTAATCTGCGATTGGACTGGGGTTAATTTGTGCCTTTAATTTGTGTAATTTGTGTAATCGGCGGTAGGGAAAGGGGTTAATCTATTTTAATCTGTGGTTGTAGGATAATCGAAAAATAAAAATCCAAAAATGAAAAAGGTGGCATTGATTACTGGTGGAACCCGTGGCATTGGATTAGGAATTGCCACCGAGCTGGCTAAAGCAGGCTTCAATTTGGCATTGAGCGGAATGAGGGAGCAAGTCGCCGTCAGGGATGTACTGGAAGAACTGGAGGTGCACGGCGGTGAAGTAGCTTATTTCATGAGCGATGTGTCGGTCACTACCGAGCGGATCCAACTGCTTGATGCTGTGATAAAACGGTTTGGGAAAATTAATGTCTTGGTGAACAATGCCGGCATTGCGCCATCTGAAAGACGAGATATCCTGGATGCCACAGAAGAGAGCTTCGAGGAGGTACTTCACGTCAATCTGCAGGGACCCTATTTCCTGACACAATTGGTGGCCAATCAAATGATCGAAATGAAAAAACAAGTGCCGGATGAATTCTTTTGTATTATCAATGTCTCATCTGTCTCCGCTTCCTTTGCCTCAGTGAACCGGGGTGAGTACTGCATTTCGAAGGCCGGAATTGCCATGGCAACCAAATTGTGGTCCACACGGCTTGGAGAATTTGACATTCCGGTGTATGAAATCCAACCGGGAGTGATCCGCACCGATATGACTTCCGGGGTACAGAAAAAATATGATCTTCTCTTTCAAAATGGATTGGCTATTCAGTCTAGGTGGGGTTTACCTTCTGATGTTGGCAAGGTCGCGGCAGCTATGGCCATAGGAAGCTTGCCATACTCTTCCGGACAAGTGGTTTTGGTGGACGGTGGGATGTCGATTCCTAGACTGTAAGCAAAAAATTAAACCGCAGAGAACTGCAAAGAAACGTTATGCATGTCAACTCCGCGGACCTCTGCGAAGTCTTTGCGGCTTTCTGCGATTATTTTGAAAGTAATCCTTTGTGCTAAACACTTAATTATTAATATATCTCATCCAATTCGACAAGCTGACTAAAAATTTAGTTAAATATTCTTAATGCTATTGTGTGACTATAAATATAGTTGTATATTTGTTTTGAAGGATTGACAATAAATAAAAACAACTATGCAATTAACTAGATCAGAAGAACAGGTCATGCAGATCCTCTGGGAGCTGGGCGAAGGACTGGTCAAAGATATTCTGGACAAGTTTGAAGAACCCAAACCTGCACGCAACACGGTATCCACAGTCGTAAGGATTCTTGAGAAAAAAGGCTTTGTCGGTCATAAAGATTACGGCAAAGTGTTTGTCTATTATCCGCTGGTGCTAAAAAAGGAGTATTCCGGAAAGCAGCTTTTCGGGTTGATGAACAATTATTTCAACAACTCCTTCCCTGCCATGGCCTCCTTCTTTGCCAAAGAAAACGACTTGTCGATCCGCGATCTTGAAATGCTGCTGGAGGAGACCAAAAAGGAATTGGTCAAACGCAATAAATCCGAATAAGATGGAAACAATCGGACTGCTTTTGTTAAAATCAGCCGTATGGCTGACCGGTTTCGCACTGGTTTATCTGGTGGTTCTGCGCAATGAGCGTTATTTCAGGCTCAACAGGCTTTTCCTACTGTGCGGAATTGCTGCTTCTTTGCTATTTCCTTTTTATACCTTCCATTACAATGTGGTCATTCCTTTTAATCCGACAGCCAATGCAATGGTTGGTGAATTAACTGCAGGTGCGATCGTGCCGGAAGAATCAATCGCGCCAACGCTTTATTTCTGGATCTACCTGATTGGTATCTCGGTTGTTTTGCTTCGGCTGCTCTTTCAGACGTGGAAGATCATCCGCAAATTGCGGGAAGCCGGTTATGAACAAAACGGTGTGGTAAAACTGGTTCGTACTTCGGAATATGCCTCCTCGTTTTCATTTTTCTCCTACGTCTTTGTCAATCCTTCAACGTCGACACACGAGATGCAGGAGATCATGAACCACGAGCGGGAACATATTCAGCAACGCCACTGGTTGGACTTGCTGTTGGTCGAATTGCTCTGTGTGGTGCAATGGTTCAATCCTTTCGCCTGGATTTATGCCCGTCTGGTGCGCCAGAACCATGAATTTCTGGCCGATGAGAAGGCGTTGCAGTGCTCGGTCGATCCGGTCATTTACCAAGCCGCACTTTTAAATCAGTTGTTGGGAGCTCCTGTCTTCAGTCTCACCAACTCATTCAGCTATTCATTAAACAAAAAAAGATTTAAAATGATGAAAAAGAAAATAGACTCCCCTTTCAGAAAACTGAAAATGTTGGTGGTATTGCCATTGGTGGCCATGCTGTTCTATGCCTTTGCGGTACCGGAATACCGATTTGAGAACATTGAAACAGCTGCCCCTGCTGAAAATGCGCAATCAACTGTCAAAGAACATGTTTACTTGAAATCAAACACGGATTTGATGATGGTCGCTGCCGATACCAAACTGGTTGATGTAAAAGGTCAGGTATTTAAGAGTGACGGTACGCCCTTACCGGGAACCTCAGTAATCTTAAAAGGTTCAACTATTGGAGCGATGTCCAATTCTGAAGGAATGTTCGAATTGAAAGGTGTTCCATCAGATGGTGAACTGTACTTCTCCTTTGTCGGATTCAAGACAAAGGTTCAAAAGGTGGATGGCCAACCGATGAAAATTGTCATGGAGACTAGTCAGATTGGACTCGACCAGGTGACCGTAGTGGGCTATGGAACACCACCGCCCCCACCGCCTCCACCGGTTTCTGTTAGAGGGATTGACAATGCAAACCCTCCATTGTACTTTCTTGATGGTATTCCGATTTCCAAAGCTGCCATGGACAAGATCGATCCCAATACAATCGAATCAATCAATGTGCTAAAGGATAAATCTGCCGTTGAAAAGTACGGGGAAAAGGCTAAGAATGGTGTTATACTGATAAAACTCAAATCCGGAAATATTACTGGTTCTTTTAGCAGCTCAGACAATAAGCTGGAAGTGCGCAAGGCAGAGACACTTGATCTTACTGAAAAGTTTAACAGTGACAATCCACCATTGATAATTCTGGATGGAGTTCAAATTTCCAAAGACGAAATGAGCCAGGTTAAACCGGATCAGATTGAATCTATTTCAGTACTCAAGGATCAATCAGGCACTAAATTATTTGGAGAAAAAGGCAAAAATGGCGTGGTTCTGATTACCACCAAGGCAAAAGCTGCAAGTCAAGCCGGCAAGGGGGTGAGCTATTCTGCTGAAAAGGTGACCCCACAAGATGGCGTGAACGTTTTTACAATTGTCGAAGAAATGCCTGAATTCCCTGGTGGAGAAAATGCATTGAGGGATTTTATTGGTAGCAAAGTCAAGTATCCGGACTTTGCTGTCAAGGAAAATATTCAGGGAATGGTATTCGTCACCTTTGTCGTAAAGTCAGATGGAACTGTTGGAAATGCCAAAGTGATCAGGGGTGTTCATCCGATAATAGACGAAGAGGCATTAAGGGTTATCAACCTTTTACCTACATGGAAGCCTGGTAAACAAAGAGGACAAGCGGTCAATGTATCTTATACAATTCCTGTTCAATTTGCACTTGAAGGTGACAAAAATGCCAAACAAGCTTTACCATTTCCTGCACCAAAAGTGGGATCACAAAGACCGGATGGTGTATACATTGTCGTAGAAGAGATGCCTGAATTCCCAGGAGGAGAATTAGCTTTGCGCGATTTTATTGTCAGCACAGTTAAATATCCAGCGGAGGCAGCAAAGCAAAATATCCAGGGCAAAGTTTTTGTCACCTTTGTTGTAAAAGCAGATGGAACGGTCGGAGATGCCAAAATTGCCAGAGGCGTTCATCCTTTGCTGGATGACGAGGCCATTAGGGTTGTTAATCTTCTGCCTGTCTGGAAACCCGGCAGACAGAAGGGTGAAGCGGTAAGCGTCTCCTATACCGTTCCTGTAAAATTTGCGCTGGATGGAGGCAAAAACGAGAAAATGATTGACCCAAGTTTGGCCGCAGGTCCTCAAAAAGGAGAAAAGCAGGTCTTTATAGTTGTTGAGGAGATGCCTGAATTTCCCGGAGGAGAACTTGAGTTGAGACGATTTATTGCCAGGACAGTCAAATATCCTGTTGAGGCACAAAAGGACAAAATTCAGGGAAAAGTCTTTGTTTCATTTGTTGTGAGCAGCACGGGAAAAGTCGAACAGGCGAAAATTGAAAGATCTGTCAGTCTGGCACTCGACGCAGAAGCAATAAGGGTTGTAAGCAGTTCACCCGAATGGAAACCCGGCAAGCAACGCGGTCAGGCAGTCAGCGTAGCTTATACGATTCCAATAGAGTTTAAGCTTCAATAAAAATTGACAGAAAACCGCCTCACCCGAAAAGTGAGGCGGTTTTTTTATGTAATTTTCAAAAAAAATTGAACGATGAAGTCGAGAGAAAATCTTCAAAGGACATTGAACCACCTTCAACCCGATCGATTAGTGGTCGATTTTGGCGGAACGGCCGTGACTGGAATCCATTGCCTGGCAGTGAAAAATTTGCGTGCTCATTTCGGATTGGAAGAGCGTCCGATAAAAGTTGTAGAGCCCTACCAGATGCTGGGAGAGGTCGACGCTGAACTGATCGATAAAATGGGCATCGATGTAGTGGGTGCCTACGGGACGGATAACATGTTCGGTTTTGCCAACAACGAATGCGAATGGAAACCATTTTTATCCAATTGGGGTCAGGAGATACTTGTGCCAATAGATTTTAATACCACCCAGGATGAAGACGGAAGTACCCTGATTTATCCGGCAGGAGATACTTCTTTATCACCAAATGCGAGGCTTCCAAAGGCGGGCTATTTTTTTGATGCCATCAATCGCCAGGAGCCGTTTGAAGAAGAGAACTTGAATCCGGAAGATAATCTCGAGGAATTCTCTCCCATTACCGAAGCAACCCTGGATTACTGGGAACGAACAGTCCGCCGTCAGGCAGCAACCGGGAAAGGGGTCATTGCCAGCTTGGGTGGAACCGCATTGGGCGACATCGCCCTCGTTCCCGGTATGCAGCTCAAGAATCCGAAAGGCATCCGCGATGTAGCCGAGTGGTACATGAGCACCCTGGCCAGACCCGATTATGTTCATGCCATTTTTGAAAAGCAGACGGAGCTTGCCATTGCCAATTTTGCCAAAATCTACGAACGAATCGGGGACCAGATTGATGCTGTTTTTATTTGCGGCACCGATTTCGGCACCCAGGATTCAACTTTCTGTTCGCCGGATCAGTTCAGCGAGCTTTACCTGCCTTATTACCGGAAAATCAACGACTGGATGCACCAGAATACCGGATGGAAAAGCTTCAAGCACTCCTGCGGAGCGGTGGAGACTTTCATGCCATTGTTTATAGATGCCGGTTTCGACATCATCAACCCGGTTCAGATCAATGCCAAGGGGATGGATCCGCGGCATTTGAAAAACACCTACGGGAAAGATCTGGTTTTCTGGGGAGGCGGCGTCGATACCCAGAAGATGCTCTCCTTTGGAACCCCTGCTGAGGTCAAAAAGCAAGTCCTCGAAAATTGTGAGATTTTTGCCAAGGACGGAGGATTTGTTTTCACGACTGTTCACAACGTACAGGCCAATGTTCCTATCAAAAATCTGGCGGCCATGCTGGATGCCATCAGCGAATTCAATGGCTGAAAACAATCCTGAGAATTCTCGTATAAGTTGAATGGACCGAAAGGATTTTTTTAAATCAATGGCATTATTGCCTTTAATAGGAGCTACCATGAAACTCGACGCACTTAATAATCTAGCAGGATCTGCAGAAAATACAGCACAAATGCCGGTGCTGTTCCTGGGACATGGCTCTCCGATGAACGCCATTGAAGAGAACGAATTTGTGTCGGGTTTCAGAGAGATCGGGAAGACGCTTCCCAAACCGAAAGCCATTCTGTGTGTCTCTGCACACTGGGAGACCCGCGGAACGCTTGTTACTGCCATGGAAAAACCGACAACAATTCATGACTTCGGCGGATTCCCACCTCAACTTTATGAGGTGCAATATCCTGCCCCGGGAAGTCCTGAGTTGGCTGTTGAAACCAAGAAAATCATCACCAAGACGGAGGTCGGGCTCGACCAGAAATGGGGACTCGACCATGGTTGCTGGAGCGTGGTGAAGCATTTGTATCCGGCTGCTGATGTGCCTGTCATCCAGATGAGCCTCGATTATTATCAGACACCACAGGCTCATTATGACTTGGCCAAAGAGCTTGCCTCACTGCGCAAAAAGGGAATCTTGATTGTCGGAAGCGGGAACTTGGTTCACAACCTTCAGCGTGTGGCCTGGGATAAACTGAATGAATCCGGATTTGCATTCGACTGGGCAACTGAAGCCAACGAATCCATGAAGAAATACATTCTGAACGGCGATCACAAGCAGCTTATCAATTACAAGACGCAAGGCAGGGCTTTCGATCTGGCCATTCCAACCCCCGAGCATTTTCTGCCGCTGCTCTATATTCTGGCCTTGAAGGAGGATCATGAAGAGGTATCTATTTTTAATGACAAATCGGTCGCAGGTTCTCTTTCCATGACTTCTGTGAAAATAGGAAATGGACACTGATAAGCCATTCTCTGCCATTTCTCCTAATAAGAAGCGCATCAGATTAGCTGTTTCCCTTGTTTATTTTAGCATGGGCTTGTGCTTCTCGTCCTGGGCAAGCCGAATCCCTGAGATCAAGACTGCATTGCATTTGAACGATGCCATGTTTGGTACCATCTTGTTTGCTTTGCCGGTCGGACAATTCCTGATGATGCCCTTTTCCGGTAAGCTGGTTACCCGTTTTGGAAGTCATCAGGTATTGCCTTTTGCCCTTCCGGCCTACACGCTTTGCCTTACTTGCATTGGGCTGGTTACTGCAGGTTGGCAGCTTGCCATCGCGTTGCTTCTGTTTGGAATCTTTGGCAATTTGTGTAATATCTCCATCAATACCCAGGGTGTAGCGGCCGAAAAATTGTACCAGCGCTCCATCATGGCTTCTTTTCATGGCGGATGGAGCCTCGCCGGTTTCACTGGTGCACTGATTGGCATAGCCATGATTAACCTGCAAGTTAAACCATTCTGGCATTTTGCCTCCATCATTCTGATCGTTTGGACGACCGTCTGGATTAATTATCCCTATCTGGATCGCACCAGGCACAGAGCCAAATCCGGCGAAGCCAAAAGGAAGTTTTTTAGTCGGCCGGATAGTACGTTACTTCAGCTTGGCATCATTGGTTTTTGCAGCATGGCCAGCGAAGGTGCCATGTTCGACTGGAGTGGCATATACTTCAAAGATGTGGTACTGGCCCCGCCATCCCTGGTCGTTCTTGGCTATACCTCCTTCATGGTTATGATGGCTTTGGGTCGTTTTTTAGCAGATCACTTTGTGGCCAAAATTGGCAGGAAAAGGCTTCTTCAGATATGTGGTACGATGATTTCGACAGGATTGTTTACTGCTGTATTTTTTCCATATCTGATACCATGCACATTGGCGTTTATGTTGGTTGGTTTAGGGGTTTCGAGCATGGTCCCGACGGTATACAGCGCTGCGGGCCGTCATACAAAAGTCCCCACCGGCATTGCCCTGGCAACTGTTTCGAGTGTTAGTTTTCTCGGGTTTTTGATGGGACCGCCATTAATCGGATATATTTCCCAAGCTGCCGGTTTACGTTATTCTTTCGCTGTAATTGGGTTTTTCGGATTGGGCATTACCCTTCTCGTTTCCAGGATAAAAGCATTGCAAAATTAATTTGGTATCAGAGGATCCATTCCTTAGGTAGCGGAATAAACTCATTACAAGCAAGGGAAATAAATTTCTTTTACCTTTGCTTTTTCATCAGAAAAGTACCCAAATCAATTTATGACTGCTAACAATACCATTGTAGTAACAGACCAGCTTGAGAAAGTACTCGCCTTAAGCATGTCAGCTTTCCCGGAGGACAAGTTCTTTCTCGTTGTAGACCAGAATAGTAACCGCTTTTGTCTGCCTCTGTTGTGTGATATGCCAGGCATCGAAAAATTTAAGAAAATTGTGATTCCTGCCGGGGAAGAGAATAAAACATTGTCCTCAGTTGAACATATCTGGCTTTTTTTGAGTCAGAATGGCGCCGACAGGAAATCATTGGTTGTTAACCTTGGCGGAGGAATGGTCACCGATTTGGGCAGTTTCGCGGCTTCGACTTTCAAAAGGGGCGTTCAGTTTATCAATATTCCAACAACTTTGCTAGCTCAGGTTGATGCTTCGGTGGGCGGTAAAACAGGTTTTAATTTCAATGGGTTAAAGAACGAAATAGGCGTGATCAATCAGCCTATTCAGGTCATTATCGACACTCGTTTTCTAATGACCCTCGACCATGCAAACATATTATCAGGTTACGCAGAGATGATCAAGCATGGATTGATCCATTCTCAGGACCATCTGGCGGAGCTCCGGAAGTTCGACCTTCTTCAACCTGATTTCCATGTATTGAAGCAAATGATTTCTCATTCTGTTTTGATTAAGAATTATTTTGTGGAAAAGGATCCACATGAAAAAGGCATTCGGAAGGCGCTCAATTTTGGCCATACCATTGGCCATGCTTTTGAGAGTCTGTCGCTGAGTCAGGAGAAGCCACTGCTTCACGGTCATGCTGTGGCTTTTGGAATGATCGCAGAGCTTTATCTCTCTCATCTGGCCTGTGGGTTTCCTGATGGCAACATGCATCATTTGTCAAAATGGTTAATTTCCGTTTACGGCAAGTACCGGATATCGCCTGATGACTACGAAACTTTGTATGAGTTAATGGGCCATGACAAAAAGAATGAAGGCAAACGGATCAATTTTACGCTACTTTGTTCGGCAGGAGAGGTGCAAATCAACAAAAATTGCGAAAAGAGTCAGATCTTTGAGGCACTCGATTACTTCAGAGAATTAAACAGTATGTGAGCCATGAATATCATTCTGACCAAACCAAATTTAGCTGTCATTGGGGAGATTACTTTGCCTTCTTCAAAAAGTATCAGCAACAGAGTGTTGATCATTAACGCATTGAGCTATTCCTCCTTCGCAGTAAAAAATATATCTGATTGTGATGACTCCCTGGTCATGAACCAGGTTCTCGAATCGAATTCAAACCATTTCGACATTGGTCATGCCGGAACTGCGATGAGATTTTTAACAGCCTATCTTTCAAAAATTGTTGGTGAATGGCACCTGACCGGATCTGAAAGGATGCAGCAACGTCCCATCAAAATATTGGTTGACGCCCTTAGAAAACTCGGTGCCCAGATAGAATATACAGGTGTAGAAGGATTTCCTCCTTTGAAAATTACCGGAACAGCACTCAAAGGTGGATTGCTGGAATTGGATGGAAGTATCAGTAGTCAGTATATTTCGGCACTTTTGATGATTGCCCCGACGGTTCAGGGTGGTTTGACACTTAGGCTATTGAACAGGATTACCTCCCGATCATACATCGAAATGACGCTGCAACTAATGAAGTCATTCGGCATAAAATATCAGTGGAATGGGAATGAAATTCATATTGCTCCACAAAGTTACAAGCCAATTCCTTATACCGTTGAGGCAGATTGGTCGGGTGCATCATACTGGTATGCCATTGCAGCACTTTCCGATCAATGTGATTTGCACCTGAAAGGGCTCTATTTGAAAAGTCTTCAGGGAGATGCAGTTCAATCCCAATGGTTTGAAACCCATTTCGGTATCAGGTCCAGGCAGGAAGGTGATTCCATCAGACTTACAAGGAATAAGCCTGTTGAATTGAAGAAGCTTGCCCTGAATTTCATCGAAAACCCCGATATTGCCCAGACATTTGTGGTATTGGCCATCGGTAACAAGCTGCCCTTCCATTTTTCCGGACTAAAAACTCTTAAGATTAAGGAGACAGACCGCATTGCAGCCTTGAAAAACGAGTGCGCAAAAATGGGTGCGATCCTGACAGAACCTGCCGAAGGTGAGCTAGCCTGGGATGGCAAGATTGATGACGCTCTCATCTCTAAAAAACTGACTGTCGCCACATACGATGATCACCGGATGGCCATGGCTTTTGCCCTGGTTGCCATGTTTAATAGCTCAATTGAAATCGAAGATGCCATGGTGGTGACAAAATCCTACCCTTTATTTTACGAAGATCTTCGCAAAGTTGGGTTTAAGGCAGAGGTCGTTACTCCTTAATTACCTCAATGGTCATCCTGATATTTTCGAGCGGACGGTCGTTTTTCCCGGTAGGCTGAGCTGCGATCGAATCTATAACAGCAAGACCGTCCAAAACTTCACCAAAAACTGTATAGGCGCCATCAAGGTGGGGAATCCCGCCAAGTGTGGTATAGGTTTCAATTTGTTGTTTTGTTAGCCTGACAGGGTTTTGGTCGAAGTGTCGGGTTGCATTTTGCTTCATTTTTTCCAACAATTTGTCATAACCTTCCTTGTTTCTGGCCATCTGAAACAGCATCAGCGTATCAATTTTTTCCGATTTCATTTTAAGGAAAAGTGCCTCTGCAGCCCGAATATTCATTTTTTGTTCGACAGCAGGAAGATCATCCAGTTTGTAAACTATTCCCTGAGCGAGATAAAATTGCGTGGCAGAGGAGCGACGCTCCGGGTTTTCCTCGTCTCCATTTCTGGCAGCTGCAATTACTCCTTTTTTGTGAATAATTCCGGGAACGATTTCCGCGGGGACCGTGTAATTCAAATCTCCATCACCAAGAAGCTGGTCCTTGGTGGCACGTTTGGAATTTGGGTCTCCACCTTGCACCATAAAACCTTTAATCACCCGGTGAAAAATCAGGCTGTCAAAAACTCTCTCTTTAGTCAGCTTCATAAAGTTGTCGCGATGCAACGGAGTTTGATTATAAAGCACCACTTTCATATCTCCATACTTCGTCTTTATCAGAACCATTGGGCCCTCAGGCACCGGTTTATTTTGAGAGAAAGAGCAGGAAGAGATGGATATCACCACTGCAATCACAAATGATTTTATCAGTATTTGTTTCATAAAGGCTCTTTTGATGTTACAATGATTCAAAGATAAGAAAGCTCAAATCATTATTTTAGCCCTTCATCCCTTTTTTTTTTAATTTTGCCGACAGACCCTCTCAAGAAATGACCATGGAAACTTTGACCCTGTACAACACCCTGACCCGTAAAAAAGAGCTTTTTGTTCCTATTCACAAGGATCATGTCGGGATGTATGTTTGCGGACCAACTGTTTACGGCAATGCACATTTAGGCCATGCCCGTTCTGCCATCACTTTTGACCTTCTTTTCCGTTATTTACTGCACATCGGCTACAAGGTCAGATATGTAAGAAATATTACTGATGTAGGTCATTTGGTCAATGATGCGGATGAAGGGGAGGACAAGGTTGCTAAAATAGCCAGGGTGGAGGAACTTGAACCAATGGAGATCGTGCAGATTTATACCAATAGCTACAAGCGAAATATGGCCCAGCTTAACATGTTGCCCCCTAGCATTGAACCTATTGCCTCGGGCCATATCATTGAACAGATTGAGGCAGTCAAAAAGATGATAGATAGTGGGTTTGCCTACGAAACCAATGGATCTGTTTATTTTGACGTCGAATCCTATGCAGGGAAAAATCCATATGGTATTCTTTCAGGCAGAAAGATTGAAGATTTATATACCAATACCCGTGACCTGGATGGTCAGAACGAAAAGAAATCCGGACTTGATTTTGCCCTTTGGAAAAAAGCGCTGCCTGAACATATCATGCGTTGGCCCTCTCCATGGGGTCAGGGTTTCCCCGGATGGCATACAGAATGTACCGCTATGAGCACCAAATACCTAGGTGAGACATTTGACATACACGGGGGTGGTCTGGATCTACTGTTCCCGCACCATGAGGCGGAGATTGCACAGGGAGTAGCCTGTTTTGGACATGCAACAGTTAATTACTGGATTCATAACAACATGATCACAATAGGCGGTCAAAAAATGGGAAAATCGCTGGGTAATTTTATTCTGTTGGATGAATTCTTCAAAGGAAATCATTCATTGCTAGAAAAAGCATATCATCCAATGACCATCCGCTTTTTCATGATGCAGGCTCATTATCGCAGTCCGCTGGATTTCTCCAACGAAGCTCTTCAAGCCGCCGAAAAGGGGTTGGAAAGATTGAAAAACGCCATTGCTTTGCTGGAAAACCTGAAAACAGCTGACGTTTCAACAGTTGATGTAGCCAAACTGAAGGCCGATTGCTATGAAGCCCTTAACGACGATCTTAACAGTCCCATCCTGATCGCCCACCTCTTTGACGGAGCAAAAATGATCAATTCTGTCAATGACGGAAACATGACAATCACGGCAATGGATCTTACAAACCTTCAGCAGCTTTATTCCCAAATGGTGGACGAAGTTCTTGGATTACAACCATCCGGCGATAGCCAGGAAAATGGCAATGGTGAGCTGCTTGGACAGGTCGTTGAACTTTTACTCACTTTACGGCAGGAGGCCAAAGCAAAAAAGGAATGGGCCACTTCCGATCAAATCCGCGATAGACTCACCGCTTTGGGATTCGAAATCAAAGACACCAAAGAGGGTGCGGACTGGAAAATTAAGAATTGAGGGGAATTATCTGTGTTTTAAATTGTTTTTCTCCCTTTTTACATAAGTTGTGTGCAGCAATTCGTGTGACAAATGTCCCAGTGGATGACCCAGAAATTCCTTGTACAACGTTTGAATATCCTCGTTCAGATGTGATTTGCGCAAAGACTTGCCTTCATCTTCACGGTAGATAGCCTCGATTCGCTTCAACCGAACCTTGTTGTCGACAGGTCTCGGCTGACCGCCGCCACTGATACAGCCACCAGGACAACCCATTATTTCAATGAAGTGATAAGGGCTTTTGCCCAGCCGGATTTCTTCCATCAGTTTCGAGGCACCCCTTAAACCGCTTGTCACGGCAACTTTTACCGTAACTCCGTTCAGAAAAGCATAAGGTTCGAGTGCGTTTTCAATTTGTAAATCGGCCGTTTTTATCTGTTTCAATCCGACCAAAGGTTCAACGTGCAGCTCTTTCATTGGAAGCTCACGACCTGTGATCAATTCATAAACGGTACGTATGGCTGCTTCCATAACACCTCCTGTGGTTCCGAAAATATCGGCCGCACCTGAGGATAAGCCCAATGGAGAATCAAATTCGGCATCGGGTAACTCAGTAAATTCAATACCTGCATCTTTGATCATTCTGGCCAGTTCGCGGGTGGTCAAAACGGCATCTACGTCCCGATGACCATTGCTCTCCATTTCAGGCCGGCTGATTTCAAATTTTTTGGCGGTGCATGGCATGACCGATACGACAAAAATATCTTTCGGATCCACTTTTATTTTTTCAGCAAAATAAGTTTTGACCAAAGCCCCCAGCATCATGTGCGGAGATTTGCAGCTGGATAGGTGTCCCAATTGTTCAGGGTATTGGTGCTCTACATATTTGATCCAGCCAGGACTGCAACTTGTAATCATAGGCAGAACAGCACCCTCCGGTGTATTAAAATGATCATTGACCCTTTTAAGGAATTCAGATCCTTCCTCCATGATCGTCAGGTCGGCCGCAAAATTTGTGTCAAAGACATAGTCAAAACCCAGTTCATGCAAAGAGGATGCCATTTTCCCGGTAACAAGGGTGCCGGGAGGATATCCAAATTTTTCACCAAGGGCGGCACGGACCGCAGGAGCAGTCTGCACGACAACGGTTTTCGATTCATCCTGCAATGCTTCCCAGACAATTTGGGTGGAGTCTTTCTCCTTTAATGCACCGACTGGGCAGACAACGATGCATTGTCCGCAATTGGTACAGATGGAATGGCCAAGGCTTTCATCTTCCGAAGGGCCTATAAATGTGGCAAATCCCCTGTGGTGGGCATTCATGACTCCAATACCTTGAATGTCGTTGCAAACGGTTACACATCTGCGGCACAAAATGCATTTGGAACTGTCGCGGACGATCGAAGGACTCGAACTATCGACCACATCCTTGGATTTGACCCCTTCGAACCGGAATTCGCTAATTTGGATCTGTTCCCCCAGGTCCTGCAGTTCGCAGTTTTGGTTTCGGTGGCAGCCCAGACAATCCTTGGGATGGTCAGACAATATCAGTTCGTACAGGACTTTTCTGACCTTCCTTACTTTGGCTGTATTGGTCTTAACGACCATTCCCTCCTTGACTTCAGAGACACAGGAAGCCATCAGGTTTCGGGCACCTTCTACTTCTACAACGCAGATTCTGCAAGAACCTAACTGATGTACATTTTCAAGGTAACAAAAATGGGGAATGAGTATGTTGTTGTGTTTGGCTGCTTCGAAAATGGTTGTTCCTTCTTCAGCCTGAACTGTTTTATTGTTGATGGTAAGCGTAACAAGAGACATATCGTGAATTTTATCGGGTTAGTGTTTTGAACATTGCAGACAACGCATGGCCTCGGCGATGGCGTTGAGTTTGTGAAATCCCTGAGCTACCTCGTCAAAGCTGGTTCTTCGTTTGTCGTCGTCGAGATACCTCATTGGAAATCGTTCGTGTTCAATTGTATTGGCCTCATCCGGATGCAATTTCGGGATGTCAATGGGTTCACCGGAATTGAGAATGCCTTTTCCTCCAAGATATTTATCAATAGATCTGGCGGCCACTTTTCCGTCAGCAATGGCAGTTATAACCACGTCAGAACCTCTTGCTACATCACCCCCGGCATATACACCTTTTTGTGTGGTCATTTGTGTGGAACTGTCCACCACAAAGGTTCCCCATTCGGTGAGTTCGATGTCTTTCTTCGTCACAAACGGAAGGTCAGAGTATTGACTAACTGCAGGGATTGCCATATCAATGTTTAGTGTAAACAATGAATCAGGTTGTTTGACGGGAATTCTGCGTCCATCTTTTCCGAATTCTCCGGGCTCCATTTTCATGCACTCAATCTGCTTTACAGCTCCATTGCCCAGAAAACGGACCGGAGCAACCAATTCATGCAGGATGATCCCTTCATCCAGTGCATCCTGGATTTCCCTTCGGTCGGCAGGCATCTCATCACGGGTTCTGCGGTATAGAATATGTACTTTTTCAGCGCCAAGACGTAAGGCTGATCTGGCTGCATCAAGGGCAGTATTTCCTCCTCCAATCACCGCTACAACACCTTTTACGATCACCTTTTTGTTGAGGTTGATGTCTTTTAGAAAATCGAGACCATGGTAAATACCCTCTTTTTCCTCTCCTTCGATACCGATTTTGCGTGACAATTGTGTGCCTGTCGCGATGTAAATGGCACCATATTTGGCTTTAAGGTCAGCAAATGTTACCTGTTCTCCAACCTTTGTATTATAAATGATGTTGATTCCGGACTGGATGATCGAGTCGATCTCTTTTTTGAGCACATCCTTTGGTTGTCTGTATTCCGGAATACCATATGCAAGTATTCCTCCGGCAACACCCTTCTCTTCGTAAATATCAACTGCATAACCTAACCGTGAAAGATAATATCCGCAAGTAAGTCCGGAAGGTCCGGCACCAATAATGCCGACTGATTTGCCATTTTTCTGAAACATCATGCTCATGTATGGCTCATCTGAGTTGAGGACGTAATCGGCAGCATATCTTTTCAGGTCAGCAATGGCGATCGATTCATCCAGAGAGGCACGCCTGCATTTGCTCTCGCATGGATGCGTGCAAACCCTTCCGCAAATGGAGGGGAAAGGGTTATCCTGTCTGATCAGGTTGTAGGCATCTTTGACCCTTCCGGCGGCAATTAACGCGATGTACCCCGGCACATTGACACCTGCCGGACAAGCATTCTGACAGGGAGAAATGAACATTTCGCTGCAGACACCTGATCTGCAATATTTCTTTTGAATGTGCTCATCGTATTCATGTTTAAAATATTTGATGGTACTCAGAACCGGATTGGCTGCCGTCTGACCGAGTCCGCAGATAGCTGATTCTTTGATGGATGTCCCCAATTCAATCAGTTTTTCTACATCTCCCTCTTCGCCTTTTCCTACCGTGATTCGCTCAAGGATCTCAAGCATTCTTTTGGTTCCGAGACGGCAAGGGGTACATTTCCCGCACGACTCTTCCTGGACAAAATCCATGAAAAAACGCGCCATGTCTACCATGCAGGTATCCTCGTCTGCACTGATCAACCCACCCGAACCCATGATAGCTCCATGTTTAATGAGCGAATCATAGTCAATAGGTGTATTCAGATGTTGGGCTGTCAGGCATCCGCCAGATGGTCCACCGGTTTGGGCAACTTTAAACGCTTTATTTTTCGGAATACCACCTCCAATATCAAAAAGTATTTTTCCAAGAGATATTCCCATTGGCACCTCTATAAGACCTTTCATCTTAATGTCGCCTGCAAGGGCAAACACTTTGGTCCCTTTGCTTTTCTCTGTTCCTATTGAAGCAAACCATTCAGATCCCTTCAAAATGATGGGGGCGATGCTCCCAAAAGTTTCGACATTGTTGATAACGGTGGGTTTTCCATAGAGTCCGCATTGAACGGGGAAAGGAGGTTTCTGAGTTGGTTCACCTCTCCGTCCTTCAACCGAAGCCATGAGAGCCGTTTCCTCACCACACACAAAAGCACCTGCCCCAATTCTGATTTCTATGTCAAAGTCAAATCCAGAGCCTAGGATATTATTTCCTAATAAGCCACTTGCCTGGGCTGATTTAATGGCAATTGTCAGACGCTCAATAGCGATAGGATACTCGGCGCGGATATATACCACTCCCTGATTTGCCCCAATGGCATAACCACCTATCAGCATCCCTTCGATCACCGAATGGGCATCTCCTTCCAACAGACTACGGTCCATAAATGCACCCGGGTCGCCTTCGTCTGCATTGCAGATAATATATTTTTGGTCGCTGATTTCTTTGGCGGCCATCCCCCATTTTAATCCGGTTGGAAAACCACCACCACCCCGACCACGCATTCCTGATTTTTTAACCTCATCAACAACTGTCTCAGGTGTCATGGAAGTTACAGCCTTGCACAAAGCAAAATAACCATCTTTGGCAATGTATTCCTCAATCGATGCAAAATCAATGCTTCCACAATTTCGCAAAACAATTTTGTTCTGGTGTTTAAAGAAATTGATTTCCTGCATGTTGGAAATCTCTTTGCCTGTTTCTGGGTCTTTGTAACAGTATTTGGAGGCAATCTTTCCTTTCCTGATATGCTCTTTGACAATGTGTGGCATATCCGACGGTTTCAGATTACAATAGAGAATATTTCCGGGATTGATGATCAGAGTTGGTCCCAAAGTACAGGCTCCCATGCAGCCTGTCAGGTTTATTTTTACTTTTTGGGTTAGCTTCTCATGCTCCAAAGCCTTGACAAACGAATCCTTCACTTCGCGGCAGTCGGACGATAGGCAGCCAGCAGCATAACAGACATGAGCAATATATTGGTATTGTGCCTCCTGATTCTGAAATGTTTTTTTTAGCTTATTCAGATCTTTAAGAGATTTGATTATCATGATTTTATTGAATTTGGTTGTATAAATACTGCGGAGATGGGATAAAAGGTATTACTTCAGCATACCCAGGATCCTATGCAATTTATTGGGATTGACCTGTTTGTAAACTTTTTCATTGATGGTCATAGCGGGTGCTAAACCACAAGCACCAATGCAGCGCATTACCTGAAGGGAGAAGATTTTATCCTCAGTTGTTTCTCCGACATCAATTGAGAGAACCTCTTTCAATTTGTTAACGACTTCTTTCCCACCTCTTACGTAGCAAGCGGTTCCAAGGCAGATGCTTACAGTATATTTACCTTTTGGTTTAGTCGAAAAGAAAGAATAAAAAGTTAGTACGCTGTTAACTTTGGAATTGGGGATATCCATCCTTTCAGCTATAAACGATTGAACCTCTGGTGATAAGTAACCAAATATTGCCTGGCCCATGTGCAGAATTTGAATCAGGTTGGTCTCTTTGTGATCATAATCCGCCATTACCTGATCAAGTAATTTGAACTTGTCAGCTTCAGTCATCGAATGGACACTGCAAATTTCTTCATGCGTAATCATAAGTCTCTCGAGTTTTAGTTGGATGAATCAAGTCGGGAGAATTGGTTTTCCTGAAGAGAAAATTTTACCCGAAATGGCATCATCCTCCAAAACTAAGGAAATATTACCTTAACATTGGCTGACAAATGTTAGGATATCGTTAAATATTTGATTATTTAAAAAAATTGTACTAAAAGTCGAAAAAATGAAAATAG
>JBAXED010000079.1:0-18379 GCA_037140615.1 Prolixibacteraceae bacterium
TAATGGATTTAGTGCAAGGGCGGCCTTGGGTGCCCGTCCGGATCAAAATATAAACTGGATCTTCAGACTTAAGAAAAAACAAAAAGTAGACCGGAACAGATTAATAAACATCAAATGGAAAAATTAAGATACGAACGTCCAATCATCAAAAAGCTGAATGCAGGTTTCGTCAACAAATTCGGGACGCAGGCCAAGAATGAAGTTGTGACAAACCTTGAGGGAGTTAGTGTAAAGGAACTCCTCAAGGAATACGGATCTCCACTTTTTGTCCTCTCCGAGAAGCAGATCAGACGAAATTTCCAACATGCTACCAGAGTTTTTAATACCAGGTATCCTAAGGTACAATTTGCCTGGTCTTACAAAACTAATTACCTGAATTCTGTATGCAAAATTTTCCACCAGGAAGGATCATGGGCTGAAGTAGTTTCCGGATTCGAATATGAAAAAGCATTGGGAAATGGTGTACCCGGAAACAAAATAATCTTTAATGGCCCCGACAAAACTGATGCACAATTGATTACTGCTGCCCGCAATAATTCCCTCATCCACATCGATCACTTTGATGAACTATATTCCTTAATCAAACTGAGTGAAGAGTTTCAACTCAATCCAAGGGTAGCCATTCGTGTAAACATGGATACCGGCATTTATCCTAAATGGGACCGCTTTGGTTTCAATTTCGAAAATGGTCAGGCACTAAATGCCATTGGCAGAATTATTTCCAGTGACCGTCTTAACGTGGTTGGATTGCACTGCCACATCGGCACCTTTATGCTGGATACCAATGCTTATGCTATTGCTGCAAACAAATTGTGTGAATTGGCAAGCGCCATCAAGGTGAAATATGGCAAAACTATTCAATACCTGGATTTGGGAGGTGGATTTCCCTCAACAAATACACTGAAAGGATCATACTTACCGGGCATCGATACAGTACCAACCATGGATCTGTTTGCCGATGCCATCACCAGTGCTATTCTGGGTTTTGGATTCAGCCAGGAGGATTTGCCAATGTTAATTCTGGAGACAGGAAGGGCCTTGATCGACGATGCAGGCTATATGCTTGGAACTGTGGTGGCCAATAAGCGTCTCTCGGACGGACGAAGTTCAACCATCCTTGATTTTGGTGTAAATTCACTCTTTACGGCCTTTTGGTACGACCACAAGGTCACTCCGGCACAGGAAGGCGGGACCTATACAGAAGAAACGGTGTTGTATGGTCCGCTCTGTATGAACATTGACATTATCAGAGAAAATGTAGCATTACCTCTCCTAAAGAAAGGAGATCATCTGGTTGTTCACAAAGTCGGGGCCTACAATATGACGCAGTGGATGCAATTTATCACCTTACGCCCGAACATAGTTCTACTGGACCAGGAGAGCCACCCTCATGTTATCCGCAAGGCAGAGACCCTTGCCTATCTGGAAAGCGTCGAAGAAATCCCAGATTATCTCATGGAAAATCCTTTGAAATAAATAGTTAAATCAGAAAATAGTCAAAACGAAGATCGTTCAATAAAAATTTAAAAGTACCATTTCAAACATCCGATGATGGAAATTAAACAACATTTCAGAACATTGAAAGAGAACATGCTGACAGCTGTTCTAAATAGCTATTCGGTTGTTTTCTTTCTGAACAATAAACTGTTTGCACTCGGAATGCTGGTGGTATCCTTTTTCAACTTTTATGCCGGATTGAGCGGCTTGATTGCAGTAATTACAGCAGTATTGATAGCCAATACAATGGGTTTTGACAAAGATCAGCTTAAAAAGGGATTGCTCAGTTTCAATGCCTTATTATTGGGACTCGGAATGGGAACATTTTTTGATCCGGGTATTGTATACTTCTTCCTCCTTTTCCTGGCAACTCTTCTTACACTTGTTCTTTCAGTCACATTAAGTGGATGGTTAGGAAAATACGGACTTCCCTATTTAAGCATTCCTTTTGTGCTTGGCTTTTGGCTTATTCTGCTGCCCTCTCCGACTTTTGAAAATCTCGGCCTTACGCATCGGAATATCTATTGGCTCAATGAAGCATATGATATTGGAGGAAGTCAGCTGGTGAATTTCCTGCAGGCAATTAATGAACTTTCAATCAACAATTTAGCAGACACTTACTTCAGATCATTAAGCTCTATCTTTTTTCAGAACAACCTGCTCTCCGGATTATTGATCTCAGCTTTATTGCTCATTAGTTCGAGAATTGCCTTCTCTCTCTCGATAATCGGATTTCTCTCTGCCTATCTTTTCGCCTCCTTTACTGGTTCTGCTACCGCTGGATTTTCCTACTATAATATTGGTGCCAATTACATCATGATAGCTTTGGCTATTGGGGGCTTCTTTGTAATTCCTTCCATCAAATCCTATTTATGGACATTCTTGCTCGTTCCGATAACTGCACTGGTCTTGTTGTTCCTGACAAAACTGTTTGGAGAAGTTCAACTTCCGGTCTTTTCACTTCCATTCTCATTGGTTGTCTTGTTTTTCATCTACTTTTTGATGATGAGAAAAACATCCAAAGGATTGATTCTAAATCCTATTCAGCATTACAGTCCGGAGTCGAACCTATACAGTTATGCGAACAGCAAGACCAGATTATCCCACTTGTTATATTTTCCAATACATCTCCCATTCTGGGGTGATTGGATGGTGAGTCAGGGCCATGATGGTCAGTTTACTCACAAGGGGGATTGGAGCAAGGCCTTTGACTTTTTGTTGCTCGATGAGGAGATGAAGAGCTATTCTTTGCATGGAATGCATTGTGAAGATTACCACTGTTACAACAAACCTGTACTTGCTCCGGCAGATGGCATTGTTGAAGAGATCATTGACCAAATCGAGGACAATGAGATCGGTAAAACAGACACTGTTAATAATTGGGGAAATACGATTACCATCAGACATTTGCCCGGACTTTACTCTCAACTTTCTCATTTACGAAAAGGCAGCTTTAAAGTAGCAAAAGGCGATTATGTGAAATGTGGTGATGTTTTGGCAAACTGTGGAAATTCAGGACGCTCTCCTCAGCCACACATTCATTTTCAGGTACAATCCTCTCCGAAGCCAGGCGCAAAAACAATCGATTACCCTATAGCATACTATCTGAAAACTACCAACGGTATTACCAGCTTATCCTCATTTACCAAACCCCATGAAGGAGAAGCTATTTCTGCTGTTAAAACTTGCTCCTTGTTGAAAAATGCTTTTGAACTCTCTCCCAACACCATCCTGGAATTTAAATATTTTGACGAAAAAGGGGAAGAATGTTCTGAAAAATGGGAAGCCTTTACGGATGATTACAATTACAATTATTTATATTGCGATTCGACAAAAAGTTCCGCCTACTATTTCAACGATGGCTCGATGTTCTATTTCACAAAATTTTATGGAGATGAGAGCTCCCTGTTATATTATTTCTATCTCACGTCGTTTAAGGTTCTCCTGGGCTTCTACCAAGACCTTGAGATTTATGATGTATTGCCAATAAATACTCTTCCCAACAAAAACAAGATGATTTGGCTTCATGATTTTATTGCCCCCTTTTCCAATCGTGTAAAAGCCAATTTCTCGGTTCGTCAGACAGGATCAGATGATGCTGCCAATCCACAGTCGCTAACCCTTGTTTCGAAGATTGAACTCTCCGTTTTCGGAAAAATTAAGCTAGAAAGTCAGGGAACTATTCTTTTAAAAAACAATAGAATTGAGAAGTTCACCTTCAGAAATAAAAATGTAAAAATCGAAGCTACATGTACAAATATCTGACACTACTGATATTATTTTTGCCTCTTTGGGGCTATTCTCAGTCCAGGCTTAGTTTTCAAAAGGCCGACAGCCTCTCGTACCAATATTATCTGAAAGGAGACTGGAACAAACTTATTGTGCTGACAAGGGTTGCACTTGAACAGAAAATAGATTCAAAATTTATTCGTCAGCGAGCTGGATACGCCTATTTCGTGACCGGAGACTTTACATCTGCCGCCATCCAATATAAAAAAGCTTTCTCCTTTGATCAGTCAGATGAAAATACAAACGAGTATTTATACTATTCGGCTTTAAATTCAGGGGCGGAAAATACCCGTTATTTTGCAGGAAATCTTTCCACTGTAACGCAAAACAAACTTGTTATCAATCGCTACAATGCATTAGGCTTGATAGACACTGAATTTAGTATGAAAACCAATTCGGTTAAGAGCCGGTCCAACCAGACATATTACAGAATTGGCGTGAATACGGAATTGGGATACCATTTTTCATTGTATCAGGCATATTCCTATTACGAACAAGTCATAAGCAGCGTGTTAACCAGACAACCCGACTATGTGGCCATTTTAAAATGGAGTCCAAATCCGGTCTGGCAGGTAAAAGGTGCTTATCATCATCTGTTTACAACTATTGGCACCACTGCTTATCCTGGAAATCTTGGACTCCTTGCTGTGGCTGCCAATGTGAGCCGATTTAATTTTGAAGCGAATACCTCCTTTTTAAGTGCAGCCTCTACCAATACGATCCAGATGGGATTACAGGCTGGTGTTGTACTGCCAGGCAAGTCAGACATCTATTTAAAAGGATCCTTGGTTGGTATGGTTGAAAGTGGAGCATTCAGAACTATCTATGCTCAGACAGCCGGATTTAAATGTGCTAAAAATTTGTGGGCAGAAGGCAATATTACGTTGGGAAATCTGAACAATTATAATACCCAAAACTCACTATATATATACAATTCGGCTGATCCTTCCATATTCAGAACAGGATTTTCGCTGATCTATTTTCTAGGTAAACATCTTTCAATTTCGGGCAATTTTACTTTCGATCAACAACAATTTACCAACAATAATGTCATAAATAATTATAACCAATATTCATATTCAGGAGGATTAAAATGGAAACTTTAAAGAAAACATGGATGATGGCAGCACTGTTTTTGCTATCTTTTACATTGCAAGCTCAAAATATTACTGAATTACAGACTGCATATAGTCAGAGCTACATTGCTGAAAACCAAAAAAATTATGAGGTAGCCATTGCTGAGATGAAACCTATTTATAAGGAGGGCGACTACATATCAAACATTCGCCTTGGATGGCTCAATTACATGGCGAAAAAATACAGCGAGTCTATTTCTTATTACAAAAAAGCAATAGAGCTCAAGCCTTATGCCATAGAGGCTCGTCTGGGTTGTGTGAAACCGCTTAGTGCAATCGAAAACTGGGAAAAGGTAAAAGATCAATACCTCGAAATCCTCAAGATCGATGCGCTAAATACGACTGCCAACTACTGGCTTGGGGTAATCTATTACAACAAAAAAGATTATAAAACAGCGACAAATCTCTTTGAAAAGGTCGTCAATTTATATCCGTTGGATTATGATTCGGTGATTATGTTTGCCTGGTCCAAGCTGAACAACAATAACCATGCAGATGCAAAATTATTGTTTCAACAGGCACTCATTATCCGGCCCAATGACAACTCAGCACAAAGCGGTCTTCAATTAATCAGCAAATGGCTGGAAGTAAATCTTAAAGCTCCGATTAAGTGAGTTAATTATGCTTGTGAATAATTTTCTTTTGAAATACATATAACTTATTTAGACTAGTACTTGGTTACAGGCAGGAGAATTCTCCTGCCTTGTTTTTTTTAAAATAATGTGAGAAATAGCGCAGTTTTTTAAAAATTATCTTTTACTTTCACACTTTGTAAAAACTAACTCAACTCGAGTTTTTCATTCAAACTATGCCCAAATGATAAAAAATGTACGACCCTTCCTGCTGGCATTGCCGTTTCTTGCAGTTGGCGTAATTCTTCATGCTCAAAATGGCATTACTTCCAACAAGTACAAAACCAATTCTGAGGTTCAAAAAACGCTGACTGAATTGCAGCAAAAGTCGCCTAGCAGAACCACCCTCCACAAAATTGCCGAAAGTCCGGGAGGGGAACCCATTTATGTTCTGGAAATAGGAAAAGAGCTCAAAAATGTCCCTGCAATCTTTGTTGGGGCAAATTACGAGGGTAAGACACCACTCTCAACCGAAGGAGCGCTTTATCTCGCCAAAATGCTGCTCGATTCGGCCAATTATACACAAAAGGTAAAATGGATGATTTTACCCTTGCCAAACCCCGATGCAACGGTCGGCTATTTTTCTTCTGTTAAATGGGAACGGACAGCCAACGATGCTGCCGTAAACGATGACAAAGACAATCAGCTCAACGAAGATGGTCCGGATGACCTCAACGGGGATGGACTTATCACCAAAATAAGAGTGGAAGATCCAGAAGGGACCTACATAATCTCTGGCAAAGACTCCCGCATCATGGTCAGAGCCGACCCTGCAAAAGGAGAGCGTGGAAAGTACAAATTATATACTGAAGGACTCGACAATGATGGAGACGGCGAGATAAATGAAGATGGTCCCGGCGGAATCAATGTCGGAATCAACTTTCCGCATCTGTTTAAATCCAATGCAAAAGAGACAGGATTATGGCCAGGGGAATCACCCGAAGCATACGGAACCATGAGTTTTATATTCAGTCATCCCGAGATAGCCATGGTATATACCCTTGGAACTTCAGATTTCTGCATGGCTCCTCCACGTGGTGGACGTAAAGGTGGAACGAACATGGAAAGCCTCAAGGTGCCTGCACGTTTTGCTTCCCGAATTGGTGCCGATCCTGAAAAAACTTATTCCATGGCAGAAGTGGTTGAGATGTTCAAAGCTGGCATGCCAAGTCGCGGCGGTAGAGAAATGAATGCAGAGACTGTAGCTGATTTTTTAGGATTGGGTGCTGCTGTAAATCCTTTGGAGGATGATCTCAAATTTTATACTGATTTCTCCGACAAATACAAGGCCTATTTGAAAGCCAAAGGATGCTCAACCGACAGAATTGCTGCCGATCCGGATAAGGATGGTTCATTTGAATTATGGGCGTATTACCATCTTGGTGTTCCCTCTTTCAGTATGAATCTTTTTACTCCGCCGAAACCTGCTGCTGATCAAAAACCCAGAGAGGCAGGAGCAAGAGAAGCCGGCACCAGAGAAATGGGGGCCAGAGAATCAACTTCCAGGTCTTCCGAAACTGATGATGCTGAAAAAAACATTCTTGCCTACATTGACAAACAACTGAAAGGTACCGGATTTGTAAAATGGCAACCTTTTAACCATCCCACTTTGGGTAAAGTGGAAATAGGGGGAGTTGCACCTTTTTTAACCTCTACCCCTCCTGCCACACAAATCGACTCTTTATGTAAAGCTCAGCTTCCATGGTTGTTACAACTCTCCAAAAAATTACCCGATATACAATTGATGAAAGAGGTTGTGACTGATTTAGGCGCCGGGGTTTACAAACTTGAATTATTTGTTGAAAACAAAGGAATTCTGCCCTATCCTACTGCTATGGGAGCTAAGAATAAACAACCGGCTCCAGTTGTGGTCGTCCTGGAAGGTGAGAATCTTGAACTTCTTGAAGGATACATGCGAACTCCAATGGGAGATATTGGGGGCAATCAGGTAAAAAAACTTACCTGGACTATTAAAACAGATAAAAAATTGATTAAGGCACACATCGAATCACCCTTTTTCGATGCGACTGTTAAACAAATTAAAATCGGAGGTTAATCATGAGAATATTTTTCACCTGGCTGGCAATTTGCATATTGACCTTCACTGCAGTAGCCGAAAACAAATCAAAAATTGAAGTACCGCTTCGATTCGACAGATATTACACCTATGACGATGTAGTTGAAGCCCTTAAACTTCTGCATTCTACTTACCCTTTGATGACAAAATTGGATGTTGTTGGCAAGAGTGAAGAAGGACGCGAAATATATGCCCTCACAATCAACAATTCAAAAACCGGAGAAGCACTTTCAAAACCGGGTGTCTATGTTGATGGAAATATTCATGGCAATGAAATACAGGCCGGTGAAGTGTGTCTCTATTTTGCCAATCTGCTACTAACTAAATATGGTGAGAACGAGAAAATCACCAAAGTGGTCGACAAAAATGTGTACTATATTATTCCTGTCGTAAATGTCGATGGGAGGTATCACTTTTTTGCAGATGCCCAGACCTCCAGTTCAGACCGCAGTTTCAGAATCCCCAAAGATGACGACCGTGATGGTCTGGTAGACGAAGATGGCCCTGACGATTTGGATGGTGATGGCAATATCTGCATGATGCGCATCAAAGATCCACTTGGAGATTACAAATCTGATCCGGAAGACAGCAGGTTAATGATACCCGTGAAGCCCGGAGAAAAAGGAGAATGGACAACACTCGGATCGGAAGGCATCGACAACGACAACGACGGCAAGATCAATGAGGACGGTGAAGGCTATTTCGATGGCAACCGGAACTGGGGATATGACTGGCAGCCAAATTATGTACAGAGCGGTGCCGGCAATTTTCCTCTTGTTGCCCTGGGGGTTAAGGCAATCGCGACATACATCCATCAGCGACCAAATATCATCGTCAATTTTGCATTTCACAATTCAGGTGGTATGTGGCTGCGTGCACCTTCAATCAAGGAGGAGCGTGTAGATCAAAGAGATGTTGCCGTTTACGACCTTATTGGAAAAAATGCATTGAAGATTACTCCCGGCTACGTTTACCAACCTTCTTACGATTTATACGATACATTTGGCGATACTGATTCACACATGTTCAATCTTGAAGGGTCTTATACTTTTGTGGGTGAACTATTTATGAGAAGTCAGGAAACTTACAGAGACAATATCAACAAACCATTAACGCCATCATCCGATGCCGAAGCCAGTAATTCAAGAAGAGGGGGAAATCCTGATGAGAGCAGAGAATTAATAAAATTCAACGATAATCTTGGATTGAATGAGCTTTATAGACCATGGAAACCATTTAAACACCCTACTTACGGTGACATTGAAATCGGTGGCTGGGTGAAAATGAGCTCACGCTTGCCGCATCCCTTCATGCTTCCAGAATTGGTGCATAGGAATGCCATGGTGGTTTTGTATGCAGCCGAACAAACACCAGAAATCAGTATGGAAATTTTTGACGTCAAAGAAATTGGGAAAAACCTTCATCAGGTAAGAGTTCGTCTTAAAAATGCAAAAGGACTTCCTTCGATGTCATACAAGTCAATTAGTTCCAGACTTTACACGCAAGATATGCTCAAGCTTACCGGGGCCAAGGTTGTTTCTTCAGGAAGGATTACAGACCTCCGTACCAACAAGGTAAGCTACCAGGAACACAAACCTGAAATCATTTATATGTCAGTACCAAGCTACGGATTCTCGGAATTCCAGTTTTTGGTTGAAGGCAAAGGAAAGGTTACAGTAAGTTATAGTTCCAGAAAGGCCGGAAGCCTTTTAAAAACAGTTAAGCTTTAAAAAGAACGATAATAAATAAGCATTTGAAACTGTATTGATTTTTAAAAGCAAATCCATTTTGACAGTTTCACTTTGCATTTTTGCTATATTTGGCAACGAAAACTAACTTTAGAGGTACAAAAAGTGGGAATATTACAAGAAAGACTATCAAAATTTGATCTGCCAAAAAAAATCATGGAGGCAGGAATTTACCCTTATTTCAGGGTCATTGAATCAGATCAGGATACAGTTGTTACGATTGATGGCAAAAAGGTATTGATGTTTGGATCAAACAGTTACCTTGGTCTGACCAATCATCCGAAGATCAAGGAGGCATCAAAAGCAGCGATCGACAAATATGGCTCAGGATGTGCCGGATCACGTTTTCTAAATGGTACTCTCGACATCCACATTGAACTCGAAGAGAGATTAGCAAAATTTACAGGAAAAGAAGCCGCACTCTGCTTCAGTACCGGATTTCAAGTTAACCTTGGTGTTGTTTCAGTGTTGACCGGCCGCAATGATCACATCTTGCTTGATGAACTTGACCATGCATCCATACTTGAGGGGAGTCGATTGTCATTTTCACGGGTTCTGAAATTTGCCCACAATGACATGAAGTCGCTCGAGAGTAAGTTGAAACACTGTACAAAAGACAGCTTAAAGTTAATTGTCGTTGATGGTATTTTTTCCATGGAGGGTGATATTGTCAATTTACCTGCAATCGTTAAACTTGCTAAAAAATACAACGCCACCATCATGGTAGATGATGCACATTCGCTTGGTGTCATTGGCGTCAATGGTGCAGGCACTGCCTCGCATTTTGGTCTTACTGATAGTGTGGACCTGATTATGGGAACATTTTCCAAATCTTTTGCTTCGCTGGGAGGATTCATTGCTGCTGACAAGGATACCATCCATTTTATCAAGCACAGTTCACGTTCACTGATATTTAGCGCCAGCATGACACCCGCCTCTGCTGCGACAGTTTTGGCAGCACTTGATATCATGGAGAGTGAACCAGAAAGAATTAAACATCTTTGGCAAATCACAGAATATGCCTTAAAGGGGTTCAAAGCCGCGGGTTTTGATACCGGCAAATCGGCGTCTCCCATTATACCACTGTTTATTCGGGATGATGTGAAAGCACTTTTGCTTACAAAAATATTGCTCGAAGATGGCGTTTTCGTTAACCCGGTCGTCTCGCCCGGCGTACCCAAAGAGGACAGCCTGATCAGGTATTCACTGATGGCTACTCACACAAAAGAGCAGGTAGACATCTCAATTGAAAAAATCACAGCTGCAGCCAGAAAACTTGGAATCCTGGAGAATACGATGAAGGGCGAACTAGTGTAACCATCACACGTAAAATATGAAAAAGATCATCCTTGTCACTGGCACCTCTTCCGGCTTCGGAAAAGAGACGGCTTCTTTGCTTCTAAAAGCAGGACATACGGTCTACGGCACTGTTCGTAAACCTGCCGAAGTCGATCCTCTTGCGAATGTGTTGTTGATGGATCTTACGGACGGCAATTCCATTGCCAACGTGGTTGAAACAATTTTAAGGAAGGAAGGCCGCATTGATGTGTTGATCAACAATGCCGGCATGCACACCGGCGGACCCATTGAGACTTTGCCGTTTGAAACGATTAAACTTCAGATGCACACCAATTTTCTGGGTCTTGTTCAACTAACACAGGCAGTCCTGCCGGTGATGAGAAAGCAAGGCGGTGGCACAATAATCAATTTTGGCTCAATCGGCGGCTTGATGGGGCTTCCATACCAGGGCATCTACTCTGCAGGCAAATTCGCCATTGAAGGTTTCAGTGAAGCACTCAGGATGGAAGTAAAAGAATTCAATATTAAGGTTGTCGTCATTAATCCGGGAGATTTTCATACGAGTAACTCAGCCAATCGAAGGGGATTTCTCGCTCCTACCGGTGAAGGTGATCCTTACCAGACCCAGTTTAACAAAACACTCTCCATCATCGAGTCTGATGAATCGAAAGGTTGGAACCCTCAGATATTGGCAAAAAAATTGGTTCGCATTGTTGAGTGCAATAACCCGGCGCACCGTTACATTATTGCCTCCTTTGAACAGAAGCTTGCGGTGGTTATAAAATATATCCTACCAGGAAAGCTCTTCAGCAAAATCCTGAGTGACCACTACGGGATTAAATAAAGACCCGCAAAAGAACACCTGACAGGTTTTGAAAACCTGTCAGGTATTCTTCACTACTACTTACTACTACATGCAAAGGAAAATTTTAATCTCTCTGAGAATATTGTTGCCATTACTTGTTATGTGGCAATCTATCAGTTTACATGCCCAAAACACATCCACTGCCAGTACTCTTTCCTCTGCACCTGATCAACCATTTGTTCAAGAAACTCATACTGCCTTCTCGGTAGGTAAAGCGAAGGGATCAAACCAGGTGCGCAGCATTGCAGTTGATCATAACCAGAATATTTGGATTGCCACAGCAGAAGGCATCTATCAAAAAGCAGACAACTCTGGATCCTGGATTCCAATCATTACCGGAGAAGAGCGTGGTCCATCCTATGCCATTGCAATGATGGCAGACGGCACTATGCTTCTCGGAACATGGAACGGGCTCTATTCCTCCCATGATGGTGAACTCCGAAAAGAGATTGGACCACAACCACCCATTTCGGTCCTGGCAACATCCGGCAATAAAACTTATGCTCTTGGTCCTCATGGTATTTGGCAATGGACGGATGGCACATGGAAATTGTTGGACTATAAGATCTCCCGTGCGGTGCGGGATGCTAAAACGAATGAAAACGGTGACTTGTGGATAGCCACAGATGTTGGTCTATACTTCTGCAAAGGAGGAAAAACTGAGCTTTTACAGAATACGACTGAACTGATTAGCTGCTACACCAAAGCTCTGGCTTTTGCTCCAAACCAGGATTTATGGATCGGCGGAATGGGAGGCGTAACAATTCGCGACGACAACAAAATGACTAAAACCCTAACCACCAAAACTGGATTGTCCTCAGCAGTTGTCAATTGCATCGAAAAAGGACCGGATGATCTGATGTGGGTAGGAACTGATGTTGGGGTGGTACGTTTCGATAGTAGCTACAACCATTCTTTGCGTTTCTCTAAACGCTGGCTGACAGATAACTGCGTCAATGACATTGCCTTTGACCAAAAAGGTGATGCCTGGATCGCCACGAACAATGGAGTGAGTTGTATCCATCGCGGGAAGATGACAATGGCTGATAAGGAAGAGAATTATTACAGTCAGCTGATGAAGAAGCACATCCGTAATCCGTGGATCTGCGGAAATCTGCGGTTGGATGTTCCTGGTGATACCACCACCTGGCACAATACAGACGATGACAACGACGGCGAGTACACCGGGGGCTATCTGGCGATGGAGAGTTTCCGCTACGCTGTCACCAAAAACGAGGATGCGAGGATCAAAGCCCGCAAAGCCTTCGATTTTCTGGCTTTGCTGCAAACCGTAACCGGCACAGAAGGTTTTTTTGCCCGAACCATTGTTCCGGCCGACTGGAAAGAGATGAATGACCCCAACCGCAGTTATACCCCGCAACAATTGGCTGAAGAGTTGGTTCTTGATCCACGCTATAAACCGGTTGAAACAAGGTGGCATAAGTCGGCCGATGGAAAATGGCTCTGGAAAGGCGATACCAGCAGCGATGAAATGGATGGTCACCTGATGGGATACTTTTTCTATTATGAATATGCGGCTGGTGAAGCCGAACGAATTCTGGTTAGAAAACATGTAAGTAAAATTATTGACCGACTGATGAAAACCAATTTCAATTTTGTTGATATTGATGGCAAGCATACCCGTTGGGGAGTCTGGTCGCCCGACCAGCTGAACCGTGACCCGGACTGGGCTTCAGAGCGGAGCCTCAACTCTTTCGAACTACTTGCCTATTTGAAGCTGGCTGCCCACATCACCGGAAACAACAAATACGAAATAGCCTATCATGAGTTGATCGATCAAGAGGGCTACCTGGAAAATGCCAGCCGACTAAATGCAAAGAATCCCGCCTGGCAAATCTATTTCGACAGAACCATGGAAGGCTACCTCTTCCCTATCCTCCTGAAGTATGAAAAAGATCCAAAATTGCATCAATTTTATTTACAGTTGATCGAGGAATGGATGCGTAGCCAGAATTCGGGAGAGAATCTGATCAACAATCTAACCTATGCTTTGGCAACCGGCAAGCGGGTAAATGTGTCCCAAACATTGGAATTCCTTAGGGATGCACCACTGGATCTGGTAGATTGGTACATCGACCAAACCATCCGGGAAGATGTTCAAATTGTTCGAACACCGATTATGGAAGAGATTCAGGTATCAGAATTGCCACCTGCCAGTATTCGGGCTACTGTCCGCTGGGACAAAAACCCTTGGGCGGCTATTAGCGGTGATCCGCGCAGAGTGCGTGAACCAGTATTCTGGTTGTGGCCGTATTGGATGGCGCGGTATCTGGAAATAATAAAAAATTAATAAATGAATATATACCTGACAGGTTTTAAAAACCTGTCAGGTATATATTCATTTATTAATTTTTTCCAATCACATCAATGCACCGGAAGAATCTTGTGGCATACAACCCTTCTCCCAACTCGCTGATGACGATTCCTCGCTTTTGTCCGGAAGCAGAATGAATAAATTTGGACCGAAGTCCTTTGGCCTCACTGATAATTCCCACATGCCCTATCCTGGCCTTATTTCTGAAACTGTAAAAAACCACAACATCCCCTTCTTTAAATTCTTCTGGTTTCAGGTCTTTACCCATGCTTTTAAAATCTCTGGAGCTACGGGGCAGACTAACATGAAAATTATTGAACACAAAATTGACAAAGCCTGAACAGTCAAAACCTTTCTTAGGGTTTGAACTTGCATAATGATATGGCGTACCCAGGTATTTTTTGGCAAAGGAAATAAGCTCCTCCCTATCGATGGTAATAGCAGATTTTTCATTTATCTTCTGAGCTGCCTCCTGTGCCTGAACACGCGACTGCACAATGGAAGCAATCAACAAGAATAAAATAAGAATAGAAATTCGCTTTTGCATGCTGATCATTTATTCAAAAGTTCCCGACCGGGGCTGGTGCAATTGGATGACATCCACAAATATAAACAACCAAACAGACAAAACAAAAAAATACCGGATTTGCAAACTAAACATCAGATCAAATACCGGAATCTTCAAGTTCTAAAGTCCCAATTGGTCTGTTCAAACATAAAATCCTTATCTTTAAGACGATTTAGAGGAAATCAAGCTTATTTATTTGCTATCCGATGGATCCGGAATAACTACATAACTACTACGTATTACAATTAATTTTTCTCCATGAGAACCTGCATCTCCCTGCTGTTCGTTCTGGTGTTTATATCTTGCGCACCCTCGAAGGTGGATTTTGAAGTCGCCGACCTCCGCTGTGAATACCTTACCAATCCCACTGGAATTGATGTCCCCATCCCCCGGCTTTCATGGAAAATGAAGTCAGCAAAACAGGGAGCAACCCAGACGGCTTACCACATACTTGTTGCCTCAAGCGATAGTCTGTTGAGGCAGGACAAAGGTGATCTTTGGGATTCCGGAATGACAAAATCCGATCAGTCATCGCAGGTCGAATACCATGGAAAGCCCTTGAATTCAGGAGAATTTGTCTATTGGAAGGTGAGGATTCGCAACCAGAAACACTTCTCTTCTCCATGGAGTAAATCCGCCTGGTGGGAGATGGGATTGCTCAAAAAAGAGGACTGGAAAGCCCTCTGGATAGGAGCTCCAGAAGCGATCAACACCGGAAACTGGAAACTGCCTGCACCCCAATTCAGGAGAGAGGTTAACCTCTCAAAACCGATCAAAAAAGCAAGGGCCTATATCAGCGGACTTGGATACTACGAACTTAGCATCAATGGGAAAAAGATTGGGGACCATCTCCTCTCTCCCAATCAAACCAATTACGACAAACGGAGGACAGAGAAATGGAGCGAATCCAGAATTGGCAACATGACCACTACTGTTCTTTACGAGACATTTGACATATCCAACAATCTGGCTACTGGCAGAAATGTGTTCGGTGTACTTCTTGGCAATGGCTGGTACATCCAGGCCGACCGCCCCGGCGACACGATGCTGTGGTACAATACTCCACGCCTTATCGCCCAATTTGATATCGAATACCAGGATGGCACCAAGGAGCTAATCACAAGCGACGAAAGCTGGAAATGTTCTGTTAGCCCGATTATTTACAACGGATTGCACACAGGCGAAATATACGATGCCCGCCTGGAGCAGAGTGGATGGAACACACCTGGTTTTGATGATGCTAAATGGCTAAAGGCCGAATTGGTTCAATCTCCTACCGGGATACTCAAGTCACAAGTTTCCCCGTCAGATCGCCTCAAGCGAACCATCCGGCCTGTTTCTGTGACCGAAAAATCGAAGGGAGTTTACCGATACGACCTTGGCGAGATGATCTCCGGCTGGGCCAGATTGAAAATCACCGGTCCGAAGGGAACAACGCTGCAACTTCATTTTACCGAAGAGCTTGGCCCCGGTTATGATCAATCGGATACATATATTCTAAAAGGTAGTGGAGAGGAGATTTGGGAGCCTCGTTTTACCTGGCATGCCTTCAGATACGTCGATGTGAGTGGTTCTCCTTCCGCCCTGACTATTGAGAATGTGGAAGGAAGGGTGGTCAATACAGATATTCAGCCAGCAGGTACATTTGAATGTTCCAATCAGCTATTGAATCAAATTTTGGACAACTATCGCCGCACACAGCTTGGCAATGTCCATGGCGGATTGCCCAGCGACTGCCCTCACCGCGAACGAAGAGGATATACGGGAGATGGTCAGATTTCGGCCGAAGCTGCCATCTACAACTTCGACCTTCAGCAATTTTACACCAAATGGATGAACGACATCCATGATGCCCGGAATCATGAAACAGGCTATGTGCCTAACACCGTTCCTTATCAGGATGGTGGAGGCGGAACAGCCTGGGGAGCAGCCTATGTGATCATCCCCTGGTACATGTACCAATATTATGGTGACACCCGAATTCTGGAAGACCACTACGAGGGAATGAAACATTGGATCACATTTATGAAAAGTCAGCTGAACAAGGATGGAATTCTGGTCAACCAGGGACTTGGCGAATGGGTGCCACCCGAAGCAGTCGAGCTCCCGGCAGATTTTGTCAACAGTTGCTATTACTTCCACTGCTGCCGCTTGATGACGGAAATCAGCGATGTGCTTGACAAAGCCAACGACCATGATTATTTTCAGCAACTGGCCGACAAAGCAAAGAAGGACATAAACAACGTATGGCTTAATAAGAAAACTTACAATTATTCATCCGGCAAGCAAGGCGCCAACGTCTTCCCGTTGGGATTTGGAATTACAGAGGAGCAAAAGACAGACTCCATTTTTAACAATCTGCTGAACAAGGTTGTCGCCGATAACAAGGCGCATTTCGATACGGGTATTCTGGCGACTCCTCTTCTTTTGGATGTTCTGACCGAATACGGGCGAATGGACATTGCCTATACTCTGATGAACCAGCGAGACTATCCCGGGTATGGCTATATGATCGAAAAAGGAGCCACCACGATTTGGGAAACGTGGCTCGGGGATGCGTCACACAGTCACCCGATGTTTGGCAGCGTCTGTGCCTGGTTTTATAAAAGTCTAGGAGGAATCTCGCCGGATTCCGAAAGTCCGGGATTCAAAAAGATCCGCATCAAACCTATTCCAGTTAAGGCTATTTCATACGTAAACTGCTCTTACCCTACAGCCTATGGAACAATCACATCGAATTGGAAATTAAATGGAGCTGACTACCAGCTAGAAGTTTCAATTCCGGCCAATAGTAACGCAACCGTTTATGTGCTGGCACAATATGAAAAAGGTGTTCTTCTCAACGGATCCTCCTTATCAGGAAACCAGTATGTGAAATTTCTCCGCATGGAGGATTCTTTCGCTGTTTTCGAAGTTGCTTCCGGTCACTACAATTTCACATCGAAAAGCGCAGGAAATCTGTTGCAGAAAACGATCCTTCCGACGCCAATGATCCACCCGGGAGATACTTTGGTCAACAGTTCCGATTCCGTACGTGTACAAATTATTTCGGATGTAAAGGATTCAAAAATCTATTATACAACCAACGGAAATGAACCGGACACACTTGCAAGCCTTTATTCCAGGAGCTTTGTGGTAAGCAACCCTTCAGTTATCAAGGCCAAAACTTATCTGAAAGGATTTGAAACAAGTTATACCTCTACCAGCCGCATTGACTTTGTGGATGAAAAAGTAAATGGGCTGAACGTAAATTATTATGTTGGTTCGTGGATGAAATTACCCGATTTTACCGCGCTGCCTGTTGTTAAAACCGGAAATATCTTCAATTTCTCTCTCAAGAAGATTTCATCTCCTGAAGATAAGTTCGCTTTAATTTTTGAGGGAAAAATCATGATAAAAAAGTCAGGAACCTATCAATTTTTCCTGCAATCCAACGATGGAAGCCGTCTTTTAGTAGATAATTCACTGGTTATTGACAATGATGGAGCGCATGGTGCGGATACAGAGGAAACAGGCAAAATAGAGCTGACCGAAGGAATACATCCAATTAAATTGCACTACTTTCAAGCTGGAGGAGGCATGTTTCTCGAGGTAAAATATGCCGGACCGGATGTTGAAAAACAGACGATACCAGCAGCGGTATTGTTCAGGAGATGACTAACTTTAGGACGGGTGCGAGGACTGCGGGACTAGGGGACTGGGAGACTAGGGGACTAGGGGATGCGCCGGTCCCCGAGCGTAGCCGAGGGAGAAGACTTGGGGATAAGCCGGTTCCCGAGCGTAGCCGAGGGAGAAGACTTGGGGACAAGGAAAATGAGAAGATGAGAGGAAGCTATTTACTAATAGCTAATTACTAATAGCTAATTACTGATAGCTAATTACTGAAAGCTAAATGCTAGAATTATATAGAATCAATTGATCAATAAATAACTA
>JBAXED010000080.1:0-18190 GCA_037140615.1 Prolixibacteraceae bacterium
AATCAGAATACTCAGGATAAAAGATATAATTTTCATATACCAATGTTTACGTAACTTTCTTTAAAATATTACACTGAGAGACACTGAGGGGTCGCAGAGATCCACAGAGCCAATGTGCGTCGTTGACCAACAAAAAAAAGATGCCGGTCAAGGCATCTTTCTTCAATGGTCTGCCGAACAGACCTCAACTTGTTTGAACGCTATTTTTTCTTGTCGTTGGAGACTTCAACATTTACCTGAACATCTTTCTCCATTTCGGGTGGAGTGCGCTTTTTCCTGACAATTGTGATTTTTTCAAGTCCTTTGCCGATGTCCTTTTTGTCATAGGTGATGATATCCGGATCGTTCGAATCCATGGCAAAAGGGTCACCTCCCGGCAATTTGAAACCTTGCACGCGAATGGCGTTGGACATGCCATGAGGTGGTGGAGGCGGAGGTGGTGGAGGTGGCATCATTTCACCATCGCCAGCGATCGTAGTAAAGCCTTGCCCATTGCCGATCCTCATAACTTTCTTGTGGCCAACGGCATCGCTGGAATCGCTCTTTTGAAAGAACACACTGAATTGTTCTCTTGGCTTATTACCATGACCATGTATAAGCCTGTCAGGTTTGCCGTCGCTTCGCATGATAATTATGTTAGCTTCGTCGGATTTGCCATCGACCCCTTCCAGGGTCTTCAGGAGAGAGTCGACTTTTAGTTGAACGAGTTTTTCATTGGGCAGGCTGAAGGTGGTATCGATTTTAGTCACCTTGCCGTTCTGACTGACCATCACTTTTACATGTTGTTGGTCTTTCTTCTGCTGACTTTGTACCGTAGTGGTTGTTGTCGTCGTCTTTGCCGTCTGCCCAAGTGATAAGAGTGTGCAAAGCAGAAATACTCCTAATAAAAATACCAGTCTCATATTCATCTTTTTTAAGTGAGAAAATAAAATTCTTTGACACTACAATGTTAGTGGTATTATTCCTCCGGGAGGGTTAAGGACTTCTAAAAAAGTGTTAAGGTGAAGTTAAAGTTCATAACCGGTTTAAATAATTGCCTAATTTTGTGATATATGAATAAGCGTATCATCATCGGATTGGTTATCCTAATGGGAATCTCGTTACTGGGTATCGTAGCGGTACAGGTCTATTGGTTCAACAATTCGGTGGCGGTTCGGAATGAGCTTTTCGATAGGTCTGTGAACGAAGCGATGAACAAAGCGGTTCGCCGGCTGGAAACGAACAATGATCTGAAAGTAATTCGTGGCATTGCTTTATCCGACACTGTCAACTGGAACAAGCAGATCCCTTTTCCTCCACCACCACCTCCTCCTCCGCCCCCTCAAAATTTGGAGAACCTTGATGTTGTTGTAAAAAGGGACAGTCTGCACCGCACCATCACGGTTATGACCATGAAAGGGCAGCATGCCGGGATGAATTATGTCATATCGGGAGATTCCAAGTCCGGCAAGAAAAGCCATTCGATGAAAATCATCACTGAAGACTTTGTAGGAAAGCCTGTCGGTTCTGAATTAAGAATAGCTGTTAATGACAGCATGATTGGGGAAAAAATCAATCAGCTTAAAGACTTATCAAACCGGATACAGATAGAGTACACCGGATGGAATTCGGGTCGTAACATCGATGAAGTCCAACTGAAAAAGTTGCTCAAAGAAGAGCTCAATGACAGAGCCATTCCCATCGACTTCCAAATGTCCGTTCTGGGAAACGATAGCCTCCCGGATCAGAAAACCGGAAATACAACAGTCAGGAGATGGTATACTGTCAACCTCTTTCCTGATGATATATTCAGAAAAAAACTTGATGTTTCTGTCCATTTTCCGGAGAGGGATCTCTTTATTGGCCGCAAAACGACTGTGCTGCTTGGTCTTTCTGTCTCCTTTACCATGATTATCTTCCTCACTTTTTTGCTCAGCATTTATCTGATCATTAAACAAAAAAGGGTTTCGGAGATGAAATCAGATTTCATCAACAACATGACGCATGAGTTCAAAACACCCATTGCGACCATCTCCATAGCAGCTGATTCTATCTCGAACGATAAGGTGATCAATGAACAGGAGAAGGTCCGGTTTTTTGCCGGCATGATCAAGAAAGAAAACCAGCGGATGAATGAGCAGGTGGAGCGAATCCTTCAAATTGCCCGGCTCGACAGGAAAGAATTTGAGTTCAGCTTCCAGGCTACTGACTTGCATCCATTGATAGAAGCTGCGGTGGATGGAATCGTGCTGCAGGTGGAACAACGGGGTGGCAGCATTGAGACAAGGCTAGAAGCTAAAAATCCTTTCGTCACCACCGATCCCGTTCATTTTACCAACCTGGTATGCAACCTCCTGGACAATGCAAACAAATATTCGCCTGAGGCCCCAAGGATCAAGGTGTCTACTGCCAATTCTGCTGATGGCGTACTTCTTACAGTCGAAGACCATGGCATGGGAATGACCAAAACCGTTCAGTCGAAGATTTTTGATAAATTCTATCGGCTAACATCAGGCAATATCCATACCATCAAGGGATTTGGCCTTGGATTAAGTTACGTCAAAGCCATCCTGGAGGCCAACAATGGAAGCATCAAGGTATTCAGTGAACCCGGAAAAGGGAGTCGTTTTGTGGTATTCATCCCCTTTCAAAACACCAACCGATGAGTAGCAAAAAGTCCATATTTTTCGTGGAAGATGACCTGAGTTTTGGAGCCGTCTTAAAATCCTACCTCGAAATATGTAACTTTTCGATTACCTGGCTTTCGGATGGAAAACACGCGGTTAGCTCATTCCGCGAAGGCACTTATGACATTTGTCTGCTCGATGTGATGCTGCCAAACGTAGATGGTTTCTCCATTGGACGAGAGATCAGGTCGATGGATACGAAGATTCCAATTATCTATTTGACAGCCAAATCGCTGAAAGAGGATGTGCTGGAGGGGTACCGTTTGGGTGCTGACGATTACATTGTCAAGCCCTTCGATGCGGATGTATTGATTTACAAGATTGCCGTTCTTCTCAAGCGGGCGGAAGGCGAAACAGGAAATTTGAGTCAGTATTACACCATCGGTAAATACCTTTTTGATGCCCGGTTACGGGAAGTTAAACTTGGTGAGTCCAAACAGCTGTTAAGTCCGAAGGAGGCGTCCTTGCTTCAACTTCTCTGCGAACACAGGAACGAGCTACTGCCACGCGAGGTTGCCCTCAAACGAATCTGGGGCGATGATGGCTATTTCACAACCCGAAGCATGGATGTTTTCATCACCAAATTGCGGAAGTTCTTCAAAGACGATCCCACCGTCGAGATCCGCAACATCCACGGCAGTGGATTTATCATGACGGATAGCCAATAAATAAATTTTTATCCCAATTTTAAAGTAATTTCCTTTTTCATTCGTCTTCCTCAATATGGACGAATTAATTGCATACCCGATGACTCAACGACAGCAAAGCATACAGCATGCCGTGCAGGAATATGGGAAGCGTTTGCTAAGTTTTATCCGCACCCGCGTAAAAAACGATCAGGACGCTGAAGATATTCTGCAGGATGTTTGGTATCAGCTTAGTTCTATCATCGACACTGAACCCATTGTTCAACTGAGTTCCTGGCTGTATCGTGTGAGCAAAAACAAGATTGTGGACAAGAATCGAAAAATGGCGCCGCAATCGTTGGCTGATTTTGCCTTTGAAGATGAAGAGGGAGACATGGTTTATCCGGAAGCCTTGCTATCGGACAGCTCAGATCCTGAAACAGAACTTGAGAAATCGGCCATCAGGGAATCACTTTATTCAGCATTGAACGAATTGCCTGAAAAGCAAAGGGATGTGTTTGTGTGGAATGAACTTGAGGAGATGACACTTCAGGAAATTGCCGACAAGACCGGGGAAAGCATTAAGACGATCATCTCGAGAAAACGTTACGCAGTGGCGCACCTGCGGAAGCGGCTTCAAGGATTTTACAAAGATTATTAACAATTAAAACATTAGAAATCATGATGAATTTTAGACATCAAAGGGGAAAAGGCTTCTGGATAAAAAGAGCCATTCTCATCCCAATAGCAATAGCAGCAGGTGTATTTGTTTTCGGAAGTGCCGTGATGTTGCTTTGGAACAATCTTCTTCCGGCTGTGTTCGGAATTGGAACCATCACCTTCTGGCAGGCAATCGGAATACTGGTATTGTCGAAGATCTTGTTTGGCGGATTCAGTGGCGGTCACAGACACGGCAGAAGCATCTGCCGATGCCAATGTAATTGCAACTGCAATGGCAACTGCGATTGCCGTTCCGACCACCACAATGAAAAGTGGATGAATCTGACTCCCGAAGAAAAGGAGAAGATGAAATCAGAATGGAAGGACAGATGCTGCCATAGCGGGAAGGAAGAGTAAGAACAGGAAGTCTGATTGAAACCGAAAAATTTCTGGCGGGGTGACTCCAAATCACCCCGCCAGTTTTGTAATAGCTACTTGAAAAACTTGTTCTGAAAAAGATTTACCGCCAGAAATCCATAGATCCCGGTAAGGGCAACGAGTGCCAAATCGATGACATGGCCTTTCAATACCGATTTCCGCCGGCGAAGCAGGGCGAAATGCACCGCCACAAGGAGAAGATTAAGGATAATCCATCCCATGCCGCCTGATCCTTTCCAGAAAAAATCGATGTACTTGCTGTTGGGATCTTCCATCGATAGTTGTACCGGGAAAATATAACTGAAAATCTTGCCTTCGGTGCGCTCTGAAAGTACCGGAAAGCTCTCCTGGTAACTTGCCACCTTTTTGTACTCCTTGTCGAGAATGATCACATCGGTATGGTCCTCGCTATCGACCGTCACATTGTAGTTGAAGAGGTCGCCATAAAGATTCAGATTACAATTCTCAGCATTAAACTCCGTAACCGGGAATTTGATCAGTTCATATTCGTCCTGTGTCAAAATGTAGATCTCATTCTTCTCGGAGAAAAGATAGGCATAGTATCTTTTGTCCTTGAAGTCCACACAGATGATGTGTTTGAATTTTAATCCATCTGGCAATTCTACCTTTTTCACAAAAGGTTTTCCCTTGATCAGCTTGACATGGAACAGCTTGTCAGCCGAATCGACGATCAGATAACCTTCATCGCATGATTTCCGCGTGGTTGGCAGTCCGTCGATTCTTTTGGCCGGGAAAGTAAATCCGAAATGGTACAAAGCGGCCGAAAAGAGCTGACTCTTCTCTTCCAAAATCTTGTTGGTACCGGCATCAATGAATTCCATGCGCCAGGTGATCCGGAAATAATCATTCGGCAACTCCAGACTGGCCCTGCCGGATTGAGCCTCGAACAGCGGAAAGAGCTTAGCTTTCGGACAATTCATGTCTTCCGGTTTGTACCGTTCAAATGACCTGTTCCGTCCGATGTCGTGCATGTCCATGGCTTTGCCTTTGATTGTATCTGGCATTTTCCCGGACACCATCAGCTGTTGAAAATTCCAAATGGGCAATTTTTGCTCATATTGGTCACGTGAGTATTTATTTCCCTTGTTGTCTTCATAGGTGGTTGGCGTTCCGGTACGAAGAATAAAAAAATCATCATCAATGCAACTGTACAACACAAACGGTTTCTTGATTGGCTTTTCAAAAGCCATCCAGTAGAGCGTGGGTAATGTCATGGATAAAACCAGGATTGCAACAAGAACCAAAATATATCTGCTTAACTTTTCCATCTTACATTTCCCCCTTTCTAAAACGGTATGCCGAGAACAAAAGAGCCACACTGAGGAGAATCGTCAGGACAGACAATCCCGGAATGGCCGGTCCATAAGCTGCAATTACCGGAGATTTGATATAAATTGTCACAAAGAATCCCGCTACCAGTGCGTAAAAAAACCGGTACATCCAGACAGGCTCAAGTACGATCAGTGCCACGAAAAAATAGGCGACAAATCCTGCAAGAAACCAGGGAAACACAGAGACCACAGAGTCAATGATCATCTGTGATGGAAAGTAAATAGTGCTCAGAGATATGAAGGCCAGCAATAGAAGCAGGTATGAAGCGAGCAGGGAAACGATGCCAAAAATATGCATCATCAAGAGTACTTTGTTCTCATCCAATGGAAGGTGGAAAGTCAGTTTGATCCTTTTATTGACGGTTTCAGGAAAATACTGTGCGATGCCAATGATTAATCCTCCTAAAAGCGGGATATACTTGAAGTAGCCGAAAAATTGCATACCCATAAACAGGATGTTGTACCACACGCCAGTCCCTCCGTTAAAAGTAAAACCACGCTGTACTTTGAGAAAAACATACCCCAGACCCAGCACTCCCAATATGGTAAAACCAATCAGGAACCACCTGATTTTTATCCATTCTTTGTAAACTATCGATTTCCACATATCTTAATATTTTCCTGTTAATCCGATGAATGCATCTTCCAATTCCATTTTCACCTGTTTGAAGCCTTTGTGAACTATGCCATTGTTCTCAAGAAATTTCTCAACAAAATCCTTAGACTCATAGGTATAGAGTTCAACTTTGTTCTTAACCATCTCGAGGTTCTTCACAAATAGCTCCTTTTTGAGGTTTACCTTATCATTTTCAAGTTCGAAATCAAATCTTTTGAATTTTGTCATGAACTCGCTGATCGGACATTGTGCCAGGACCCGGTTATAATCCATGATCAGCACATCATCGATCAGGCGCTCCATGTCCTGGATAATGTGGGAGGTTGTGAAAATGGTCTTGTTTTCCGACTTGGCGTACTCGCGCAGGTAATCGATAAAGAGGCGGCGGTAACCCGGATCGAGCCCCATCGAAAAGTCGTCGAGAATAAGTAGATCGGGGTTTTGAGCAAGGATCAGACCGAGTGCCACCTGCGAGCGCTGACCGCACGACATGGTTGAGATCTTCTGCTTTGGGCTAACTTTTAGCTTTGACATCAGCTCCCAGTAAGGTGCAGGTCTCCAGTTTGCATAAAAGCCCGAATAGAATTTCTCTATCTGGTTGATGTTCATGAAGGCATACTGAATATGCCCCTCAATCAGAAATCCAATCCTGGCTTTTGTAGCAGGAGTAAGATGTTGGGAATTCTCTCCATAAATAAGGCACTCACCGCTCCGGGGCTGGAGGAAGCCATTTAAAATATTGATAGTAGTCGTTTTCCCTGCTCCATTTTTACCCAGCAAGCCCAGTATACTACCATCCCTGACATGAATATTCAGGTCTTCATATACCATTTTTTTGCCGTAGTAATGTGTCAGGTTGTTGCACTCAATCACATTGCTCATGAACGATATTCTTAAAGGATTTAATTAACTCTGTTTTTTGTCTTCAGTACTTCATTCTGGTATGGTTTCGACAAGTTTGTTTTGGCAAGTTCCCTGTTGCAGAAGTCAGTAATTTTTTGCCGCTGCGAAGAAGCATCGAACCATCCCAGCATTTCGATCGCTGTCAGCTTGACGGACTGATCGGAAATTGTATCAGTAAAATTGATCAGTTGATCCAAAAACGGATGGGCTGTCTCATTCCTGAAATTTTTCAGGCTGAAATAACGTTCTTTTTTTGTAGTTTCCTTGGCAAGCACTTCTTTTACATAATCTTGCATGTGTTTGGTATTGTAAGTGATCACCTTACTCAGTTCGGCCTTGGCTTCGGCAGGATCCAACAGAAACTCCTTCTGGGGGATCTGTTTGTTCAGTTCAGCCAGCAACTGATCCTGCCTGAACAATCCCACCGCGCTCTTCAGGTTATATTCAACACGTTTGGACAGATTGTTCCGAAGAAGGGCATCAATCAAGTAAGGAATATGCGATTCATCTCCGGTATTTCCCATGTATATGGCAGAAAATCGTTGAATCAGTTCGTAAGAATCACTAATTCCGAGGTTGATGGCTGAAATAAAATTAGCGTCTTTGCATAGGCTCAATAATCTTAACGCTTCCGTTCGTGCGGTGAAGAATTTTGATGACTTAAAATGGCTTAGCAGCAATCCTGAAGCATTTCTTCCTTCCTTCTCATAAATCTTTCTTAAGGCCAGCGCCTGCATATCGGCATAGGGCGAAGTGAGCTGCTTTTTCCAAAATTCAACATCACTTTTCTTAGAGGCAATCCAGGCATTGACATCTACTTTATCATCAGCGGATACAAATGCAAAAGTTGGATCCCCTATTAAATGCGTTTCAAGCAGGCAGTTCATCTGGTTCCAGAAGCCAACGCGCATGCCAAGTCCAAGCAAGCCGGCCATTTCATCGGCCCACTTATCCTGGTAAGCATTGACGGTATTTGCCTGCATGACAATCGTCTGACCTTCGTCAAAGATGTACTCTCCGGTTAAATAATCGTCCAGGTGAAACGAACCGGTAAAGCAGGCGTCCATCATGATGAATTTAGCATTGGAGGAATAGTTGACCAGGTCTTCCACATTAATATCCAGATTTGCATTGAATGTTGAATCCTTTTCCATCTGCTTTTTATCGAATGTTCCTTCAAACCAACTTTCAGGAACGCCAAACATTTTCATGTAGCTTTCTTTGGTCGATTTAATTTTTTCAGGAGTTTTGGCTGAGCCTAATTTAGAGCGCAAATAGTATTTCACATCCTCGATTTCATCAGGAACCGATTGAACTTGTGGCATTCCGTCCAAATATTGCGTCGTCGGGCCTCCATGGTGATGTAGGAGTGCAATATCCAAATCCTTGCGCTTCAGTTCAGGCATTAATCTAAAACGGATGTGCTTTTCAAACTGAAAATTAATGTATTCGAGGTAACTTTTCTGTCCGCTCAGGTAATCAAACTGCTGTGAAATAGCCAGCTTTTCATCCATCCAGGAACGAGGACATTCTGAGTTGTACCCATGACCTGTGAAAAACATGATCTGTTCAACCTTCTTCTGATTGTTTTTGTATTCGACAACTTTCTTTAGATAGGCTTTGAGTTTGTCATATTTATCTTTTCCCTCGGGCGGTTTAATCCTGCCACTGTAAATGTTGGGATTCAAGACTTGCGGCGATGCTGCGTTCAGACTGTAATAATGGTACAAATGTCTGGCAGTATCCTGCTTGAGATAAGTAAACTGAAGATCGAAGTCATCGTAAAAGCGGTCGGAAGGAATGGAAGAGCGGTTCCAGGCGTATTTCTCCTGGTCCATTTTGAAGGCAGATGACAGGTGCTGAGCATCGCGCAACATGGGAACCGGAATATCTCCCACAAAAACGGCCCCTTCTATCGGACTGGTTTTGGCATGATACAAGGCTATCAGTTTTTCTCTGATGGCATCAGGGGTTTTCCATGCATCGACTAAAATATATGTTTTCAGTCCCTGCGCCTCAACAGCCGCGGCATATGCATCAATTTCATGCTTTGCCGCATCGTAGCTTTTCTGGTCAACCACAATGGCAAATCCGGTAGTAAATTTTTCTGCTTTAGCCGACATCAGCATAACAGGCAACAAGAGCAACAATAAATATTTGAACTTCATATAGTTTAAAAATTATTTTAACCCGCAAATACGGAAGGTGAAAATATCAAAAATGGCGAAGATATCGAATGTTCCCCGCACGAGACGGGAACCAACAAGCCCATGCTGCAATATAAAAATGATTAAAACACAAATCCAAATTTCGCACTGATCCAATTGAAATTTTGAACTCCATCAGTTTGTTTCACATGATCATAGCAAAAACTGAGGAAAGCCTGGCCCATATTTTTCGACTTGAACAAATTGCCACCGATTTTTATCTCCCCACCGGCCTTGAACAATCCGGAAGAGTAGAAATCAAACTCCTGTTGATAAATATCCTTCCGCTGTTTTTTTGTTATTTCGGGCAAGGTTGAGAGTTGAAGATCCTTGGTCAAATTGGATGTATAACCTGAATTTATGGCTATCGCCAAATGGCATTTCCCCAAATAGAGATTTTTTTGAAGATTAAGAGCACCAGTAATATTTGAAAAGGAGGCACTAAAGATTTCAGGGATATAAAAATATTGCTCATCGTTGCCAAGAAAATTAACTACAGCTTTGGCTTCCCAGTTGATTCTTTCAACATCCTTCATTTTCAAATAATTATAGGAAACTATCCCTTTCATCGTTTTCCTGTTAAACTTCAGGTTTTCTCCCATGGTTATATACCTTGGAACGTTCCAGGTTCCCTCATAAACGATATTTTGTAAAAATTCATTTCCGTCACCATTAAAAAAGGAGAATTCGGCTTTGAATATATGGACTTTTAACGCTTTATAAATTTTGATTTGTTCCTTTAGAACGATGCTATAGGTACTCCAATCTCCACCATCCAGCTTACGAATGACTGATCCTCCATCTTCAATTCCTTCGATGTTGTAGTCAAATCTCAGTTCAGTAAGTGTCGGAAGGCGCTTCAATTTTTTCTCCAGCTGTACACCTCCAAAGTATTCATTTGCTGTAACAAAGCGGTCAAATCCAAGTCCGTTCTCCTTGGTATAAAAGCCAAAACCCTTAAACGTAAAATAGTAGGGAGAAAAGTTACTTCTGAAGACATCGTAACCAATCTCTTCCTTTCGGTTGCTATATCCGGCGTCAAACCCCAGTTTGTAATTCCTGGAGGTTATTATCAGCGCAGGATTGATTTTAAAACTGACATAAACATTCTGTGGTCTTGGATCTTTTTGCTTGGCCGCTACACCCGCATAATAATCGACACTGCAACCCAGCGATATCTTTTTGTTCAGTTGATAACCCACACCCCCGGCCAGGTTGTAATTTTCCCTGTGGTAAGTGAGGCCAGCAACAGAATCGGCCAGAATGTATGGATTTCCATTGTAAGGATCGTAGGTTCCATTCCATTGACCACCCGACTCATCATTGTAGTGATAAGCAAACTTTCCGTAAACAAACATTCGCTTTTTTTGTACCTGAAAACTCTCGGTAGAAAACGAGTAGTCTTTGACGCTATTCCCTTCACGTATCCGATGGAAGTCACCCTGCCCATTGTCGACTCCGGTTTCAAAATTCACCCTGTTGATGGGCTGATTAAAAACCAATCCAGCCGCATTTCCTGTCTCCAGCCAGCTATTCCCTATCCGGATCAACCGGAAAGTGTTGAATGAACTGACACGCAGGGAATCACCGGCATAGCCCTGAGCAAAAACCGCCAGCAATATGATGACAAGAAGCCTTTTTTTCACGTTAAGTTGCATCTGAGATTGGTGTGAATCAACTGTCCATGCTCAGTGCATGGACAGTTTTATTGATAAATTTTAGTTTTCGACAGACGTTGGATTAATCCAGGGGGTTGGAACCAGATCGTGCAGAAAGTCATTGGTTGAATTGTTGGTGTCTCTGTAAATAACACGTCCATCCACAATTAATTTTGCTTTTCTTCTGACTGATTTGGAACAGTATGTACCGCCATCGATCCAGGTATAGCCGGCATCTATGGAAGCAGGTAATCTTTTGTTGCGCTTTGTTTCATCCGGATAGACGATCTCTACCCCATCGATTACATAACTGACTGGAACCATCATATATTGTGTAGCAGAAGTACTACCCGGTTTAGTCTTGAAATTGGCAGGATTTGCAACGAACTGCTCCCATGGTACAGGCAAGCGGTAGATAATCTCTGCATATCCGAATACAGAATGCAACCAGTCGACCATTGAGACTGAAGTGGTATACATTAGCGTCATGTTGGGGACACCCGGAGAATCAGTATCCTTTCCGGATGCAGCCACATAACTCTCCCAATCTGCATTGGCGAGGTTCACAGGAGAAAGCGGATTGCCGTTTGGATCTGTCTTGTGGTCGATTCCATCCTGAGCGATCACAATACTCTTACCTGGTAAAACAGGATGCTCTTTCCCTGTTCCGGGTATGATCCACTGCTGGAAGGTGGTTGGCAAACTGGTCATGGCACTGCCATCTGCATTCACCCAAACATTTGGAGCTGAAGGAGTTTGCTCCAGGAATCCAATACACAAGCCATCCGCATATAGCGTCTCGTTGGAGTTGTTATAGATTTCGTGAAACTGGTCTGAATAATAAGTTTTGGCATCAGGCGTTTTGGAGCCGGCAAAGTAGATCTCCTTGAGGATAAATCCTCCCGTATTCTTGGCAAGAGTCAGCGTCATAGGAGCACTCGTATCTTTACTTAATAGCACCTTGGTTAAAACTCCATTGAACACATACTCGTCGGTACCTACTTTGACTGTAAAGCTGCAACTTCCGTCGTAAGAACCTTCTGTTAGCACAGATGAGACAATCCCTGTGCCTCCGGTTGTGATCAAAATGGTCTCCCTTCCGGTCAGGGAGTTTATGAGCTTCACTTCCGTTCCATCTGGAACTCCACCAAGAGTGAAGCCACTGGGAAATGTAAGCGGAACGGTAAGGGTGTAAGTGGGAGTCACATTCTTTTTGCAACTGAATGCGAGAATCCCCAGAAAAAGAATTGAGATGATTACTTGCTTTTTCATAATTAAAAGATTAATATATAACAGTTTACAATATAAATTTAAATTCTGCACCAAAATATGCCGTCTGGTTACGACGAATATAATAATCGGTATTTGGATTTTTGAACAAAGGTTTGCTGTTGAAAATATTGTTGACAAAGAAGGCCAGCTTGGCACGCTGCCCAATCTCTTTGGTCAGCTTAAGGTTGATATAGTAGGTTACTGGTAAACTCACCTGGTTGTATGTGTTACTTTTGTACTCTTTTACCATAAAAGTATAAGGCGAATCATAAGTCATATTGTTTTGCCAGGGGTGATATACCATCCCTTTGTCATAATATCCGATCGGATCTACAAACAGTTTGTCAACGCCCTCTGTTACACCATAATTTTTCTGATTGTTCGCACCTTTGGAGAAATAGACTGCATCGCCATTGTCATTGGCCCAGTAATTCATATCCTTGTCGAACCATATTACTTGTGTACTGATTGATGTAATCATTCTTAAAGCAGGAATATGCGTGACGATCTGAAAATTCGAATTTAACCGCTGCAATACATTGCCATCGCCTCCGGGATAGATTGGCAGATAGGGAAAGCGCTGACCCAGGTAGCTGACCTGTTTAATTTCGCCATAAGGAAGAACCTGGCTTATTTTTTTGATGTGGTAAAAAGCACCATCTACAGAAAAGGTTGAGCGCAATGATTTGATCCTCCCAAAATTGATAACATATTCAATTCCCTGTTTATCAATATTATAAGAATTTTTTGGCATGTTGTAACTGGCATAATCCTGGGCCATCGTATAAGGAAGGCGAAGGGTTTGCCCATTTTCTTTGTAGAATATATCACCATTGGAAAAGGTTGGTGTTTTTCCTGCTCCTGCCAATGGATTCCACACTTTATAATCCATCACATAATACTGATTCTCCCAAGAGAATCCATTTTTAATCTTCTCCCTGAATCCGGTTAACAGCACTTTCACGCCAAAAAGGCTGAAATCAACACCTGCCTCCAGCTTGGTATTGGTAATCGGCTTCAGATCGGGATTGGTCACACCTTCAATAACTTTGGTGGTAATGACGAGCAGATCGGGATAATAATTGAAACCAATCTCATCGTGATAAGCCTTATCTGGATATAAATAGATCATGGATGGTGTCTTGGAGGTCTGGCCAAATCCAAAACGAAACGAGAGGTCCTGAAGAATTTTCTCGTTTTTCCTTTGAAAAATGTCGTACGTAAAATTCAAACGAGGTTCTACAGACATAAATCCATTGGTAGAAAACAGACCCTTGGGAAGCATATTGTTGTACCTTAAGCCTGCTTGCATTTTCAATCTTGTCTGGCCAATAGGGACATTTAATTTTTCCTCCATAAACAAAGCCAGATTTTTACTTGCAGGAACGTCCTTGAACGACCTGGGTCGGGTGGAAGAGGCGCCGCTTGGAGGACGGGTAGGATCGTAAATACGTCCGGCACCATTGTTCCCGGTGGTCCGCCACTCGGCACCATACATCAGGTTACTGGTTACTTTTCCATATTTACCAACTGTGTTCCCTTTTACCGTGGCAAAAAAGCTGTATGGTTTTCCCTCAATGTTTAACTTACTATCATAGGATGAAGGAAGCAGAGTTCCCACTGATTCACCGGAAACCGTGGCTGTTGGAAGCGGCACTGCGCCACTGCTGGAAGTAACCCTGTATTCGTAGTAATCCTGGTTTTCAAAGTCTCCGGCAAAATTGTAAGTAAGGCTTGTGAGCCAGGGCTTTTTAATTGCCCAGGTACCAAATAACTTGAATCCAATATTTTGTTCCTTCGACTGATAAGTCTCCCGCTGGATCATGTCCGGATCATTCTTATTGTTGTCAACTGTACTGAAATAAGAAAGTTTTGCATTCACACTCAAAGGATTGGTCTTCTTAAAATAGGTATTTGAATACCCAAGCTGCCCCGTCACCCGGTTGTAGCTTTTGGTCGGCTGTCTCAAGTCATCGAATGCATTCGTGTAATCGATATCCACATTCACGGCTCCATTGTTTTCACCGGGAAGCAGAAAGCCTTTTGAAAAAGTAGCCTGTTTAATTTTGGGATCCGCTTTAAGTTTCACATTTAACTTTGTCTTGCCAGCTTTTGTCCTTACCAGGACTGCACCTGTGGTCAATTCACCATATTCGACCGATGGAATCCCACGGATTACTTCTACAGACTCTATGTTGTCGGTAGCGATCTGTCGGAGGTCAACACCCTGACCCGCAGTTGAGTAACCTTGCGCTGTGCCTCCGCCGGCAGTATTGAGCGTCTGCATGTTCGCGTCATTGTTCACGGGTGTACCATCCACAATAATAGCAGTACCCATGGCACTGCTATTATCTGGATTACTAAGTGAATTGTTGATATCCCGAATAGAGATCTGATTGTTTCTGGCTAGATTCGGATTGAGTGTCACCTGCCCTGGAACCAGTTGCATTACATCGGCCAGACTGTTGGGCTGAACATGATCCAATGCAGTACTCTCAATTTTGGATGAGGAGCTTAGGGTTGTATTTTCTTTGGCCACAATCACTACCTCTTGCAATCCCAGCGACATCTGGTTAAGCATCAGTTTATAACCTAAAATATCACGATTAACGCTTAGAGTCACCTCATAAGGCTGAAATCCCAAACAGGTCGCTTGCAAAGTATAAGTTCCAGCAGGAATTTTCTCAATATTGAAATCTCCTTCTGCATTCGAAGCAGTCCAGGAATTGAGTTCTTTGATTTGAATGGTCACCATCTCGATCTTTGCTCCACTCAGCTTATCAGTAACCTTGCCGGACAACCGAAAACGTGTCTGAGCCATTGTAACCATAGGCACCAGCAGGCATCCCAACAAGAAATATTTCTTCATTATCCCGGACATATTCATAATAGTTTGGTTCGAGAATACTATTTTAACTCTGCTTCAGTTTCAAATTTGAATACATTTTCTATCTTCCCCTTGGAGCCATCACGCTTGTTAAACGTTAGGCTATCACTGTTTAGAGCTTGGAAAACCGCTTGTGCATTGGTCAATGAATCCACATAAGAAATGGCTACCAACTCCTCATTTTTTTCGTTCAATTTAGTACGAAATTCGATGATTCCCCTATTGTTCGATAAATGGCTGACAAGGTAATTGAGCTTTGCCTTGTTCTCCCTGTTTTGCCCCATGGCTAAATTAAGGATTTTTACACTTGCTGATTTATATTTCGCATACCCATTAAATTGGAAAAGGAGAGGTTTATATAGGATACTCGAATAGTCGTCTTTTGAAATTTTTCTGAAGATAGGTGTCTTACTGACGGTATAACCAAGATCGACTGTTTTTGTAGACTCTCCAACCTCAAAGGTTAGGGTTTTGGATTGAAGAACCTCGGTTAGCTCACTTTCACTAATATCGTAATCTCCCGGAAAATATATTTTCACCAGCACCGGACAGGCAAATTCTGTTACCAACCCCACAGCGGCTGTATTATCTGTTAAAAGCCTTGATAAGTAGCTGAAATCAAATGGATCGAAGAATTTATCCAAATAAACCGTTACCTCCTTCACCTCTTCAATACCTTTTTTCAGTGGCCTAAGCGCCGTTCTTGCAGGGGTAAAAAGCAATTCCTGAATCTTTGCCGTGGTTAGCTTTTTCGGATCAAAATATACCTTCACCTTGTTGTGCTTCACGTAAGTCGCCACACCCAATACGCCATCTACCGGTTTCATTTGGGCGGCAAAAGCCATCGAACTACCATAGCATTTGATGTTTCTCAGACCCGATTGGGTAAAAATTTCTGCTTTTGCCATCTCCTCTTTTCCGAACCATTTTTGATCGATGGTTGGCAATTCCCACAGGGTTCCAATAAAAATCCCCACAATGAAAAGTGCCACTGTTGCTATTACAGGAATCCAGCGATAGCTTGTCCTTTTATTGAGCTGAAGAGTATCTTTTACCGGGCACACCGAAATGCATTCTACACAGAGATTACAGTCAACATCGCGCACAACTTTCAGGTTGGCAACATCAATGGCCTGGGGGCATTTTTGAGAGCACAACTGGCAATCGATGCATGAACTTTCGTTCCTGGTGATTTTGAGCAATGGGAAAGTTTTGGACGCAAATCCTGTTAGCTCGATAACATATCCTCCAATACAGGAAATGGCCAGTGGCCAGATGTAGTGAATGGCCAGTCCGGCTTTGAGCAAAAGAATGTAGCCAATCAGTACGATTAAAAAGAACCCGGTGAATTTGAAAATATTGGATATGGCGCCAAAAGGACAAATATATTTACACCAAAACAGGCGGACAAAAACCGATCCAAGAATGACAAGGAAAATGGCAATGGATGCATAAAGGACGACTACATCGGCACTAAAACCAGTTGAAACAGCATAATAAGGGTCAAATTTCTTGCAAAATAATTCGTTCGACTTAAACGTGAAATAGACCGTGATAAACAGCAGGATATATTTGAGCGAACGCAAAATTTTGTCTGCAACACCTTTGACAGTAATGTTTACATTCAGCTTTTCACCCAGTTGGGTCAGCCATTCGCTGATCGTTCCCACCGGACAAACATAAGCACAAAATAGTTTGCTAAAAACCAGGACAGCCAGCATGGTAATAAGACCCATGGCAATCTGAGCAGTGGTCATGGTGCACGACAAGGCTTGATTAAGCATGTAACTTCCCAATGCCTGAATCCCACCGAAAGGACAATATGCTTCGAAATCAGGAACAAAGTTGCTGTTGAATTTTGGGATGAAGGCAATAATCAGAACAAACAAAATCACTCCCCATTGGATCACAGGGCGAGGCCAGTTGGTAGTTTTCAGTTTTTTGCGCATAAAATGGATTTCAAAATTTAAAGAGTGAATTCTGATCGTTCAAATGATGACTGTCACGGTATTCGATCAATGCCTTCTCCTTTTTCTCCTTTTTTGAGAGAAATAGCTCCGGATTGGCTCGACTTCCCAGTAATACCCCCAGAAAAATCCCAAATGTCACAACTGCGGCCAATTGTAAGTACTTGTTATAATCGAAAGATCGTCTGACCGGTTTTACAAAGTTCCAGTTGATTCTTTGGACCACACTTTCGGTCAGACCTGAAGGAATTTCCACCTCCTCATCCAACGTATTCATGGTCGCATTGATCCTTTCGAACAGCTCAGCACAAGTCTCGCAACTTTTCATATGTTCATTAAACTCAGCTTCAGTGAGTACAGAATCGATGTATTGGCTGGATTGATTACAGTTCATGGTATAAATGACGCATTAGGTTTGAAAATCTCGCGGTAGTTCTGCTTTTTTCTTAAATATTATGGTTTATTAAGCCTGTCGCGGCGAGCGCAGTCAATCTTGTTGCAAATTTTACATTGTCCGCCGGCATCCAGCATCTCCTTCAACAGCTCATCCAGCATTTTTTGTTGCTCCTCCGTGCAAACGCTCTTAACATTTTTGAAATGCCTGACAGTCTGCTTCTTAAGAGCTGCATCCAATTGTCCGATCCTGGTCGTCAGCGAATCCATTTTTTCATCTGAAGGTTTCTCAGAAGCGAGTTCATCCACCAATTCGAAATTCAGTTCGCACTTTTTATCCAGAAAAACCTGATAAAGTCTGAAGACATCTGCATTTAACTCTGAAACCTTTTTAAATTGCTCTGGAGTTAGTTGGAGCTCAGTTTGTAAAAACTGATCCGAACTGAATCTGTTGTCGCGCACCGTACTGTTTTGCCTGTTCATAAGAAGTAAGGTGACAAAGGCTGAAACATTGATGATTAGTAAAAAAATATTCAGCCATTTAA
>JBAXED010000081.1:0-18159 GCA_037140615.1 Prolixibacteraceae bacterium
AGAAAGAAATTATGCCGATGTTTAAGTGAGTATGTGAATTAGTTTTTAGTAAAAGCGTTTCAATTGACAGCTTCCCGTTTTAGGACAGGAAGCTGTTCTTTTTTTCATTGCAACCAGAATTATATAGCAACAGTGGTATTCTATAAAAAGGATCTTCGACTCAGGAGCCGTTTACATGGGACTGTAAAATAGAGGCACACTATGCTCCTGAACTCATTTTCCATTTATAAAAATGGATCAAATTCCATTGGAGATGTATTTTCTCTTTCCACAGAATTCTGGTATCTCTATCGTGATGGTGTGTGTATCCAAAAAAATAGCGCTGTTAATCATTCGATTACAGCGCTAAAAGTGACCCAGCTGGGGCTCGAACCCAGGACCCCATCCTTAAAAGGGATGTGCTCTACCTGCTGAGCTACTGAGTCATCCTTGATATTCCTTTGTTTTTCAAAGGCACTGCAAAGATAACCCATTTTTTTTAATCACCCAATACTGCTATAAAAAAATCAATTTATCGAATAATATATTATTAACACATTGAATTTCAATTATATACAAAAATCAAATTACGAAATTATTATATCCGGTAAAATGCACTATTTTTGTAAATAACAAAAAGTAAAAACGCTATATTTAAGTAATCAACTAATTGTCAATGAACGGTAAAGTCGTTGTTATAACTGGAGCATCTTCAGGTATAGGCCGTGCACTGGCTATCGAATATGCCAAAAGAGGTGCTTCACTCTCTTTAGCTGCCAGAAGAATCGATAAATTGAATGAAATAAAAGCATATCTGGCAAATTCTGATATTTTAGTAACCCAAACCGACGTTACGAGTGAAGAGTCATGTGAAGAGTTGATCCGGCATACAATTCAATACTTCGGGAAAATTGATGTATTGATCAACAATGCCGGCTTATCTATGCGTGCACTTTTTGATGACATCGATTTGGCAAGTTTTAAACAGGTAATGGATGTTAATTTTTACGGTACTGTTTACTGCACTAAATATGCCCTTCCTCATCTGATCAATGCCAAAGGTTCGTTGGTTGGAATAATATCAGTGGCAGGTCATGTTGGCTTACCCGGACGTTCGGCTTATTCTGCCTCTAAATTTGCCGTTCGAGGCTTTTTGGATACTTTAAGATTGGAAAACTTGTATACTGGACTACATGTGCTGGTGGCTGCGCCCGGTTTTACTGCTTCTGAGATCAGAAAATCAGCCTTGACAGCAAATGGGTTACCCCAAGGAGAAACTCCAAGAAAAGAGGATAAAATGATGCGTGCCGAGGTATGTGCAGAACTGGTGGCCGACGCAATTGACAAAAGGGAAAGATCTCTTGTGCTTACATTCAAGGAAGGCAAACTCTCTGTATTTCTAGGGAAATTTTTTCCGATGCTTCTCGACCGGCTAACCTTTTCACATATGTCCAAAGAACACGATTCACCCTTGAAAAAGAAAATATTCAACCACAACTAGGTCTGCATTCTTTCTATCTCAAACCCCTTTGATCTGCAAATAAATAAAGAATGCTACTGCAATTACAATTACTCCGAGTCCGATAATCCTGTTTGCCCAATAGAGTGCATTGATTGTAAACTTGTGTCTGAACAGATTGGCCAATCCTGTGATGGTGATCCACCATAGGGAACAACCGATAAAAATACCTCCAATTGTTAGCAAGGCTTCCAAAGGTTGAGAAAATTGCATTACGATGCTGTATCCTGTAAAGATCGCAACGAACACGAAGACTGACAGCGGATTAGATAACGTGATGAGAAAGGTGGTGAGGTAATCCTGAAGATGCGAAGAACCCCGTCTTTTGTGAGTTTGTATTTGCTTCGTTGGATTTGATCTGAAAATATAAATGCCCAAAAGGATTAAAACAAAAAGTCCTACCAATTTAAAGTAAAGTTCATACGTTCTGATAAAATCTATGATGATTGACAAGCTGAAACCAGCAACGAATGCATAGACTGTATCAGCTGTTGCAATACCCATACCTGAGAAAATACCGGATTTCCAGTTTTTGTTGACCGTTCTTTGGATACATAATATTCCAAGTGGACCCAATGGTATGGAGACAGCCATTCCGGTAACAATTCCTTTCCAAAGTAAATCTAGATCCATAATTACAAAAATAGGGGAAATTATTATTTATACCTACTTTGTTGGATGATCTGTGAAGTTTACAGAGATATTTGGTTATTTTTATCCGTTTGACATATGCGCGAATCCGCATTAGAAAATTGTAATACTCAAAAATTAACCCAGTGAAACGACCATCAGTAAATCTTCCACACACAAGCGGATGATTATTGGGAGTTCCATCTGGCAACTAAAAAACAAAATTATAAACAGATGAAAAAGAATATTTATTTGATCCTTTTCTTTATGATGTCCTTCCATTTTACTCAATCACAAACGATTATGAAACTTTGGCCGGAAGGAACCCCTGGTCCGGTGGTCTCCCCAAAACCTGAGGAGACTTTTGAAGGAAGAAGAGTTCGGTATGTATCGGAACCAACTTTAACAATTTATCTTCCTCCGAAAGATCAAAATACTGGTGTTGCTGTCGTTATATGTCCTGGAGGTGGCTATGGAATTGAAGCCATGGATCATGAAGGATATGAAGTAGCAGAATTTCTTCAAAGCCATGGTGTAGCCGGGATTGTCCTAAAATACAGACTTCCTTTCGGTCATTCAGAATTGCCTCTTCAAGATGCCCAACAAGCCGTGAGGCTGGTTCGATATCATGCCGAAGAGTGGTTAATTGATCCAAAAAAGGTTGGCATCGCAGGATTTTCGGCTGGTGGACACCTGGCTTCAACACTTTCAACTCACTTTGATTCAGGCAATAATGATTCAAATTCTGCCATTGGCAAAATTGGTTGCCGGCCCGATTTCTCCATACTACTTTATCCGGTTGTAACATTCAAAGAGGAGTGGGGTCACATGGGTTCAAGGGAGAACCTAATAGGTAAAACGAATGATTGGAAAATAATTGAAAAATTTTGTAATGAGTTGCAAGTGACCAATCAGACTCCTCCGGCATTTATCGCCTTGGCAGATGATGATACGGGTGTAAAACCTCGTAACAGCATTGAATATTACATGGCACTCAAAAGAGAAGGAATTCCAGCTGAACTTCATATCTTTAAAGAAGGAGGGCATGGTTTTGGAATGCATAAAACCGGTAAAGCTCACGACCAGTGGCCTTTGATGGTAGTTGAGTGGATGAAAGCAATGAAATACATCAAATGATGGTGCAAGAGACCAATCCTCGTTTTGCTTATTGCCCAAAATGCAGCTCAAAATCATTTAATAGTAAAGATAATGGTAGGTCGTTTTGGTGCGAAGAATGTCACTTTAATTATTATATCAATAATTCGGCAGCAGTTGCTTGCTTGATCTTTAATGATTTAGGCGAACTTCTGTTGACGCGCCGGGCTTTTAACCCCAATAAGGGAATGCTTGACCTTCCGGGCGGATTTGTTGAACCGGAAGAATCAGCTGAAGAGGCAGTCTTTCGTGAAATCATGGAGGAATTGAACCTTGAAGTAACTCAGATGGATTACCTTGTCTCTTTCCCAAATATGTACCCGTTTTCTGGCATAGTTGTTCCAACTGTTGATTTGGCTTTTTGCTGCAAAGTTGAAAACTTTGACCAATTAAAACCGGATGATGATGTTGCTTCTGTGGAATTCATCCATCCTGCGAATATTGCGATGGATGATTTGTGTGCCAACAGTATGAGGCAAATAATTCATTATTATATCAATAGCAGAACCATCAATAATATTTAACGCTCAAAATGGATATTGGAGCACGTATTGCCGGAATAAGGTTGCTGATGGAAGAACATCAGATAGATGCCTGGTTGATTACTGGGTCAGATCCTCATTTGAGTGAATATACGCCTGAAAGATGGAATACGAGAGAATGGATTTCAGGGTTTAGCGGGTCGTATGGCAAAGTTCTGGTAACTGCAGACAGGGTTCTATTATGGACGGATACACGCTACTTCATCCAAGCAGCTGAGGAGATTAAGGGTTTAGGCATTGAATTGATGAAAGATAGGGTTCCGAATGCCATAACTGTTGATGCATGGTTAATGGACAATCTTTACAGTGGAAATACACTCGGACTTGATGGATCAACAATTTCAACTTTCGAAGCAGCACAATTGTCTGCAAAATTAGCTGCGAAGGGGATCACTTTTCGCTCCGACTTAGATCTGGTTGATGAAATCTGGCTTGATAGGCCAGCGATTTTTTCAAAACCTGCTTATGACTATCCAGTCGAATTTGCGGGAAAATCAAGATCAGAAAAGCTTGAATTGCTCCGAAATGAGCTACTTGGAAGAAATCAGGATTCAATCGTGATTTCCATGCTGGATGACGTAGCCTGGATTTTGAATATTCGTGGAGAAGAAATACCATATACTCCTTTGGTTACCGCATTTTGCTATGTGGATCAACAAAATGCCTGGCTCTTTGTTAATCCGTCTAAACTTTCTTCACCATTTAGGACTATTCTTGAAAAAGATGGAATTATCATCCAGCCTTACGACGAATTTGTGCCATTTATAAGGCAAATTACCAATAATCGAATACAAGTTGATGCCATTCGCACCAATTTTGAGATATCAAAATCCCTTTCAGTGCACAATGTGGTTGATCCTGATGTTTCTCCTGTTAACTTGATGAAAGCAGTAAAAAGTTCAAGGGAGATTGCCAACATCAAAAATGCACATGTGAAAGATGGGGTAGCGATGGCCAATTTCCTTTTCTGGCTATTTCAGACAATTGGAAAAGAGAGAATTACTGAACTTTCCATAGGTCACAAACTGACCGAATTCAGAAGTAAGCAACATTTATTTAAAGGTGATAGTTTTCATCCTATCGTTGGATACGGTCCCCATGGTGCCATTGTTCATTATCATGCAACAAGTCAGACCAAACTTGACATTAATCCTGAAAATTTGTTGCTAGTAGATAGTGGCGGTCAATACATGGATGGAACAACAGACCTGACGCGAACTTTTTGCCTTGGGACGGCTACCCAAAATCAAAAGGATGACTTTACAACTTGCCTTAAAGCACACATCGCCTTGGCGACGGCCATCTTTCCGGTAGGAACAAAAGGTTATTCGCTCGATTCAATTACACGTAAACCACTATGGGACAAAGCAATAAATTATGGGCATGGTACCGGTCATGGAATCGGTTGCTTTTTATCCGTACACGAGGGTCCAATGAGTATCAGAGCGGAATTTAACAATGAACCGATCAGAGAGGGTCATCTTTTATCAAATGAGCCAGGGATATACCGTGAGGGCCAATATGGAATTCGCATAGAAAATGTTATGTTTTGTAAGAAGTTAACATCCAATGAATTTGGCGACTTTCTTTGCTTCGAAACTGTCTCTTTTTGTCCTATTGACAAGCATCTTATTGACATTGAAATGCTTAACTCAGAAGAGCTCAAATGGATCAATCATTACCATGAATCCGTATACACAAATATCTCTCCATTTTTATCCGATGGAGATGTCATGGAATGGTTTAGGCTACAGTGTGATCCTCTCCAATAAACACAGATAAAACATAAACGATTGAAAACCAGCACTAGTTTGAATTTTAGATATCTACTTATCCTATTACTGTTTTTACCATTTTACGGAGGAGCTCAATATTTTTCAGCCGGACAAGATCCGGGAAGTATCAAATGGCGTCAAATACAATCATCTCATTTTCAGATTGTTTATCCTTCCGACTATGAAATTGAAGCACAGCGGGTTGCGAAAATATTTGAAAAAGTGTATAGCTATTCCGGTGGTTCACTTCAACATCAGCCTAGAAATATCTCCATCATTTTGCACACAAAATCCCATCAATCAAATGGATTTGTTGCGTGGTCGCCGTCCCGGATAGAACTTTTCCCAACTCCGGGACAGGAGACATATGCTCAGGATTGGATTGAACAATTGGCCATTCATGAACTTAGGCATCATGTTCAAATAGACAAAATCGAATCAGAATTGCCTGCCATTTTAAAAATCCTTTTGGGAGAGCAAGCAGCTTCAATTGTTATGGGGGCATATCTGCCATTTTGGTTTTTGGAAGGCGATGCCGTTGTGTCAGAAACTGCCTTTAGTCAGACGGGACGAGGTAGGTTGGCAACTTTTTCCATGGAATTAAAGGCTCAGTCAGATGAAAAAGGTATTTACAGTTTTGATAAAGCTTACCTGGGATCATACAAAGATTATATTTCTGATTACTATCAGCTTGGATACCAAATGGTTTCAAATATTAGAAATCAAAATGGGGGAGAGGTATGGGGTAAAGTACTGCATCATATTGCAAGAAATCCATTTGGCTTGAATTCACTTTCCAAAGGATTAAGACTAGCTACAGGCAAGACCCAGGATGAACATTATAAAGAAATAATGGCAAATCTTAAAAGGTCAAATCCCTTTCATTTTAATGTTCCGGAAAAAGATAAGTCACTGATTAGGAATTTAGTAAAGCCTTCTAAAGAATATATCAGTTACAGATATGCCAATTTTGCCGAGGATTCAACTTATATCGCGCTAAAAACCTCTCTTGATCGTATTCCGGAGTTTGTACTGATTGATAATTCTGAAAATGATAAAAAACTCTTTTCTCCCGGCCAGATTCTGGATGAATCATTGAATATTACCAATGGAAAGATTGTTTGGATTGAGACAAAACCGGATATGAGATGGACTCACCGCGATAAATCCTTGCTTCGTATCATGGATGTTAAAAGTGGAGTTGTCTTAGATAAAGTATTCAATGACAAACTTTTTGCTCCAATGATGTCGCCAAATGGGAAATGGATTTCTGCAGTTAAGTTTGATGAACAGAATCAGTGTTCAATAGTTGTCTTTGAAGTATCTGACAATCAATTGTATAAAGAAATTAAAGCAACGAATCATCATATTTTTATGACCCCCTCATGGTCTTCCGACCAAGAATCTCTCTATGCGGTGGAACTCGGAGAAAAGGGGAAATCAATTGTACAAATCGGACTTAAAGATGGCAAGATAAATTCTTTAACCGAGCCTGGTTTCGGCGAGGTAAAAAAGCCTTTTGAAAATAATTCCTATCTCTATTATACAGCAAATCTGGAAGGTAAAACTCAAGGATATGCCTTGGATCTCAAAACAAAGAAGATTTACCGCGTTGTTACCTCCAAATACGGTCTAAAAGACCTCCAATGTTCGGCAGATGGTACAACCTTACTCTTTTCTGATTACTCGGCTTATGGTTATAAGATTGCCCGCAAGGATAATATTAAGGCAGGATGGGAAGAAATTGCCGGAGCATCCTGGTTCCAGGATACATTATCCAACAAATTAACACAACAAGAAAAGGGGGCTATTGATTTTTCCAGTCTCGATACTATCAATTATACGAGCAAGAAATATGTGAAAATCAAGAATTTATTCAACATACATAGCTGGTCTCCTGTATATGTTGATCCGGAACAAACCCAAATAAATACTGGTTTTTCCATTGTTTCTCAAAACAAACTTACTACAGCTGTCACACAAATTGGATACGATTACTCCTCGGTAAATCAAGCTGGCAAGTGGATTGGAAAGTTCGAATACAGCGGATGGTACCCAGTTTTGAGGCTTTATGGCGACTATGGAAAGGAAAAATATGAATATTACAGGATTACCAAGCATTTTAATTCAAACAACGTTCTAATTGGTCAGGATACTGTTGCAGTTCCCTATACACAAAGAGTCATGAACCTGCATCTGGATGCGGCTGTTCCATTCAATTTTTCTCACGGGAGAATCTACCGAATGGTGGTACCTGAGATACAAATTGGGTACTCTCACCATTGGCAAGATCCTTCGACTCCATCAGGCATATTTAGGGGTAGTTATATTCCATTCACCTATCGACTTTATGCTCATAACCTTAGACAACAGAGTTCCCGTGATATCCAGGCCAAATGGGGACAGGCTATAGACCTTCAATACAGGCATACGCCAGTTGGTGACCGAAGACTGGGAACTATTTCATCAGCAGAGGCAACATTGTATTTTCCGGGGCTAGTAAATATCCATGGAATTAAAATTTATGCCGGCTACCAGAAGAAAATTTCATCAAGTTCATATTTCAATGACTTAATCTACTATCCCAGAGGTTATTCAAATATTGACAACAATTGTCTTCTGACATTTAAAAGTGATTATGTACTTCCAATAATGTCTCCTGACTGGCATATTTGGCACCTTTACTATTTGAAACGCATTACCTTAAGGCTTCATTACGATTATGCACAAATTTCCATACCAATTCATCAAACGACAAATACAATCAATAAATCGTTCAGTTCGACAGGAGCAGAGCTATTAACAGAGTGTCATTTTCTTAGATTCATTGCTCCATTCAAAATAGGCCTCAGAGAATCTCTCCTTATAGAGTCAAAACAACTCTCCTCAGAATTCATTCTTTCCGTCAACTTTAAAAGTCTCTAGTAAAAATTGAAATCTCACGGACTCTGTGCGAATTGTGGTCTGAACTATATCTATTTTTTCACTACCTACAAAATACAACATTTGTAACTTGTTAAAATCCGTTGATATTAATGTCAAATATTCGGCAGTTTTTAGCACGTAATGTAGACAATTTCAATTACTTATAATATTTTACTGAATAATTAGATTAGAATAATTTGTTACTTTTGTACACTGCCTCTCTTTTACGCTTAAATACATGAAGAAACAATGAATTATAATATTTACAATCAGTACTTTATGAGATTCATTTAAATATTTTGTTTCGATCGATATTTATTGATTCCGAATAATACGAAAATTTAATTTACAAATGTAATAAATAAACAGTTGCGTTATGTAACAAGGCAGGAATTTGCACTTGTTGCATAATGTAAACTTATTCATTACATTTGTTGACCGCCAATAAAGTCCGTAACGCATAAACTACATATGAAGGATAGAATCATACAATTCCTGGCTTCTGAAGAAATATCTCCGGCAGAATTTGCCGATAAAATTGGCGTTCAGAGATCCAGTATGTCGCATATTATAAATGGAAGGAACTTTCCAAGTGCTGCTTTTATCCAAAAAATGCTCCAGGCGTATACTGCATTAAATCCCAGATGGCTGTTGATTGGCGATGGAAATATGTATATGAATCAGGAGATAGCAGTGCATCACATTTCTAAGCCTGCACGTACAGAAAACAGCGATATTAAGCAGGATCATTCCCCTATAGTTTCAGGTATTCAATCGACTATTCAGTTTTCGGAAAAGGGTGAGACCAACTCCACTGAGCATGAAAGTCAGCCTATTCGAGCCTCCCGGGTAGATACGAAACTCGCTGATGATGTTCAAAAACAATCATCCATATTGTCTTCATTGAATAATATTCCGCTTGAAGCGAAAGATATTGAACAGATTCTCTTCTTTTTTAAAGACAAAACTTTCAGTATTTACCGACCTTCTTAACCCTATTTTGGCTATATTTGCCCCTGGTTTTGGTTACTAAAAGTACCTCGATTTGCCCATTATTATGGTAATTCGAAATGGTATGATTAGTGCTATCAGGCATTTTCGAACGGGGTACCTTTTCCTCGATTCTCATGTAATTTCATGTATGCCTGGTATATTTTGATAATCTGTGATTAAACAAGGATGTTTTCATGAAAAAATCAGTTCAGAACTTACTGGTCGTTTCCAACAAAAAATTGAACCGGGATCATGTATTACTGGAATTAAAGTCGGAGGTCCCACTGTCCGGAATTGAAGCCGGGCAGTTTGCCAACATTTTGGTAGATAAATCAAGTAATGTATTTCTCAGGCGTCCATTTTCAATATTTCAGGCAGATTACAATTGTAATACAATTTCTGTGTTGATTAAGGCAATTGGAGAAGGAACTAAATGCTTGGCAAACAGTGAGGTTGGAGAGAGTCTAAGTGTTATTTTTCCATTGGGTCGTGGTTATACGGTTCCAAAAGAAAAATCAAAGGTCTTGATGGTGGGTGGAGGAGTTGGAATTGCTCCACTCATGCTTTTGTCGGCCAGTCTAAGCAAAGAAGGTCATCAGATTGAAATTCTAATAGGAGCTAAGCGTGCGGAGGATCTTGTTTTACTGGATGAATTCAGCCAATATGGATTGGTTCATACCACAACAGAAGATGGAAGTCATGGCAGCCAAGGATTTGTTACCAACCATTCCCTTTTGCAGCAAGAGATCAAATTGTTTGATATGATATATACCTGTGGTCCGGAGCCAATGATGAAAGCAGTAGCCAAACTTGCCCATTCCAATAATATACCTTGTGAGGTTTCCCTCGAAAATACGATGGCATGTGGATATGGCGTTTGCCTGTGTTGTGTGACTGAAACGATACAAGGGCATCGTTGTGTTTGCACTGATGGTCCAGTTTTTGACATAAAACAATTAAAATGGCAGAATTAAGTATAAATATTGGTGGCCTTACACTCAAAAATCCAGTGATGACTGCCTCCGGAACTTTCGGCTATGGAGCAGAATTCTGTGACTTTTTTGATTTAAATAGCCTTGGAGGCTTTGTAGTAAAAGGAACGACACTTTATCCACGTCAGGGGAATGCTTATCCCAGAATGGCTGAAACACCCTCAGGAATGCTGAATGCTGTTGGGCTGCAGAATGGAGGAATTAACTATTTTGTTGAACATATTTATCCTTACCTTATACAATACAAAACGCATGTTTTGGTCAATGTTTCCGGATCAACGGTAGAAGAATATATTGCTTGCGCCGAGCAAATCAACGAATTGGAACATATATCCGCTATTGAACTCAACATCTCTTGTCCTAATGTAAAGGAGGGAGGCATGGCATTTGGCACCAGTTGTCCGGCTGCCGAAAAAGTCGTTAGTGCAGTCAGAAAGGTATACAGCAAACCTTTAATGGTCAAGCTTTCTCCAAATGTGACGGATATCACAGAAATTGCCAGGGTGGTTGAAGCAAGTGGAGCTGATAGCATTTCATTGATTAATACGATATTGGCGATGGCAATCCATGCCGAGAGTAGAAAACCAGTATTATCAACCGTGACAGGTGGATTGTCTGGTCCGGCCATTAAGCCGATTGCGCTCCGAATGGTCTGGCAAGTATATAATGCTGTTAAAGTTCCTGTGATCGGCATGGGAGGAATTATGAACGCCACTGATGCCATTGAATTTTTTCTTGCCGGTGCCTCTGCGATCCAGGTCGGAACTGCTAATTTTATCGATCCGATGGCAACACAGCATATTATTTCCGGAATTGACAATTATCTATCAAGACACAAATTTAATTCCATAAAAGATGTTGTTGGATGTTTACAATTGTAACTAATTTCAGCTATTCAAAGAATTTTCTTAATTGACATATGTAATTTACAATTGTATGATTCGTCGTTTTCTTAAATTCACTTTTGTTATATCGCTAATCTTACTGATTCCTATATTTTTTGGAAATCAGCCGCGTTTGGTGCGGAATAAAATGGCTTCCCTTGACAATCAGAGGAGTAATAAACTGGTAATCAAGAGGATAATTCAGTCGGAAAATACTGATTTACTTGATAGAAGCTTTGAAAAATTCAGGGAACAGAATTTATTAAAAGGATTGGCTGTTGCCATTGTTAAAGATGAGAGATTAATTTTTGCCAAAGGTTATGGTTTTGCTGATGCAGAAGCAAAGATTTCAGCTTCACCCGAACAGCTCTTCAGAATTGCCAGTGTCTCTAAGCTAGTAACTGCCATTGCGGTCATGAAACTGGTTGAGAGCGGAAAAATTAGCTTAAACAGCAAGGTGTTTGGCAAATATGGGATTCTAAACGATGAAAAAGAGCTCCAAATTAAAGATAACCGTCTGAATAATATTACGATACGAAATCTTTTAAATCACTCTGCCGGATGGACTCAGAGATATGGCGACATTGCTTTTCTTCCCAGGATCGTTTCCGAGCAGACCGGAGACCCCATGCCTCTGACTATTTCTTCCTATATTAAATTCGTTATATCCAGAAGGCTTCATTTTGAACCTGGCTCATCGAGTGCCTATTCAAATCTTGGCTACATGATATTGGGAGAAGTTATCGCGAGAGTTTCAAAAACCAGTTACGAAAAATACGTAAAGGAGAATATTCTAAAGCCCGCACATATTTATGACATGCAATTGGGAGGGAGCTTTGAGAATGAGAAGCTTCTTGAGGAGGTAAGGTATTACCAGCCGGAAGATGCTCAGCCTGTTGAAGCCTTTGATGGCAGCGGCATTTTAGTGCCCAAAATATATGGAAGCACCAATATGGCTGTATTAGGCTCTGCAGGCGGCTGGATTGCTTCGCCGATTGATCTTATGAAGCTTTTAGTTGTCATTGATGGCGATTCTCGCACCAATGACATTCTATCCATGCAAAGCATTGCCGAAATGACGCATGTAGATGAAAAAGGCTTGGATCCATTGGGATGGCGCAGTACAAACGAGAATGGCGAATGGTGGCGCACCGGAACTCTTCCGGGCTCTTCGGCGCTTTTAAAGAGAGAACCAAATGGGATTTCATGGATCATGGTAACCAACACGAGCAATTACAAGGGACCACATCTTGCCATTGAGATGGATAGAGTGATGTCGGTGACGCTGCGAAAAATCAACAATTGGCCTGATTACAATCTGTTTGATTTCTTTCCTAAATAATCTGTTACCTTCTAATGGCTATTGCGTATATGAACCCGATAAGCCCATTAGTCAGCTTTATTCGAGGAAAATTAATTAAATAAACATGTCAGTATTTGAGGTTCTAATACCCAAATTGGGTGAAAGTATTCAAGAAGCTACCATTACAAAATTATTTGTGAAAATTGGAGATACAGTAAAGGAAGATGATCCTTTGTTTGAAGTAGCTACCGATAAAGTAGATTCAGAAATTCCCTCGCCGGTTTCAGGTTACATCAAAGCAATATATTGCAAGGTAGACGACTTGCTGGCTGTTGGAAAAGTAGCTATGATTATTGACCTTGAAGGGAAAAATACGGGAGATAACCATGACGTTGATCCTAAATTATCAAATACGACAGTTTCAAAGGAAATTATCATTTCTAAATCCGTCGAAATTACGCATGAGAAACATGAGTCTGCAAGATTTTATTCCCCATTGGTCAAAAGCATGGCTAAAAAGGAAGGCATACCATTGGAAGAATTGGATTCTGTGGATGGAAGTGGAATAGGCGGCAGAATTCAGAAAAATGACTTGATTCGCTACATCGAAGGGCGGCAGAATAATTTTTCAGTCACCTCTTCGCAAACTAAGTATCCTGAAAAAGAGGAGAATAGATCAGAAATATTTGCACCATCAAAACCGGTGGTTTCAGTATCGATTGGTGCTGAAGATACCATAATAGAGATGGATCGGGTACGGAAGCTGATTGCCAGACACATGGTAATGTCTAAGCAAACAGCCCCACACGTTACATCATTTGTAGAGGCTGATGCTACAGAAATGGCACTTTGGCGTAATAAGAATAAGGATGCATTTCAGGCAAAATATGGTGAAAAGCTCACGTTTCTGCCGTTTTTTACTGAGGCTGTAGCCAAGGCACTTACAGAATATCCCATGATTAATAGTTCCGTCGATGGAGATCGCATAATTTTGAGGAAAAATATTAATGTAGGCATTGCCGTGGCCACCAACAGTGGAAATTTGATGGTACCTGTCATCAAAGAAGCCGATAGTAAAAATCTTTACGGCATAACCAAAGAAATAAATCAATTTGCCGAAGCAGGAAGAAATGAAAAGCTCAATCCTGATCAATTGCAAGGCGGAACGTTTACGATAACCAATTTTGGTTCCTTTGGCAATACAATGGGTACTCCAATCATCAATCAACCACAAGTCGCCATTTTGGCAATAGGTACTATAGAAAAGAAGCCGGCAGTAATTGAAACCTCCATGGGAGATGCTATTGTTGTCAGACACAAAGTTTTTTTGTCGCTATCCTATGACCACAGGGTAGTTGATGGAATGCTTGGAGGTAAATTTCTGCGTAGAATTGCCGATCTTGTGGAAGGTTTTGATCCTAAACGAATAGTATAATATGAATAACTTGTACGAGTTGCCGGTTCCTAAAAAACATTCAATTTTACAAACAGAGAAGGAGATACTTCAAAAATGGTATCATCTGATGGTTCTTGGGAGAATGCTTGACGAAAAGGCCCCCAATTACCTAAAACAAGCCATTGGTTGGTCCTATCATGCTCCTTATGCCGGTCATGATGGTATTCAGCTTGCAATTGGCCAAATTTTCGAAATAGGGAAAGATCATTTATTTCCCTATTACCGTGATCTTTTAACCAATTTATCGGCTGGATTGACGCCTGAAGAGATTATCTTGAATGGAATTTCCAAAGCAACTGATGTTAATTCAGGTGGTCGGCACATGTCGAACCACTTCGGGAAACCCGCCTGGAATATTCACAATGTATCTTCAAGCACCGGAAATCATACGCTGCACGCAGCTGGGGTAGGTAGGGCGATCAAATATTACAAAGGAGAGGGAGTTTCTATAAGTTCTCAGGGGGAGTCTTCTGTTAGCGAAGGCTACGTATACGAAGCCATCAATGGGGCTTCGACTGAGCGATTGCCGGTAATTTTCGTTTTCCAGGACAATGGATATGGCATTTCAGTTCCAAAAAAGGATCAGACCGCAAACCGAAAGGTAGCTAATAACTTTCTGGGATTCAAGAATCTGAGAGTTATTCACTGCAATGGAAAAGATGTTTTTGACTCCATGAATACCATGGAGGAAGCGAAAAGATGGGTCATAGAGAATCAGATGCCATGCATTGTCCAGGCCAATTGCATCAGGATACATTCACATTCAAATTCGGATAGACATGATCTGTACCGAAATGAGGTGGAGTTGAATTATGTAAGGGAATATGACCCTCTGACTAAATTTAAAAGGTTGCTGCTACGATATGAGCGTTTCAGTGCCGATGAACTTAGTGCCATAGAAGACAAGGCGAAAGAGGAAGTGAAATCGGCCCATCAGTTTGCACTTCATTCGCCTGATCCTAATCCTAATAGCATTCATGATTATGTATATTCAGATTCCTATAACTCCGGCAAGTATCCAAAGGGAATTCAACGAACGAACGATCAAGGAACAAAAAAGAAATTAATTGAAGCCATTAATGAGACTTTGAAGGTCGAATTCACTCTAAATCCGGATACTTTCATTTGGGGACAGGATATTGCCAACAAGGAAAAAGGTGGAATTTTCAATGTTTCCAAAGGTTTGCAGAAGGAATTTGGCAAGCAGCGTGTTTTTAATGGTCCAATTGCAGAGGATTTCATTACCGGAACAGCCAATGGCATGTCGAGGTACAACAAGAAAATCAGGATTGTAGTCGAAGGTGCTGAGTTTGCAGATTATTTTTGGCCTGCCATGGAGCAATTCGTTGAAATGACCCATGAATATTGGCGAACGAATGGTCAATTTTCTCCAAATGTTACCATTCGCCTGGCATCTGGAGGATATATCGGAGGCGGACTCTATCATTCCCAGACCATTGAGGGTTCTTTGGTCTGTTTTCCAGGCATTCGCATCGTTTATCCATCATTTGCAGATGATGCTGCTGGATTACTTAGGACTTGCCTGCGATCGGAAGGTCCCACACTCTTTCTTGAACCCAAGGCATTGTATAATTCTCCTGCTGCTTCGGCTTTTGTACCTGATGACTTTGAAGTTCCATTCGGCGTGGCCAGAATAAGACGTGAAGGAACTGATATGACCCTTCTTACATATGGAAATACGACTCACCTGTCGCTTCAGGCGGCTGAGAGAATTTCATTGGAAGGATTTGATGTCGAAGTGGTTGACTTGCGTTCGCTGATTCCTCTGGATAAGGAGACCATTTTACATTCAGTCAGGAAGACAGGCAAAGTCTTGATCGTTCACGAAGACAAAGTGTTCGGTGGATTTGGCGGTGAGCTATCTTCAATTATCAACGAAGAAGCCTTTGAATATCTGGATGCTCCCATTCGCAGGGTTGGATCTGAATTTACCCCTGTCGGATTTAACAGAATCCTTGAGGCAGCCATCTTGCCCAATGAAAATAAGATTTATGATGCTGCCATTTCTCTTTTAAAATATTAGAAAAAAAATAGTAGTTCCTGCAGAGTAGGAAATGGTAAATAAACAGAAAACAGTATCCTGATGAAAAAAATCGCACTTGTTTATAGTTTCAATTCCAATAAATCAGCTAAAATTGCCTCAAAAATTGCTGAAAATATCAAAAAAATTGATGTTGAGCAGATAAATATTGAAAGCTGCAGGGGAGAGGAATTTCTAGCTTATGACGGATTCATTTTAAGTGTCCCAACTTGGTTTGACGGGGAGTTGCCAAACTATTGGGACGAAATCTTACCTGCATTGGAAAATCTTGATCTGACCAATAAGAAGGTTGCATTATTTGGTCTTGGCGACCAGAAAAACTACCCTGAAAATTTTTGTGATGCAGTAGGTATTCTGGCTGATTTTTTTGAAGCCAGAGGTGCCGAAATTGTTGGCTGTACATCCCCCGAAGGATACAACTTTGAATCATCCAAGGCTCTGAGGGATAATATCTTAATTGGTTTGTTACTTGACCAGGAAAACCAATCCAGGCTTTCTGATGAAAGAATACAAAATTGGACCAACCAACTGGAGCTTGAATTCGCCTAATTCTTTCAATGATTATTTTCTACCTTTGGGGCGGATAAGCAAATATAAGTTTGAACTGATTTCATGCTTAAATTTCTCAAGGTAATCTTATTGGTGCTGGTTTTGATCGTCGCTTCCGTTGTGGTTAATGAAATTTCTTCATCCGACTACATTTATCCGGAATACCACATCAAATTATATGATATTGAGGTGGTTAACAGCAAATCTATTCTCAAGCAGGATAAGTACTCGTTAATTCCCGTAAAGTACCATGGAACGCTTGATTTTGATACAATACCAGAACCTATTCGGAAAACAGTTTTTATCAATTACATGCTTCCAGCAATTGTCATCGAGCGAGACAGGTTAATGGATATGCTGCATCACATTGAGTTTGTTGAAAATGGCATGATCAACAAGCGTCCTTTAAAAAATGATGATCTCATCTTTTTTAAGGAGATGATGCAGAAATATGATGCATCTTCAATCAAAGACTTAAAGATGAGGCTTTATCCACACCCTGTAAGCTTGATATTGGCTCAAGCGACGCTTGAATCAGGATGGGGAACCTCTAAGGTTTTTTCTAAAGTCAACAATCCTTTTGGAATAATGACTTCAGCAAGCGATGAGCTAGGCAGAAAATTCAAGAATCCCGAAACACAATCGGAAGTATATGTAAAAACATATTCAACTGTTAATCAATCTGTTGAGCATTATTTTTTCTTTACAGCCAAGATGCCATCCTACGAAAAATTCAGAAAGAAACGGTGGGAGCGGGGCAATTCTTTTGAGTTGGTAAAGTTGTTAAAGAGCTACCATGAGACTCATGAATATACTACTTTGATTGAATCGATTATCAAGACAAATGATTTTGAGAAATTTGACAATATTTCAATCAACAAAGACTATTTTGGATACAAGAAAAACTATTTACAGCGAATAAGAAGCTATTTTGAAAACTATTTTTAAAGTGATATTTTTCTCCTATGAAACATACAATGAAAGCAAAAAAGAAGATCGCCATTGTTGCGCATGACAACCGCAAGCAAGATATGGTGGAATGGGTAAGGTATAACTGGAAGGAGCTTGCACAACATAGTATGATTTGCACCGGTACAACAGGAAGACTGGTTGATGAAACAATACGTTTGAAATGCAAAGAAAATGATGCAGTTCCGCCTGAAATTTTCAGATTAAAATCCGGACCGCTAGGTGGAGATCAGCAATTGGGTGCCATGATCTGTGAAGGCAATGTTGATCTTTTATTTTTCTTTTGGGATCCTATGCAGCCACAGCCTCATGACGTTGATGTTAAGGCATTGTTGCGCATTGCAGTCATGTATAATATTCCAACTGCATCCAACAGATCAACCGCAGATTTCATTATTTCTTCGCCACTTTTTCATCAGGAATATA
>JBAXED010000082.1:0-18104 GCA_037140615.1 Prolixibacteraceae bacterium
TCTCCGTTTCAATGATCTCCGCTTCAATCTTTCTTTCACCGGAATACTTGAAGGACGGCCACCCAGGGCCGCCCCTGCATACTCACTCTCAGTTCTCAACTCTCAACTCTCAACTCTCAGCTCCCCCCGTCTCCCAGTCTCCCCGCCGCACCCTCTCATCTTCCAATCTTCTCATCTTAGTTGATAACTTCTTCCCTCCACCAGTTGGCTGCAACCAATTTTCTCTTATTTTTGGGGATCGTTTAGTGAACAGATTTCATGGAGCATTACATCGTATCAGCCCGCAAATATCGCCCGGATACCTTCACAACTGTGGTGGGACAGCCTTCTATTACCTCTACTTTGAAGAATGCGATACGGAGCAATCACCTGGCCCATGCTTATTTGTTTTGCGGTCCGAGAGGGGTAGGGAAGACCACTTCTGCCCGGATTTTTGCCAAAACGATTAACTGCCTGAATTTAACCACTGATACAGAACCTTGCAACCAGTGTGAATCATGTATTTCATTTGGTGAGAACCGTTCATATAACATTCATGAATTGGATGCTGCCTCCAACAATTCGGTGGAGGACATTCGCTCGCTTGTTGAGAAAGTTAGAATACCGCCTCAAATCGGTAAGTACAGCGTCTATATTATTGATGAGGTTCATATGCTGTCATCACAAGCTTTCAACGCATTTTTGAAAACATTGGAAGAACCTCCGGCACATGCGATCTTTATCCTGGCAACGACCGAGAAGCAGAAAATTATTCCAACGATTCTTTCAAGGTGCCAGATTTACGATTTCAATCGGATCAGCATTTCTGACATTGAGAAGCACTTGCTCGAAGTCGCGGGGAAAGAGAAAGTTACCATCGAAGCTGAGGCATTGAACGTAATCGCCCAAAAGGCAGATGGAGCCATGCGCGATGCACTCTCCATTTTTGATCAGGTGGTCAGTTTCTGTGGAGAAAAGGTGACTTACCAGGATACCATTGCGAACTTGAATGTTCTTGATTACGACTACTATTTCAGATTAACCGACGGATTCATCAAGGGAGATGTTTCAGGTAATTTGATGATTTTCAACGAAATATTGTCCAAAGGATTCAATGCACATCATTTTATCATTGGCTTGTCTCAACATTTTCGTGACCTTCTTATCAGCCGGGATATTGTGACTCTACCTTTACTTGAGGTCGGGGGTGAGATCAAAGAACGCTACAGGAAGCAGGCCTCGCAGAGCTCTGAAGATTTTTTGACTGCGGGCTTAATCCTGGCATCTGAATGTGATATCCAATATAAAAATTCCTCAAACCAACGTTTTTTGGTTGAATTGACACTCATCAGATGTGCTCAGCTCATTGAGCAATTAAAAAAAAAACAGTTGACGAAATCATAGTTTGTCTTAACCTGTTGCCTATTTTCGAGAAACTGGTCCCTGATGTTAAGACAGTAAAAGAGGTGACCATTCCTACCCAAGCTGTTGCAACTACTCCTGATGCAACTACTCCTGATGCAATTACTACTGATGTTAAAAATGCACCTGTCAGCCGCTTAACCGATAAGGAGCGCCGGAGCAGGTACATGCACACTGAAAATCTTTCTACTCCCTCGATCTCAGGAATGCTTAGCGGTAAAAATTCGGCTGGGGTTACCGAATCAAAATCAAATGTTTTGAATCCGCTGCATGACCTGAAAGGACAAACTTTTGACATGGCACAGCTCCTTCATGCTTGGAAGGATTTTGCAGATTCCGTTGATGCGGCACAACTTAAATCAGCCCTTTCGGTTAGGGAACCTATTCTGGTTGAAGAATCCAATATAATATATAGCCTTGATAATGAGGTTCAAAAGCAGCGCATTATTCTCGATCTAAAACCCAAATTGCTGGCTCATTTGCACGAAGCCTTGCACAATGAAAAGATCGAGGTTGAATTTGTTGTGACGGAAAATAAGGATGAGATATTGAACAAGCCCTACACCAATCAGGAGAAGTTCAATGTTCTGGCAGCCAAGTATCCGGTACTGGGAATCATGAAGCAAAGATTTGGTTTGGATTTTGAATGAGATATTCAGATTTGAGCTTTTTGAGAATGAATGGCTTGTTACTCAACCATTATTTTGTACTTTTACCACTCCAAAAAGATAGAAAAATAATTCAAAATTGAAGGATAAATGAAAAAAATTAAAGTAGTAAACCCTGTCGTGGAGCTTGATGGGGACGAGATGACCAGAATTATCTGGAAACTGATCAGGGAGCAATTGATTCTCCCGTTTTTGGATATTGACATTAAATATTATGATTTGGGTATCGAGTACCGTGATGAAACCAATGATCAGGTAACCATCGATGCGGCCAATGCCATAAAAAAATACAAAGTGGGTATTAAATGCGCCACTATCACTCCGGATGAAGCACGCGTGAAGGAATTTGGCCTCAAAAAGATGTGGAAATCACCCAATGGAACAATTCGTAACATTTTGGATGGAACTATATTCAGGGAGCCAATTGTCGTGGAGAATGTTCCCCGCCTGGTACCACAATGGACTGCCCCAATCATGATCGGTCGTCATGCTTTTGGAGATCAATACAGGGCAACTGATATTGTTGTTGATCGTCCGGGCAAGCTGACCCTTTGCTTTAAGGCTGACGATGGTAGTGAGCAGGAAATACACGATGTCTATCATTTTGATGGTCCGGGTGTTGCACTTGCCATGTACAATACAGAAGAGTCAATCCGCGGATTTGCACACAGTTGCTTCAAAATGGCCCTGACTAAAAAATGGCCGTTGTACCTGTCAACAAAGAATACCATCTTGAAAAAATATGATGGTTTTTTCAAAGACATCTTTGAAGAGATCTTCCTGAAGGATTACAAAGCTGATTTCGATAAGGTCGGTATCACTTACGAACACCGCCTTATTGATGACATGGTGGCATCCGCATTGAAATGGAATGGAAATTTCATTTGGGCTTGTAAAAATTATGACGGAGATGTTCAGTCAGATACAGTCGCGCAGGGTTTTGGCTCACTCGGATTAATGACCTCCGTATTGCTAACGCCTGATGGTGGAACAATGGAATCGGAAGCAGCCCATGGAACAGTAACCCGTCACTACCGTGAATACCAGAAAGGGCGGCCAACTTCCACCAATCCAATTGCTTCCATCTTTGCATGGACCCGCGGACTGGATTTCCGTGGAAAACTGGACGGAAATCAACCACTAAGAGATTTTGCTGCGCTTCTCGAAAAAGTATGCATCGATACAGTTGAGTCAGGCAAGATGACAAAAGACCTTGCGCTCTCTATCTATGGCGATAAACTGACAAGCGACAATTATCTCACTACCGAGAAATTTATGGACGCTTTGGCTGAAGAGTTGAACGCTCGCATGAAGTGACTAAAGTGAACTAAAGTGAGCTAAAGTGACTAAAGTGAACTAAAGTGACTAAAGTGACTAAAGTGACTAAAGTAAGTAAGAATTCATTAAATACGTTAAGTTATGATAAAGAAAGATATAGAAGTTGCATTAAATCAGCAGATTAATGCTGAATTTCATTCTGCATACCTTTATTTGTCCATGTCATCCTACCTCCAGTCAATTGGAATGGCAGGGTGTGCAAACTGGATGAAGGTGCAGTACCAGGAAGAGTTGGCACATGCAACCCATTTTTTTGAATATGTATTGGAAAGAGGAGGGCGAGTAAAATTGTCACCCATTGGCGAAGTTGCAGTGGATTTCCAAAATGTACTTCATGTCTTCGAAGAAACTCTTGCACATGAGGTTATTGTCTCAGGATTGATCAACAATTTGATGGATGTTGCCATCAAAGAGAGTGATCATGCCACCAAGAGCTTCCTGCAATGGTTTGTAGACGAGCAGGTTGAGGAAGAAGCAAATGTGGAGCAAATTCTCCAAAACTTAAGACTCATCAACGGAGAGGGACAAGGATTGCTCATGTTGGACCGCGAAATGCAGGCACGTGTATTTATAAATCCATTTCCAGCAAAGGCATAAGAGTATCAAATTCCTTTGAAAGGAATAACAAGGAATCCACAAATATTTTGGTATAATATTTGTGGATTCACTTTGTAGGAACATACTGACAAGCTATTTGACCCGTCAGGTTTTTGGATCTTGATGGGTTTTAATGATTGTATATATTTCGTTCGTAGCAACATTTCAACTACCTTTGTGAGTACGTTGAAAACAAATCAATATAGAAACACATCATACCATTGATATGTCAATTTTTGGAAATTTATTAAAAGGTCTTCTTGGCAACAAATCAGACAGGGATATTAAGGAAGTTATGCCTGTGATTTCGTTGATAAAGGAAGAATACAACAGAATAACAGGTTTTAGCAATGACGAATTGCGTTCTGAATCGCTTAGATTAAAACAGCTGGTGGCTGATTTCATAAAAGCTGAAGAGGATGAGATTGCTACGCTAAAGGAGCGGGCTGAGAGTGGTGAGATTCCAATCGAAGAAGGCGAAAAGCTCTATGATCGTGTCGACAAGCTTGAAGAGATTATCACAAAAAAAATTGAAGAGGTACTCAAGACCATTCTTCCAACTGCTTTTGCGATCGTCAAAGATACGGCTCGCCGCTTTTTCGAAAATAGCGAAATTGTTGTCTCCGTATCAGATTTTGACCGTGAACTCGCTGCGACCAAAGATTTTGTCACCATTGATGGTGAAAAAGCTATTTTCAAAAATAGTTGGGTTGCCGGAGGTACTTTACAGACCTGGAACATGGTTCATTATGACGTGCAGCTCATTGGTGGATATGTTTTGCATACAGGAAAGATCTCTGAAATGGCAACCGGTGAGGGAAAAACACTTGTTGCCACGCTACCGGTCTTTCTGAATGCCCTTGCGGGACGCGGTGTTCATATAGTGACTGTTAACGATTATCTTGCCAAACGTGACTCTGAATGGATGGGACCGATTTATCAGTTTCATGGTATCTCGGTAGATTGTATCGACAAGCATCAACCCAATTCAGTAGAGCGCAGAAAAGCTTACAATGCCGATATTACATTCGGGACTAACAACGAATTTGGATTTGATTATTTGCGTGACAACATGGCAACAGAACCTGCTGATTTGGTTCAGCGGAAGCACCATTATGCCATTGTGGATGAGGTCGACTCTGTATTGATCGATGACGCCCGTACCCCTCTGATAATATCCGGTCCGGTGCCAAAAGGCGAAAACCAGCTTTTTGATGTTCTAAAATCTCCGATTGAGCAGCTTGTTAAAACCCAGAGGGATCTGGTAAATCAACTTCTGGTAGAGGCCAAGAAAAAAATCAATTCCAGCAACAAGGATGAGGTGGAAGAAGGTGCCATGGCTTTGCTACGTGCTTACAAAGGATTGCCTAAATACAAGCCGTTGATCCGTTTCATGAGTGAGGAAGGCAACAAGTCTAAAATGCTGAAGACTGAGAACTACTACATGCAGGACAACAGCAAGAACATGCACATTGTCACTGATGAACTCTTTTTTATCATTGAGGAGAAGCAGAATTCGGTCGAGCTGACCGACAAAGGCATTGATATTCTTTCCCATAACAATTCGGATTCAGGATTTTTTATTCTGCCTGATGTAGGAGCGAAAATAGCTGATATACAAAATGATGTAGCCATCTCGGACGAAGAAAAGGTCGAAAAAAAGGATCTTTTGATGCAGGATTATGCGATCAAATCTGAAAGAGTCCATACCGTCAATCAGTTGCTGAAAGCATATACGATGTTCGAAAAGGACATTGAATATGTGGTGATTGAGAATAAGGTGAAAATCGTGGATGAGCAGACCGGTCGTATCATGGAGGGCAGACGTTACTCTGATGGATTGCACCAGGCCATCGAAGCCAAGGAGCGTGTTGTTATAGAGGCTGCTACCCAGACCTTTGCCACCATTACACTTCAGAACTATTTCAGGATGTACCATAAATTGGCCGGGATGACCGGTACTGCCGAAACAGAAGCCGGTGAGTTGTGGGATATCTATAAATTGGAGGTAGTTGTTGTTCCAACCAATCAGCCAATTTCCAGAAAAGATTATGAAGATTTGGTTTACAAATCCAAGAATGAAAAATACAAGGCGATTATTGATGAGATCGTCAGGCTTAACAAAATTGGCCGTCCTATGCTGGTAGGTACCACCTCTGTTGAAATTTCAGAATTACTTAGCAGGATGCTGCAGATGCGTGGGATCAAACACCAGGTTTTGAATGCCAAACTGCACCAGCGCGAAGCTGATATTGTTGCAGAAGCAGGAAAACTTGGGACTGTCACCATTGCTACCAACATGGCTGGTCGTGGTACAGACATCAAATTAACACCTGAGACACGTGCTTTGGGTGGTTTGGCTATTATTGGAACAGAAAGGCATGACTCCCGGCGTGTTGACCGCCAGTTGCGTGGTCGTGCCGGTCGTCAGGGAGATCCGGGTACTTCACAATTCTTCGTTTCTCTCGAAGATGACCTGATGCGTCTGTTTTCATCCGACAGGATCGTTGGAATCATGGACCGCCTTGGATTGAAGGAAGGCGAGGTCATTCAGCATTCGATGATCTCAAAATCGATCGAAAGGGCACAGAAAAAAGTAGAAGAGAACAACTTTGGAATCCGGAAGCGCTTGCTTGAATATGATGACGTGATGAACTCACAGCGTGAGGTCATTTACAAGAAAAGGCGTCATGCCTTGTTCGGAGAACGTATCGAGGTGGATATCCTTAACATGATATTCGACATGGGTGAAATGCTGAGCCAGGAACATCAGCCGAATGGCCACGAAGGTTTTGAAGATTTCCGTCTCGAACTGATTAAGGCACTATCGCTGGATTCTCCAGTTGAAGAAGATGAGTTTACCAAGATGAATGTGGATCAGCTTACAGACAAGGTCTACCATGCTTCCATAGAGAATTTTACACGTAAATCACAGGCAATTTCGAGACAGGCATGGCCTGTAGTGAAAAATGTTTACGAGACTAAGTCGCATATTTACAATAATATAGTTGTTCCGATTACGGATGGACACCGTCTTTTTAACATCGTTACCAATCTGGAGAAGGCCTATAAAACACAAGGTGTAGACCTGGTTAAATCATACGAAAAGCAGGTGATTCTTGCCACTATCGATGAACATTGGAAAGAGAACCTGAGGGAGTTGGATGAGTTGAGAACTTCCGTTCAGAATGCTTCATACGAACAAAAAGATCCGCTTCTGATTTACAAGCTCGAGTCTTTCAATTTGTTTAAGGCAATGATGGAGCAAGTTAACAGGGGTGTAGTTTCTACATTGATGAAAGGTCAGATTCCTATCAGTGATGCAGATGAGGTGAAGGAAGCTCCTGTTGCCAGACGTTCTCAAGATCGTTCGCAATACCGCGAAGAGAAGCGGGACTCTACTGGTCATGCAGGCGAGGAAAAGGAAGAACAAAAAGCTCCCCAACCTGTCAGGCATGCCCCAAAAGTTGGCCGTAATGAGCCTTGTCCTTGCGGAAGTGGAAAGAAATTCAAAAATTGTCACGGACACGAGTGAAAAAGAGAGATAAGATATAAGACATGAGACATGAGTTAAATCTCATGTCTCATGTCTTATATCTTATCTCTCTTTTGAAGATGTACTAATTTGAAAAACTCTACAAATAATGATAATGAGCACTTTATTAGCTATTCACTGGAATGTAAGTCCGGAGTTGTTTAGTATTGGACCAATTTCTGTCCGCTGGTATGGCTTGATGTTTGCACTTGGTTTTTTGTTTGGCTACCAGATCATGTTCAGGATGTTTAAGTTTGAGTCGTCAAATACTGACTGGCTGGATAAGCTATTTGTCTATACAATTGTCGCAACAATAGTAGGAGCGAGGCTTGGCCATGTATTTTTCTACGGCTGGAGCTATTACTCGCAGCACCTGTTGGAAATCATTCTACCCATTGCCAAAGGTGAATTCGGTTATAAATTCGTCGGATATCAAGGCCTTGCCAGTCATGGCGGTGGAATAGGGATCGTGCTTGCCATTTACATTTTCTCAAAGAAAGTGACTAAAAGGTCTATGCTCTGGACACTTGACCGTCTGGTAATACCTACCGCATTGGTTGGAGCCATGATCCGTACAGGTAACCTCATGAATTCAGAAATATATGGTGTTGCCACCAATCTTCCATGGGGATTCATTTTTGAACGAAACCACGAAACTATAGCCAAACATCCAACTCAGATTTATGAGGCTTTGGGATATCTTTTGGTATTTATTTCTGCAATAACTTTATTTTTTAAATCCAAAGATCTCAAAGATCGGGAGGGATTTTTTATTGGTTATGGATTCGCCGGAATTATGATTGTCCGTTTTTTTATTGAATTTATCAAAGAAAACCAGGAAGCCTTTGAGGCAGGCATGGCCTTGAACATGGGGCAAATTCTGAGTATTCCATTTATTTTGGTCGGAGTCTATTTAATGTACCGAGCTCTAAAGAATCCACCAGTCAAATACGTTTGAATAAAATTCAAACGTATTTGACTGAATGTCAGATTTATACAATATGTGGTGTATAAATATTAAACACTGTATATAATCTATACACCTCATTTAGTAATCATTAAATCAATAATTTACACCAGATCTTGATGATTGGTGTTGAAATATTCAACAGAATCACCGTATATATTTTCATTCGAATTTTTATATACATCAGATAATCAATTAGATATAGTTTAAATTTTTTCATGGCACAATTATTGAATTGATCCTTTCAGATGTTCATTCCATTCTTTGAACTATAAGAAAGTTAGTGGTCAATAATAATAATCTACGTCATGAAAAACATTTCACTTTTATCCATCGGATTGTCACTTTTGATCTTTAATCAAACGGTCAGTGCTCTCAGCCGGACCGACAATCAAAAAGAATTACCCGTAATTCAATCTGGAACAAACGTGTTGAGTGTTTCCAGTTCTCCGGAATTGTATCATTTGGCTCAAAATTGGGTTAGAGAGTACAATGCCATAAATACTGCTTCCAATGTTTATCTTTCACAGGTCAATGAAACATTACCTGGAAAGCCCGGACAACTTGCCATTGTTTTGGAAGATCACTCGCCCACAGCGGTTAATCAGTCAGCCTGGAAAATGGCAGTAGGTCGCGATGTAATTGTACCGATTGTCAATGCAAAGAATCCAATGCTTGGTCAGTTGGAGAAATCCGGCATTACTTCTCAAAAGTTTGCCACCCTTTTCAATGCTTCTGAAAACAAAAGCTGGTCAGAATTGATTCCAAACGGTAAAGTGAATCCTGTCAGATTGTACCTTGCCAATGATCGGAATTTGATTCCAGGATTGGAGGATTTTTCAAAAGCAAAACTTGGAGCAATGGCTAAAAAGGCTCTTTTACCTTCCTTGGAAGTATTGGCAGCGGTTCAGTCTGATCCATTTGCAATTGGCTTCTGCAAACTGAGCGATTTGAGAATGAACAGAAATGCCTCATTAAATGAAAACATCAGATTGCTTCCAATTGATAAAAATGGAAATGGACGGTTGGACAATTTTGAGAATATTTATGCGAATCTGGACGAGTTTACGCATGGCGTTTGGATTGGAAAATATCCCAATGCATTATCCAATAACATATTAGTTGTATTGCAAACTAAACCAACAGGAACCAATGAACTGGCTTTCCTTTCATGGATTGTGGCTGAAGGTCAGGATATGATGAATCTAAACGGTTTTTGTGACCTCACAACAGGTGAAAGGGAAACAAATCTGGCTTCTTTGGTACCCTCTTTCATGCCAGATCCATTCAAGGCAGATGCGAATTTTACGCCAAAATCATGGCCTGTCTTTTTGACTTTTATTGGCATGATTGCATTGTTTATAGCCATTTTCTTTTACAGCAAAAAAAGGGCCGAAAAGGAAGTTCCTGAGCGGGAAATAGGAATTGCCCCCTTGCTGATTGAAAATGCCATAGATGTTCCCAAAGGTCTTTTCTTTGATAAGACGCACACCTGGGCTTTTATGGAACAAGATGGGAATGTTAGAATTGGAATAGACGATTTTCTGCAGCATATAACCGGGAAACTGACTAAAATTAAGATGAGGGAAGCTGGTGAAGCAGTTCGAAAGGGTGAAACGATCATGACGATAGTTCAGGATGGTAAGCAGTTAAATCTTTATGCCCCTATTTCGGGTAAGATTCTCGAACAGAACCAATCTCTTCTAACAGATGCAGGTATGATCAACTCTTCTCCTTATTTCAAAGGTTGGGTGTATCAAATTGAACCAAAAAACTGGCTGCGTGAAGTTCAGTTCATGTTTATGGGCGACAAATATACTGAGTGGCTAAGAGATGAATTCATCAGGCTTAAGGATTTTATCACCGATTCCGTGAAATCAAATAATCAAGTGTATGCGCATGTGATCATTCAGGATGGGGGAGAACTCACCGACAATGTTTTGGCTGATCTTGATCCCAAAGTTTGGGAAGATTTTCAAACCAGGTTTATTGATATCTCCAGGTAATCCGTTCAAACTAATCTTAATATTCAAACTTTAAAAATTTAAATTATGGGCTTCGACCGCCGTGATTTCTTTAAAACCATATGTGTTGCGGGAGCAACACTAGCGGTAGGGAATAGTTTTGGCGCTGCAAAATCGGAAGAAAATGCAGTTGAATTTCAAGGTGTTCTTTATGATTCGACCCGATGCCTTGGATGCCGTGCTTGCGAAAGGGTTTGCGCCAAAACGCATGATCTTCCTGAACCCAAAGATGAACTAAAAGTTGATGTGCTTAGGAAAACGAGTGAATCACAACGCTGTGTGATCAACAATTACACTACTTCCAAGGGTGAGGTTTTTGTCAAGAAACAGTGCATGCATTGCAACGAACCGGCCTGTGCTGCAGCTTGCCTTACTCAAGCCATGTATAAAACCAAGGAAGGCCCGGTAATCTGGAGAGGAAACAAATGCATGGGATGCAGATATTGCATGGTTTCCTGTCCTTTTGATGTGCCAAAATTCGAATACCATAGTGCAAATCCTAAAATTGAGAAGTGCGATATGTGTTACGAAAGGATCAAAGCCGGGAAGATACCTGCTTGCGCGGAAGCGTGTCCGGGCGACGCCCTGACTTTTGGAACCAGAAGAGAACTGATTGCGGATGCTCGAAAGAGAATTTTTGAAAATCCCAAAGATTATGTAGATCAAATTTGGGGTGAAGATGTGGCCGGAGGAACCGGATGGTTGTACCTTTCATCAGCACCATTTAATGAGGTAGGTTTTAATACTAAGATGCAAAACACCTCCTATCCAGAGCTTTCAAAAGGATTCTTATACACTGTGCCTTCTGTATTTGTCCTGTTACCTCCGCTATTGTTAGGTATCCATGAAGCCACAAAAAACAGAACTAACTCTAAAGAAGACGAAAATGAATAAGCAATTTCAGCCCATAGCAAAAGACAACGATGGCGGATCCATCTTTAAATTTCTTTTGAATGAACTAAAGCCTAAAGGCAAATTCCTTACCCCTTTCAACATCATCGCCTTTCCGATAATTATTCTTGGGGTTGCGCTGATTGTCATAAGGTTTATAAAGGGAATTGGCTCAATAACCAACCTGTCTCAGGATATCCCGTGGGGATTGTGGATAGGATTCGATGTTGTGACTGGTGTAGCTTTCGCCGGAGGAGCATATGTATTGACATTTATGGTTTATATTCTTAAAATGGATAAATACCATTCGATTGTCAGAGTAACTGTCTTAAATGGCTTTTTGGCCTATCTTTTCTATGCGGGAGCTTTGTTGCTGGATTTAGGCAGACCTTGGAATGTGATCAACCCAATTATTGGAAACAGTTTTGGCACAAGTTCGGTCCTTTTCCTTGTGGCATGGCACTTTTTACTTTACATGCTCGCTGAGCTAATAGAATTCTCACCCGCTATTGCTGAATGGCTGGGTGCAAGAAGGGCCAGGAAGATACTTTCAGGTATGACCATTGGGGCCGTAATTTTTGGCATAACCCTTTCCACTTTACATCAATCAGGACTTGGTGCGCTATTTCTGATGGCAAAAGACAAAATCCATCCTTTGTGGTATTCTGAGTTTATTCCTGTGATGTTTTTAGTATCCAGTGTTTTTGCCGGATTGTCAATGGTGATTTTTGAAGGTTCGATTAGCCACAAAGTATTTTTCAATCAGATTAGCGAGAAAAATCACAAAGCCCAAAGCGGAATCCTCCAGGGGCTGGCAAAAATATGTGCCGGAGCCATGTTTGCCTATTTCTTTTTACAATTACTGGTATTTATCCATGGAAAGCGGTGGGAGTATCTGGATTCAAAAATGGGCTATTGGTTTCTTTTTGAAATGATCGGCTTCGTTTTAATTCCCATGTTTCTTTATATGTACAGTTACCGCACAAGGAATGTCTTTTTAATCAGAGTAGCTGCTGTCTTAACTATGTTGGGGATAATCCTGAACAGATTAAATGTTACTGTCATAGGTTTTAAATGGGATGCCCCCATGCATTATTATCCGTCATGGATGGAAATTGTGGTCACTCTTGCTGTAATATTTACAGAGATACTGATATTCAGATGGATAATCAATCGTATGCCGGTATTGAGAGAGTCACCGTCTTGGGTAGAAGATGAACATTAAAGAATCATTAGCTCATTTTAGAGCCAAAATATCAAAATTATAAACCTTTAAAAACAAAGTTATGGACGGATTTACTTACCACAACATTTTTGAGACGAAAGGGATAGAGTATCTTGCTATTATCGCCTTCTTCGCCATCCTCGTACCATTCTGGATCATTTTGAACAGACAGGTGAAAATTACAAAACAATTGCAGAAAAGACTTGGAACTCTAACTGCCAGTGTATTAAGGATCCCTCAGGGCATATTTTTCAGCAGAAATCATATGTGGACTCACCTTGACAGTCAAGGTGTTGCCAAAGTTGGGATGGACGATTTACTTTTGCACCTTACCGGAGAAGTTGAATTCGGAAAGCTCAGAACGTCAGGAGAAATAGTCAATAAGGATGATCTTCTTGCAGTTGTCAACCACAAAGGCAAGGAGCTTCGGATTCTTTCACCAATCTCAGGAGAAATCCTGGCAACCAATTCTGTGCTACAGAAAAATCCGGAATTACTCAATGAAGATCCATACCAAAAGGGCTGGATGTTTAAAATCAAGCCTTCCAGATGGATCGCGGAAACAAGTAGTTATTATTTGGCAGAAGAAGCCAGTGGTTGGTCTGTCAAAGAACTGGAGCGATTCAAAGATTTTCTGGCTACTTCAGTCGAAAGATATGCTCCCCATCCGTCCAGCGTCATTTTGCAGGATGGAGGCGAATTGATTGATCAACCTTTGTCAGATCTGCCGGAAGAAGTATGGCAGGATTTCCAGCATAGCTATTTGGGAGTTAAACCAAAATATCCCCACTTTCGTGGATTAGGGAAAGAGAGCTATGGACCGGAGTATTTTCAATAGATTCTTGCGATTGTTAAGTTCAATGCAAGGTTCTATTTGACGATTTTAAGTTTAGGAAGCGATGTGCATGTCACATCGCTTTATTTTTAGCGGGTACTTTATCTATTCTGCTCTTTAGAATGCAAACAAATATGCAAAGAAATTTGACTTTTTGAACCATATTTTAAAATTTTGAGATTAACTTAGCAATCAGCAACACTATATGGGACAGTTAGTTTAGTCGCTTTGATCACTTTAGTCACTTTAGATACTTCTTGCCAATAGATTAGCACCTAATTGATTAAGTTAACATACAATATCACAATGGGTTGGATAAATAAATTTTCTGAAGGAAACAAAGTTGGGGCACCAATCCTCAGTAGTTATGTAAAGTTCCGTTCATCTATTTATGGTCGTGTTGTCATTATTATTACAATTTCTTCTTTTTTCCTCTTTTTGTCTTTTGGAATCATTTTCAGGTCAGTCAACGAAAATTACATGAAATCAGTCATTCGTGAGAATGGCAATAACATTGGTTTTCTGGTTCAGGGAGCTCTGTACCGCTCAATGCTTGAAAATGACAGAACTTCACTTCAGGGTACTTTGGATATTATCAATACCATGTCTGGAATTGATGATGTGAATATGTACGACAACAAGAATAACCTGGCCTATTCCTCCATATCGAATGATACCATCAACCACAGTGATCCTGATTGCATTTCGTGTCACAAGGATTTTCCAACAATGTTCTCTGCTACCGAGAAATCTTACAAGATCATTGGGATAGACAGTGAATGCGCAATGAACCACAACAACAACAATTGCCGGCATCTCCTTATCAAATCTCCGATTTTGAATGATAAATCGTGCTCGACGAGTAGCTGCCATGCACACAGTCCGAATGACAGAATACTTGGATCGCTCATTATAAAAATTCCACTGGAAGGGTTGGACGCAGCATTGGAGAAGTCAACCACAGATTATTTTTTACTGGCTGCTCTTTTAACAATTCTGCTGATCACGTTTTTAATTTTCTTCACCCGGAAGAAAATTAAAAATCCACTTAACGCAATTATTAAAGCGAGTCTGGCTGTTGCCAAGGGTGACAGAAGCACAAGGCTCGATATAAGACCACATCAATTGTCAGATATGAGGATGGTTTCATTGGCTTTCAATGAGATGCTTGACAATTTACAGACCGCTACCAATGAGCTCCAAAATTGGTCCCAGCAGCTTGAATACAAGGTTCAGAAAAAATCTGAAGAGCTCGGACAAGCACAGAATGAGCTGATCAATGTGGAGAGGATCGCATCGCTTGGAAAATTGTCGCTCTCTGTGGCGCATGAAATCAACAATCCCTTGTCCGGAATTCTTATCTATGCCAAATTGGTGTACAAGCAGTTGGGAAACCAGGACTTCGATCCGGCAAAAAAGGAGTCGATGCTGAAACACTTGAAATTAATTGAAAACGAGACCAAAAGATGTGGCGATATCGTAAAGGGATTGCTGGATTTTTCCAGAAAAAATCAGGATGGATTTGAACAAAAGCACCTTCATGAAGTACTGTTCGACACATTTGAGCTGATGTCTCATCCAATGAAAATTGCCAATGTGAATTTTCTGTCTGATTTTTCAGCAAAGCAGGATTTGATTTATGGCAGTCCCAATCAGATCAAGCAGGCCTGCATTGGAATTTTAGTCAATGCATCAGAGGCAGTATCAGAAAACGGAGAGGTATTGTTCCGGACAATGAATCCTGACGAGGAGCACGTGAGAATCGAAATCTCAGACAATGGCGTGGGGATTAACGAGGAGGATATTCCTCACATATTCGAACCATTCTTCTCTACCAAAGAAAATGCTAGCGGTATTGGGCTTGGATTGGCAATTGTTCATGGAATCATTCAAAATCACAAAGGCAAAGTTGAAGTGAAATCAGACCAGGGAAAGGGAACTACAATTTCAATTACTTTTCCCCTTGTCAAGAATTAACGCATAAAAAGATATGGCCAAAAAAATTTCTATCTTAATTGTTGACGATGAAGAATCTGTAAGGGATTCATTGTACAATTGGTTCATTGAGGATGGGTATTATGTTGAATGTGCTGAGAATGCCAAAAAGGCCCTCTCCATTCTTCAATCTGATAGCTTTGATATCATTCTGGCTGACATAAAAATGCCGGGAATGGACGGACTTGAGATGCTTAAGCGAATCAAATCCCTGAAGAGTGATGCCATTGTCATTATCATGACTGCTTTTGCCACAGTGGATACTGCTGTGCAAGCGCTGAAAGATGGTGCTTTTGATTATGTAACCAAACCTTTCGATCCGGATGATTTATCCCATTTGATCCGAAATGCCTCTAAGCAGATCTCTTTAATCGAAGAGAATGAGATTTTGAAAGACAAGGTTTTCTCCCTCGAAAATGTCGAGGACATGGTGGGTCAAAGTGAAGCCATGCAGGAGGTTTTCAAGCAAATAGAGAGTGTTGCACAATCCAGTTCATCTGTCATCATTACAGGCGAAAGTGGAACAGGAAAGGAGTTGGTTGCCAAAGCCATTCATGCCAATTCTTCCCGAAAATTTTTCCCAATGGTTAGCGTTCATTGTGGAGCACTCACCGAAAGCTTGTTGGAAAGTGAGTTGTTTGGACACGAAAAGGGCGCTTTTACCGGGGCTGTTTACAATAGAAAGGGTCGTTTTGAAATGGCCGACAGTGGTACTATTTTTCTGGACGAAATTGCCACTATTTCACCCAAAATGCAAGTTGAGCTGCTTCGTGTTCTCGAGACCAAGAGTTTTATTCGCGTGGGAGGCAACAAGGAAATAAGTTCCGACTTCAGGGTACTTTGTGCCACAAATAGGGATCTTAAAAGCATGGTTGATAAAGGGTTGTTTCGCGAAGATCTTTATTACAGACTCAATGTTGTTAACATCAATGTTCCGCCTTTGCGTGAGAGAATTGAGGATATTCCTATGTTGATCGGGTATTTTATAAAAAAATATTGTTCTTCCATGAACAGGCCGGAGATCCCGATAGAGCCGGCTGCTTTACAGCGGATGGAGGAATATTCCTATCCAGGAAACATCCGAGAGCTGGAAAATATGGTAGAACGTGCCATCGTCGTTGGCAATGGCAAAAAAATTATGCTTCGCGATCTGCCTCTAATCAAAGAAAAGAGTCAGCCATCCTTTGAAAGTCTGGATGACTTAGGTAAAAAGCACATTCTTCAGATTCTCAATAAATACAGTTGGAACATCACTGTTTCAGCAAAAGCGCTGAAACTAGACCGGGTTACCCTTTACAACAAGATTAAAAAGTATGGTTTAACGCCTCCTAAATGAATGAACCCTGAAAGAATAAAATTAATTTCTTTTGGATATTTTGAGAAGGGACTTCTTGAAAAGGTGGTGATGGACATAGAACACGAGTTTAAACTTCCGGTGAAAACCAAAGAGGGCCATTTGGATCTTAGTCTATATTATGATCCCTCTCGAAGGCAGTATGATGGCTACAGACTTCTGAAAGAGATAGATTCGGGCTTTGCCAAGGAGAAGGATAAAACGCTCGGCCTCTTCAATGTTGACCTTTATATTCCAATTTTAACCTATATTTTTGGGCAGGCATATTTGAACGGAAAGTCCGGAATTGCATCAATATACCGACTCAGGAACGAACGTTATGGAATCTTTAAAGATGAAAAAAAATTAGTTAGCCGGTTTCGGAAAGAGGTAATTCATGAACTTGGCCATACATTTGGGCTACTCCATTGCTACGATCCAACTTGTGTCATGAGATCAAGTACTTATGTTGAAGATATTGATCAGAAAAACCACATGCTATGCCATAAGTGCAAGGGGCTGATTTCCAATAACACCTGACAGGTTTTGAAAACCTGTCAGGTGTGTACCACCGCAGATCAAGGCATTTTGCTTAAACCTTCCCATTTAACTTTCCACTTTCCATCTTTGGGGATCCCCGGATTTTCCGATTCGCACCCATCATATCCGGCACACATCATGGCTACTGCCGACAATATTCCACCGTTTCCCGGTAGGTAAAGGCGTAATCTCTTGTCCTGGTAATTGTGGCCATTGGCAAGATACGTGTTGGTAGGAATATTCATAAAAAGAGCATCTATGGCCTTATCCGGCCTTCCCAGGCGTGTGGCGGTCATGGCCACAAGCGGGAAATCCCAGCCCCAGGTTTTCTTCCAGTTCCAATGGTCCCAGATATAATCGAAGGTCGCATTCATGATCTTTTTGTTCACAACTCTGGATTCTGGCATAAAGCCGAGTGCCCCAAATACCGCCGGATGGTCGGAATAGAATGGGAGATTTGTATACGAATCAGGAGCACTTTCGGCAGATAGGTAAATGCCATTCTTTTGCGCCAAAACAGCAATTTTCTCCATGATTTCGTCCCATTGACGGTTTCTGTTCATACCAAGACGCACCCGCCACTGCTGCGCAACGTTCAATCCCCAATGCCAATAGGCCAGCTCGAAAGGAGAATTGTATGTCTCCTCCGGTTTAAAGCTTTCCTGGGCCGGGATAATACCAACAAGGTTGTACCTGTTCTTATCAGGATCCCAAGAGGCAAAGGAAGCCATAAAGTCGGCTGTCTGGAAAACCAG
>JBAXED010000083.1:0-17256 GCA_037140615.1 Prolixibacteraceae bacterium
CAATGGATTATAACTGAATAATCACCCCCTCGGCTACGCTCGGGGACCGGACTGGTGCAATTCGCTCGGGGACCGGCGCAACTCTCAACTCTCAGTTCTCAACTTCTTACGATCCCAATTCAATGTTGATAATTTCAAAAGGAATAATCCCGGAAGGAACCTGAATATCGACAACATCACCAACTTTTTTTCCTAATAAACCTTTGGCGATAGGTGTACTAACACTGATTTTGGCCATTTTCAGGTCAGACTCATGATCAGAGACGATCGTATAGACCATCACAGCATTGTTTTTCACATTTTTGATGGTCACTTTGTTCGTGATCTGAACAACATCTGTATCTATTTTTGATTGATCGATAATCCGGGCATTGGCAATCTGATCCTGCAAAACAGCAATCTTGGCCTCAAGCATTCCCTGGGCATCTTTGGCTGCATCGTACTCTGCGTTTTCAGAGATATCCCCCTTTTCAATGGCTTCGCCAATTTGTTTGGATATGGCTGGTCTTTCAACATTGAGCATCCGGTCAAGATCAGCTTTCAGCTTTTTTAACCCTTCCGCGGAGATATAAGTAACCTTAGTCATTCTATTGCAATTTATCTGATATTACACATAAAAAAACAGAAGAACTCCAAACCTCGGAGCTCTTCCACTTTTCTATATCTGACAAATGTAGAAAATATTCTTTTTTAATATGCAAACAGGATGGCAATTTTTTTTTCAATCCTCATTAAATAATTTTCGATCTGCTCGACTTGCTCAATAGTTTTCAGACATACTTCTCTGAATAGCGATATTCATTCTCCTTTTTGCTATTTTTGTTTCATGATGAAAATAAAACTTGGTTCAAAGATCCTGAGCATCAGAATAATTTTATTCTGTTTGTTTTTTGCACTATCTATTGGTTTCCCAGCTTGCAAAGACAACCAGGACAACTTTGTTCCCTATGCGAAGGTCGACAAGTATATCTCTCTGATTAACTATAACAACCTGTTGATACCGGGTAATTCAATGTCCTTCCCTGCTGAAGGTTTTGCTGGGTTAATTATAATTTGCGTCAGTGATCAGTCTTACCTTGCATTCGATGCATGTTGCCCCTTTGAAGGAACAAAATTGAGTATTGTGGAGACAAATCCAGGACAAACTGGAGCCGTTTCAAGCAGCAATCCGGTAGCTACCTGCAAAATTTGTGGTTCGCAATACATCCTTTACAATGGGGGGTATCCTGTCAAGGGTCCTTCTACAAGGAATTTAAAGCAATATCCGGTTACGGTGATGGACAGCCGAATCTGGATACATAATTGAGACATGAGACATGAGACATGAGACATGAGACATAAGACATGAGATTGTCCTTCTCTCATGTCTTATGTCTCATGTCTCATGTCTCATATCTCTCCTAGTACCGGTAGTGGTCGGCTTTGTAAGGTCCTTCCTTGGGGATACCAAGGTAGGCTGACTGGTCGTCGGTCAATGTTGTGAGCCGCACACCTATTTGAGCAAGATGCAACCGTGCTACCTCTTCATCCAAATGTTTTGGAAGCCGGTATACGCCAATTTCGTAGTTGTTCTTCCACAAATCGAGCTGAGCCAGTGTCTGGTTGGTGAACGAATTACTCATCACAAAAGAAGGATGACCTGTTGCGCATCCCAGATTCACCAGTCTTCCTTCTGCAAGCAAAAAGATGGCATGGCCGTCTGGAAACAAATATTTATCCACCTGTGGTTTGATATTTATTTTCTTAATTCCGGGCCACTTTTCGAGTCTGCTCACCTGAATCTCATTGTCGAAATGGCCGATGTTGCAGACAATAGCCTGATCTGGCATCGCAGCAAGGTGTTCAGCAGTAATCACATCCTTGTTCCCGGTAGTTGTGACAAATATATTGCACTTGCCAACCACATCTTCAATGGTGGCAACCTGAAATCCCTCCATGGCAGCCTGAAGCGCACAAATCGGATCGATCTCGGTCACAATCACACGGGCACCGTAGGTTCGCATCGAATGGGCACATCCTTTGCCAACATCACCGTAACCGCAAACCAGGACAACTTTACCGGCAATCATTACATCAGTGGCTCTCTTGATACCGTCTGCCAAAGATTCACGGCATCCATAAAGGTTGTCGAATTTTGATTTAGTCACCGAGTCGTTAACATTGATAGCAGGGAACATTAGTTCTCCCCTTTCGAGCATCTGATATAAACGGTGAACTCCGGTGGTAGTCTCTTCCGATACGCCTTTTATCTCTTTGATAGCTTTGCTCCATCGAGCCGGACTATCCTTGAATATCTTCTTAAGAATTTTAAAGAGTTCTCTTTCGTCGGCTCCTTCCATTTCCTTGTCCAGAAGAGCAGGGTCCTTCTCTGCTGCATGACCGATGTGAACCATCATGGTGGCATCGCCGCCATCATCTACAATCATTTGGGGACCTACGCCATTGCCGAAATCAAGGGCGCGCTCTGTGCACCACCAGTATTCTTCCAGAGACTCCCCTTTCCATGCAAAAACCGGAATTCCGGCAGCAGCGATCGCAGCGGCAGCATGATCCTGGGTAGAAAAAATGTTGCAAGATGCCCAGCGGACAATTGCCCCAAGATTTGTAAGTGTCTCAATAAGAACGGCTGTCTGGATAGTCATGTGCAATGAACCCATGATCCTAACACCTTTCAGTGGTTTTTCAACACCGTATTTGGCACGCAAAGCCATCAATCCGGGCATCTCTTTTTCTGCAATCTCAATCTCTTTCCGTCCGAATGCGGCAAGCGCAATATCATGTACTTTGTAATCGTTCATCTTGTTTTTTGAGTTAAATCGACACGTGGTCGATCTGTTATCAATTAAAATTAAATTAGGTTTGCAAATATATGTAAAGTTCTGATTTTATCTTCAATCAGCTGCTCTTTCAATTTATCAATGCTCTCAAATTTTCTTTCATCCCGGATCCTTTCCACAAAACTAATTGAGATATCGCATCCATAAATATCTTGTGAAAAATCGAAGATATGGGCCTCAATACTTCTATGATCTACATTGGAATTCACGGTAGGCCTCGTTCCAACATTCAGCATCCCTTTGTAACTAACTCCTTTTACATTTACAAAAACTGCATACACGCCATCGGTCGGAACCAGTTTGTGATTGTCGTCGGGCAAAACATTTGCCGTTGGGAAACCAAGCTCCCTACCCAGGCGCCTGCCTTCCACAACTTTCCCTTTCAGTAAATAAGGGTATCCAAGCAAGTGGTTGGCCCTGCCAATGCTCCCGGATTCAAGTGCCTGCCTTATTTTTGTCGAGCTGACAGCAACATTTTCGACCAGCAAGGGATTTAGCTGTTCTACCTCAAAGTCATAAAGTACGCCCAATTGCTGTAAAGCATGAAAATCCCCTTTTCTGTTATGTCCGAACTTGTGGTCATATCCTGTAACCAACTTGCGCAAATGCATCTTGTCAACCAGAATTTCCTTGACAAAATCAGTATATGAAAGTAAAGCAAACTCTTTTGTAAAAGGGAAAATTACCAGATGGTCCAGCTGAAGTTCTTCAAGAAGCATACTCTTTTCTTCGGGGCTCGACAGAAGTCGGATGGTATCCTCGTTCGGCGTTACCACCATCCGCGGATGCGGGAAAAAAGTAAATACGACAGATTCACCATCGGTTTCGAGGCTAATCCGCTTAAGTTCAGCTATGACTTCCCGGTGACCAAGATGCACACCATCAAAAGTCCCGATGGTCACCACCGGCCTTTTTGCATTGAAATTGTCTAATCCGTAATGTATCTGCACGCCAAAAAATAAAATGCAAAAATAATCATTGTTGTATTGCAAAAAAAACTTTATCCGCTACGCGGAAACTAAACATTGTCGCACATTTTCTCTACAATACTTTATCCGCTACGCGGAAAATAAACTTATTATCCAATTGTAATTCAATAATTTGAAATTTTGCAAAGGTCAAATAAAACACCATATAGAAATTTCCGCTTAGCGGATAAAGTATGGTAGAAAATCAACCAAGGTAGATATCTTTACCTTGTAGAGGTTAGACAAACCGAGCCTTTTCAAAGATTTCAAAAAAAATAGCCGAACTCCTTTGAATAATAATGGGTAATCTTTGAATTGTAATATATAAGCCTCCATTTATTGGCTGCGAATTTTTATTTTTGTTGCTTGATTGGTTTCCTACCGGGAAGCTACATTCGAAAATTTTTGTCCACTGCAATCATTTATTAAAACAGGTATATCATGAACCGAATCCTTTTATTTGTGGCGATCGTCTTTCTAACTGCCTCTTGTGGTAAAAAAAATAATTTTACCATTTCCGGAAAAATTGAAGGAGGAGCTGGCAAAACAGTCTATTTAAATCACCTGCTCTCCTCTTCTCAAATGCCATTTGATTCAGCCCAAATGAACAATGCCGGAGAGTTTAAGTTAAAAGGAACGGTTCATGAACCGACGTTTTTCTTGTTAAAACTTTCTAATTCCAACTTTGCCACATTGCTACTTGACTCTGCTGAAAATCTTTCTGTCACAGGATCATACAAATATTTCGCCCGGGACTATGATGTCAAAGGCTCAGATAATTCTTCCAAAGTAAGGGATCTTACCTTGAAGTTTGCTGCTGCGAAAACAAAAACTGATTCCATCAAAACGCTCTTTCTGAAGCATCAGAACGATGCCCTTTATACATCCGAACTTGTTCGATGGGACAAGGAATATTCCAAACATGTTGCAGATTATACCGGATACCTGAATGATTTTATCAAGAGAAATCCATTCTCAATGGCCAGTGTTTATGCGCTTTACCAGAAATGGGGCCCGGACAATTATGTGGCCAATGATTTTCAGGCGATGAAATCAGCTGCGTCTGCTCTTTTCGCTGTATATCCCAAAAATGATCAGGTAAAAGCACTTTACAGCAACACGCTGACAATACTTAAGCAACAAAAAAATGTCAGTCTGAACAACCTGATGAATCAGGCAGCCGTTAACTCTCCCAACGTCAATCTCCCTGATGCTTCGGGCATTACTCGTGATCTTTGGTCGCTTCACGGAAAGTATGTCCTGCTTCATTTCTGGTCGGCCAAGGACCGTACTTGCCGCATTCAGAATGAGGTATTGGCAGAATTGTATGCCAAATACAAGAACAAAGGCTTCGAAATTTACATGGTAAGCGTCGATGACGACAGAGCCGCCTGGACTGCTGCCATTGCGGAGGATCGTCTGTCCTGGATCAATGTTGGCGACATGAAAGGGAGCGTTTCAGCCTTGATGAGTTACAACATCCGCAACATTCCTGCCAATTATCTGCTGGACAAAGAGGGAAAGATTGTGGCAAAAAATCTACAGGGGCCGGAGCTCAATAACACGCTTGCGAAAGTTCTTTAATGAACTTTTCCAAAGTTATTCTATCTTTGTCGCATAAATTGCCGGCAAGGATCTGCCGCAAATATTGACTGTGGTTATCGGAAAAAATATCTACTTTGTCTCTGACTTACATCTTGGGGCTCCTGCGCTAAAGGACAATAGAGAGCGCGAGTTACTCTTTGTCGATTGGCTTCAATCGATTAGAAATGATGCCTCCATGATTTTCCTGATGGGCGATTACTTCGATTTCTGGTTCGAATACAAGAAAGTTGTTCCCAAAGGATTTGTCAGATCTTTGGGCGCTCTGGCAGAGATTTGTGACAGCGGAATACCTGTGCATTTCTTCACCGGCAACCATGATATCTGGGCCTTTGATTACCTAACGGCTGAAGTTGGAATGGTTGTTCACAGGAATACGGAATCCATGGAACTTCTTGGGAAGAGGTTTTTCCTATCACATGGCGACGATCTTGGCAGGAAGGATTTTGGCTATCAGCTGATCAAGAGATTTTTCCACAATCCACTGGCCCAATGGGCTTTTGCAAAAATCCATCCCGATTTATCCTTCAGACTTGCTCACTATTGGTCGAAAAGAAGTCGTCTTTCATACAAAAACGGTGGCAAAGTCTTTAAGAATAAGGAATCGGAAGAGCAATATCAATATGTCAAAAGCGTTGTAGCGAAAGAACATTTTGATTATTTCGTGTTTGGACACCGTCATATCGTCCTTAACGAACTTTTGAATGACAGCAGCAGGCTCATTATTCTGGGCGACTGGATCACGAAATTCACGTATGGGGTTTTTGATGGGAATAGTTTTAAAATTGAAAAAATTAGTAACAAAAAGATAGAAGAGTATCGAATAACAATTTAATTATGGGTAAAAAGCTTTATACAGTTATAGTTGGAACAGGTTCTTATATACCTCCAAAAGTCATTCACAATGACTATTTCCTTGATGCGGAATTTTATGATCCGGCAACAGGGAAGAAATTTGAAACTCCAAATGCAGAGATCATCAGGAAATTCAACGAAATAACCAACATCGAAGAGCGCCGTTATGCTGAACCAGATCAGGCCACCAGCCATCTGGGTACTTTTGCCGCAGAAGATGCCCTCCACTCCTCAGGTTTCGACAGGGAGAAACTGGAGTTTATCATCGCAGCACACAATTTTGGTGATATTTATCCGGGGACTTATCGTTCCGACATGTGTCCGGCCATTGCCAACCGCATCAAACTCGGACTTGGAATCAAGAATACGAATGTTCTTACCCATGACGTAACGGCGGGATGTCCGGGCTGGACTACCGCGATGATCGTTGCGGATGCTTACATCAAAAGTGGGATGTTTAAATGCGGCCTCGTGATAGGTTCAGACCTTAATTCAAGGGTATCCGACCCGTATGACCGCGACCGGATGATCTTTTCGGACGGATCAGGGGCAGTGATCGTCGAGGCTGTCGAGAGCGAAACGCCTGTTGGTATTTTGTCGCAAGCCAGCAGATCAGACAACGATCCTGGCATGTTGAAGATGGGTGTCTCTTTAAATCCGGACTATCATGGTAGTGAAATCAATATCAGGATGGCCGGTCACAAGGTGTATGCTTATGCATTGAGTGCAGTACCTTCAGTGGTAAAAGAGAGCCTCGACAAGGCCGGACTTCACCTCACCGACATTAAAAAAGTACTGATCCACCAGGCCAACGAAAAAATGGACGAAGCCATCCTTCATCGGGTATTTAAACTTTATGGTATCAAGGAATTTAATCCGGAAGTGATGCCGATGACCATCCGCACCCTTGGCAACTCATCCACGGCTACGGTTCCAACATTGCTGGATCTGATCCTGAAGAACAAGATGGAAGATCATGCCATCGAACCTGGTGATCATATTATTCTCACCTCCGTGGGAGCCGGTATGGTTGTCAATTCATTGGTCTACCGCTTCCCGGAAGATAGGGTATTTTAAGTTTCCGCATTACTTCAATTGGCTCATTAGAAATGATGGGAATATCAAGGAAGGAACAAAATATTTTGAGTGCAATCGTCCAAACGGTTGCACTTTTTTTATATTTATGAAAAATATCGTGTTATGGAATTCCTATACCCTCTTCTGTCCCTAATTGCAGGTGGTACTGTTATTTTTCTTTGGCAGCAACGCCGCTTAAGTGAGGCAATGACCGCCCATGCTGCAAAACTCAATGAATCAGAGAGACTGGGTCAAGCTCAAATTGCCGAAGCAGAAAAGGGACGTTCGCTTGCCGAGCAACAGTTATCCACCCTTACCAGGGATATTGCAGATGCAAAATCAGAACTTGGCACAGAACGCCAGAAAAATGAAGACTCAATCAGGCTTTTAACAACCTCCATGTCCGAACTCGAGCATGCCAAAACACAATTAAAAGACAAAGCCACTGAGTTGGAGCAGATTCAAAAACGGTTAACTGTAGAATTTGAGCTAGTAGCCCATAAAATTCTAAAAGAACATTCGGCCGAATTTACCACCTTGAACCAGAAAAATATTGGAGATATTCTTTCTCCTCTCAAGGAAAAAATCACCACTTTTGAAAAGAAAGTAGAAGAGTCGTATGAGAAATCGCTGAGAGATCAGACGGATTTAAAGGCCGAGCTGAAAAAGTTGCAGGAGCTCAACCACAAAATCAGCAACGATGCTCAAAATTTGACACAAGCACTCAAAGGGGATGTCAAAAAGCAAGGTAACTGGGGTGAAGTCGTCCTGGAGCGTGTTCTCGAACGTTCAGGGCTGACCCTGGGCCGCGAATATGAAAGGGAGGTCGTAGATGAGAACAGCGATGGCAAACAGATTCGTCCTGATGTTATCATCCATCTTCCTGACAAAAAACATCTGATTGTAGACTCGAAAGTTTCACTTGTTGCCTACGAAAGACTTGTAAACGAACAATCTGATGAGCTGAGGGTCCAGCACCTGGCCGATCACCTCAAATCGTTGCGTTCACACATCAAAATGCTCTCTGACAGACATTATCCATCAGCAAAAAATCTAAACAGTCCAGATTTTGTTCTGCTCTTTCTTCCCATTGAATCCTCTTTCAGTATTGCCATTCAGGAAGATCAGGAGTTGTTCAATTTTGCCTGGGACAATAAGGTGGTCATTGTAAGCCCTTCCACCCTACTGGCTTCCCTGCGCACCATCGCCTCCATCTGGAAGCAGGAGAATCAGACAAAAAATGCACTGGAGATTGCCTCGCTAGGAGCCTCTCTTTACGACAAGTTCGTCAATTTCGTTCAGGATCTAGAGAAGGTTGGGAAGGGTATAGAGGTCGCTCAATCAAATTATACCAATGCCTTGAATAAATTGCACACCGGCAAGGGAAACCTGATCCGGACATCAGAAAAGCTCAAGGATCTGGGCATTAAAACGCAGAAATCTCTCCCCGACCATCTGATTGAGGACGACAAACCTGTAGTGCATCTACAAGAAAACTCAGAATGTTTCGAAGAGTAAAAAATGATTGGCAACCAAAGTGATCGCAAAGAGGAAAAAGATAAATTCGCGCCAGAATCCTCGTTTACCGGTCATGAAAAAATGAGCAATCAAGAAGGCAACAGGAACCGTTGATATGGCAATAATTCCCAATCCGGTAGAGGGGAAAAGCAAGATGGAAGGAATACAAAGTCCTGTCATCCAGTAAAGTATGATAAAGTATTTCCGGGTACTCATTTTTCGAATGCTAACGGAATTTATGAGTGAAATACTTCCCAAAGCGGAAAGAAGAAAAATAAAACAGGAAATAATCAAAAACCCGATATCAAAAATAAACTGGTTGTTGATTGACTTTATTCCTGCAAGAATCGATGAAATAAACGTCTGATCTTTACCAAAGACATATAATATAGCCCAGGTCAAAAGCCAGGGAAGAGAGATTCCAATCAGAGGGATGACCAGCAATCGCCAGTTGTCACTCTTCTGCAGCACAAAGATCGAAATCCAAATAAGTGGCACGAGCACCAGCACAGGCAAATAAAAAAGAGAGCCAATTGAAAGCAGAAAGGAGGCATTAAAAGTCGATGATATTTCATATTTCCGGTGGTACGTAGAAAAAATAAAATATACCGACAGTAGCACAAAAAAGGTTGCCGGATAAACCGGATGGAATGTTTCAAGAGATTCAAATGAAGAGACAATACTAATATATAGGATTCCCGGCAGGAAAGTGCGATGTTGCAGAAACTGAAATTCATAACTAAGCAAGGAGAGAATCAGTGCATTTAAAAGCACCATGACAAAACCGGCTACGATAGGCCAGATTGTTACTCCGCTAAAAAGCTGAATCACAAGAGTATAAAGAGGCATCATCCCCTCGCCGGGCATTAGGGCGAGTGAAACTGGAACCTTTAATGGCTCAATCCAGAACAAGATGGCCACAATGGGTATCAGTACCGCACTGTAAACATTTTTACTGTTGAAAAGCCTCAAAAACATGGTTGTTTATTTTAAATCAAAACCTAAATCGCTGCGGTAATACATCTTCTCAAAAAATATCCTTTCTGCATTTTTATAACTCAAAGCAAGGGCGTCATCCATGGTGCCGGCCATTGAGCTAATTGCCAGAACCCTTCCTCCATTTGTTAATACCTGGCCGCTTTCGAGTCTTGTTCCGGCATGAAAAACCACACTCTCCTCCACTGCATCCAGATTTTCTATCACTTTTCCCTTGTCGTAGTTTCCGGGATAACCGCCAGCAACGACAACTACCGTGACTGCAGTTCGGGAATCTATCACCAGCTTTTTTTCATTCAGATTCCCGTAGGCCGCCCCTTCGAAAAGATCGACCAGATCAGACTGGATACGCATCATGACGGCTTCCGTTTCCGGATCACCCATTCTGACATTGTACTCTATCAGGTAGGGGTCGCCCTGGCAATTCATCACACCCAGAAAAAGAAATCCCTTAAAATCAATATTTTCCTTCGTCAAACCATTGATGGTGGGTATTATCATCCGCTCCTCCACTTTCTGCAAAAATTCTGAAGTGAAAAAAGGAACGGGCGAGATGGCGCCCATGCCGCCAGTGTTAAGTCCGGTATCGCCCTCCCCTATTCTTTTGTAATCCTTTGCTTCTGGCAAAATCTTGTAATGAATACCATCAGTTAGCACAAAAACAGAGCATTCAACGCCAGAGAGAAATTCTTCAATAACTACTGTTGAACTGGCACTGCCAAAGAGTCCGTCGAGCATTTCCTGAAGCGATTGTATGGCTTCGTGCAAATGATCGATGATAAGAACTCCTTTACCTGCAGCCAAACCATCTGCCTTCAAAACATATGGAGCCTTCAAGCTCTTTAGAAACTCTATACCCTGATTCAGATTTGCTTTGTTTACTGTAAAATATTTTGCTGTGGGAATGCTGTTTCTCAGCATAAACTCTTTGGCAAATTCCTTGCTTCCTTCCAAGCGGGCACCATGACTTCCTGGTCCGATGACAGGGATATTCTTAAGCTGCTCTTCAGCAAGAAAATAATCTCGTATGCCGGCCACCAATGGGATTTCAGGTCCGACGACCACCATTTCAACTTTGTTCTTCAATACTGCCTGACGGATCGCAGCAAAATCGGAAGTATCAATTGGCAGGTTAGTCCCAAATTCCGCAGTTCCGGCATTTCCCGGAGCAATAAAAAGACGATCAAGCCGGCTGCTCTGCCTCAGTTTCCATGCAAAGGCATGCTCTCTACCTCCCGATCCAATGATTAAAATGTTCATGTGCAATAACTATGAGTCTACAAAATAACGAATTTTTCCTTAAATTTGAGTGACTAAAGTGAACTAAAGTGACTAAAGTTAAATGAATCCGGGGAAGTACTTCGAGTACTTAGAATTTGGAGTACTTAGAGTTGGGGACTCCGAAAAAATGCACATTGCGGCGAAATACTTTAGTCACTTTAGTTCACTTTAGCTCACTTTAGGCACTTTTAAATTATATGACAAATCAATCAATCGTCGTAGTGGGTAGCACGAACACCGACATGGTGATCAAAACCACCAAACTTCCCTTACCCGGGGAAACAATTTTAGGGGGTGATTTCTTGATGAACCCGGGTGGTAAAGGGGCCAATCAAGCCGTTGCCGCTGCCCGTTTGAAAGGAAATGTAATCCTTGTTGCCAAAACCGGGGAAGATGTCTTTGGGTCACAGGCCAAAAAACTGTTCCAAGCTGAAAACTTGAATACAGATTTTCTTTTCTCAGATCCGGATTCCCCTTCCGGGATTGCCCTGATAACGGTGGATGATCATGCCGAGAATTGCATTGTCGTGGCTCCCGGTGCCAATGCACGTCTTCTCAAAGCTGATATTGACCTGGCGAAAGGTGCCATCCTGCAATCGGGAATTGTTTTGATGCAACTTGAAATACCACTTGAGACCGTAATTTATACCGCCAAACTGGCCTTCAGCGCCGGCATAAAAGTGATTCTAAATCCGGCGCCGGCCCAGCCGCTTCCGGACGAGCTGCTGAAAATGCTCTACCTTATCACGCCCAACGAAACCGAAGCCGAATTGCTCACGGGTATTGCTGTCACAGATACGCACACTGCCGAAAAGGCTGCCCGTCTTTTGCTGAATAAAGGGGTACAGGTAGTCATTGTCACTTTGGGAAGCAAAGGCGCACTGCTTGTAAAGGGCTCACAATGTCAGCTGATACCCGCCTTTCCGGTTCAAGCCATCGATACCACTGCTGCCGGCGATTGTTTCAACGGCGCGCTGGCAGTTGCTATCGCTGAAGGTACTGACCTTGTAAGTGCCATCACTTTTGCCAACAAGGCTGCATCGATTTCGGTAACAAGGATGGGAGCGCAGGCTTCTGCTCCGTACCGTGTGGAGGTGGAGAGTTGAGACAAAAGACATGAGACATGAGACATGAGACATGAGAAAGGCGCCGGTCCCCGAGCGTAGCCGAGGGGGAGTTGAGAGTGAGGAAGATGGGAAGATGGGAGGGTGAGACGGCAGGGCCGACCTTGAGGCATTGAAACGGAGAGACGGGGAAACGATGAGACATTGAAACGGGGAAACGATGAGACAGAGAAACATTGAAACGGAGAAACGGGGAAACGATGAGACATTGAAACGGAGAGACAGAGAAACGGAGAAACGGAGAGACGGAGAAACGGAGAGACAGAGAAACGGAGAAACGGAGAGACGGAGAAACGGAGAGACATTGAAACAGAGAAACGGGGAAACGATGAGACATTGAAACGGGGAAACGAAGAAACATTGAAACGGAGAGACGGAGAGACAGAGAAACATTGAAACAGAGAAACGGGGAAACGGGGAAACGGAGAGACGATGAAAAGGGAAAAATGCTCAAAACCAGCCGCGGAGTGGCGTCCTGTTTGTAGAAAAAGAAGATTGTAGGAAACCGTCCGCATACAAATGTTCAAAAATGAACTGACTTTGATGTCGGACGGAACGAACGAATAATAAAGAATTTCTGACGCGTTTATGAGCTCTTCAATAGTTGGTAAGCAGCCGGAATTTTTAAATACTAAAAAATATTAATTCATGATATTTTATACAACAAACAACATGAATCATACATTTCTGCTCCTTTTGATTGTCTCTTTGATTTTTGGAGGTTGCGCGTCCAAAACCGTTGTCAGAACTCCTACACCAATCAAAATCATTCTGGATACCGATATTGGCCCAGACTTTGATGATGTCGGCGCTGTGACAGTCCTTCATGCAATGGCAGATAGTGGCAAAGTTGAGATTTTGGGTATCATGGCATGCAACAAAGATTCGCTCGTTGTACCTACCATCGAAGTGTTGAACACCTATTTCGGGAGACCGGCAATCCCGGTAGGCGGACCAAAATCAAGAGGCGTAAAAATGGGTTCAGCTCAGCATTGGCCGGACTCAATTGTGGCAAAATATCCGCACAAGAGTAAACCAACCGATGAAGTGCCTGATGCAGTGTCACAATACAGAAAAATACTTTCAGCTCAGCCCGACAAGTCTGTAACCATTGTTTCCATTGGCTTTCTGACCAATTTGAATAACCTGTTGCAGTCACCGCCTGACCAGATTAGCCCTTTGAAAGGCTCCGAATTGGTAGCGCAAAAAGTTAAAAATTTAGTTTCAATGGCCGGCTGGTTTCCTGCAGGCAAGGAATACAATGTCTACATGGATTCAACAGCATCGATATATTGTTTTGAACATTGGCCAACTCCAGTGGTATTTACCGGATTCGAAATTGGAGAGAAAGTCAAAACAGGGTTGAAACTGGTTGGCAGTCCGATTTCAAATAGTCCGGTAAAGGATGCTTACCGCATCGCTATGGCAGGATCCAAAGATGATGTGAACGGTCACATGAGCTGGGATCAAACGGCTGTACTGATTGCCATTTATGGTGCTGAACCATTTTTCACTTCCATAAAAGGCACCATCAAGGTCAAGCCGGATGGCAGTAATACCTGGGATGAAAGCACTGACGGGAAACAAGCACATGTCAGGATGAAGATACTTCCCGATAGTGTGGCAGGCTTTATTGAGAGGCGGATGATGCATGTGCCGGGGAGGAAGGACTAGGGGACCAGGAGACTGGGGGACTGGGAGACTTGGAGACGGGGAGACTAGGGGACGGGGAGACTAGGGGACGGGGAGACTAGGGGACTGGGAGACTAGGGGACTGGGAGACGGGGCGATGGATCATGTGCAACCTTGAAACGGGGAAACGGAGAGATGGAGAAACGGAGAAACGGAGAGATGGGGAAACGGAGAAACGGGGAAACGGAGAAACGGGGAAACGGGGAAACGGGGAAACGGGGAAACGGAGAGATGGGGAAACGGGGAAACGGAGAGATGGAGAGAATAGGAAATAGGACTATAACCAAAATAAAGAATAAGCTGATATGAAAAATTTTAACGTTTTAATTTTTACTTTGTTTGGATTGCTGGTAGGCTGTAGTCAACCGGATCCGTCTGTCCGCACGATCTCACCTGAGGTTCTTAAGGACAAAATTGCCGGCGGATGGGCAGGAAAAATCCTGGGGGTAACCTATGGCGCACCTACGGAATTTCGAGCACTTGGTCGCACTTATGAAGATTCCATTCGCTGGACGCCAAAAGATGCCATTGGCGCATTGACCCAGGACGATCTTTATGTTCAGCTTACCTTCCTGATGACGATGGATCAGTTTGGCATCGATGCTCCTGCAAAAAAATACCAGGAACTATTTGCCAAATCCGGATACATGCTCTGGCACGCCAACGCACAGGCGAGAAAAAATTATTTCGACAGTATTTTCCCACCCCGTTCAGGATCGCCGGAGTTCAATTTTCATGCCAATGATATTGACTTTCAAATTGAGGCCGACTACATCGGGTTTATGTCGCCAGGGATGCCAAACAGCGCCGTTAAGCTAACTGAAAAGATTGGCCACATCATGAATTATGGAGATGGTTATTATGGTGGCGTTTTTCTTTCGGCCCTTTACGCTGAAGCATTCTTCGAAAAAGATATCCGCAAAATTGTGGATATGGCTATTTGCTCTTTACCTGCCGAATCTGACTATGCAAAAATCCTTCGTGATGTGCTGACTTTAAAAGAAAAAAATCCAACAGACTGGCGTGCCAGCTGGAAATTTCTTGAAGATAAATGGGGTAAAACGCACATCTGCACTGCAGGAGCGGCATTTAATATTGATGCCAAATTCAACGGCGCCCTCATCCTGATTGGCTTATTGTACGGTGATGGTGATCCGATGAAAACGATGGAGATCACAACCCGCTGCGGCCAGGACTCTGATTGCAATCCATCCAATGCCATGGCAGTTTTGGGGGTCATCAACGGTTTTAGTCATTTGCCAGAGCCTATGAAGAAAGGTATCATCGAAATGCAGGATTCTCTGTTTATTTACACCAATTATTCTTTCCGCAAAGCCGTGGATAAAACTTATCAATATGCTGTCAGCCATATCGTTACCGACGGAGGATCAGTGACTGCTGACAAAATAAATGTTAAGGTGCAAACGCCTGTTCCAGCTCCGTTGGAAGTTAGTTTTCCAAAGATGGTATTAAGCGAAAAAGTCTCCATTTTCGATGAAAAGCGCTGGAAACTGTCGGGCAACTGGCAAACTTTTCAACTGAGACCTGAGGAGAACAATGTGAAAGCCAACCAGGCAAAATTTGCTTCAACTAAAGGTTCGGCACTTGAATTCGAATTTGAAGGGACAGCCATCTCGCTCGAAGGCAACTGGAAGAAAGATGGAGGTAAGGCAGAACTATACATAGACGGAAAACTGCACTCCACCTTTGATACCCATTTCTATTACAACAAACAGGAGCAAACACCTATCAACATCTGCCATGCACTCAACCTGACGCCCGGTAAACACACGCTTAAGCTCGTGGTCATAGGAGAGAAGAAGGCAGAATCGCTTGACAGCAGGATATATGTGTCCGATGCCCTAATATTTAAAGAGGAGTAAAATTAAATGTGAAAATTGGAAAATGTGAAAATGTGAAAATTTAGCCGCATTTGAGATAAATATTGGGTATTGAGTATAATCTTGCATTCCGTCAATTTTCACATTTTCACATATTCCAATTTTCACATTACAAAACTTCATTAATATAACTAAATATCAACGCTATGTATATTGTCGAAAATTACAGCCTGGCCGTCATCCTCACCATTGTGACCATGATTTGCTGGGGTTCGTGGGCCAACACACAAAAACTCGCTCAAAAATCATGGAGGTTTGAGCTTTTTTATTGGGATTATGTCATTGGGATCGTACTTATGTCCTTGGTTATCGCATTTACGTTAGGCAGCACAGGCGATCAGGGACGAAGCTTTCTTCCAGATCTGAAGCAAGCCGATCCTGGCAACCTCTGGAAAGCCTTATTGGGAGGAATCATCTTTAATGCCGCCAATATTCTCGTAGCCGCAGCCATTGCCATTGCAGGTATGTCAGTGGCTTTCCCGGTTGGAATTGGAATTGCGCTTGTTCTGGGAGTGATCATCAACTTCCTTGCTACACCTCAGGGAAGTGCAATATGGCTTTTTGCCGGCGTCGGACTGGTCACCGCAGCAATTGTTGTTGATGCCATTGCTTATCGCAAAAAGGCGTCTCAGGCGATGAAAGTGCCGACAAAAGGGATTGTACTTTCCCTTGTCGGAGGAGTGATGATGGCTCTTTTTTACCGGTTTGTGGCCAGCTCAATGGCTACTGATTTTATTCATCCGCAAGCCGGATATTTGACTCCATACACTGCCACAGTAATTTTTTCTCTGGGAATTTTACTCAGCAACTTAATTTTCAACACAGTACTAATGAAGCGCCCTTTCGAAGGGACACCGGTTAGTTATTCCCTGTATTTCAATGGAGGACTAAAAGAGCACCTTACTGGCATCCTTGGCGGAATGATTTGGTGTGTTGGCATGTCCTTGAGCATTATTGCAGCAGGAAAGGCAGGATTCCCCATCTCTTACGGACTCGGTCAAGGTGCAACGCTGGTAGCTGCCTTGTGGGGAGTATTTATCTGGAAAGAATTCAAGGGATCGAAAGGAACTTCAGGATTGCTCACAGCAATGTTCCTCCTTTTTGTGGTTGGAATCGGCCTCATAATTTATGCAGGCAGCAATTAAAAAAATGCAAAAAAAAGAGGGAGCCCGTCTGGGTTCCCTCTTTTTTTTGTTCGAAACTTGCTTTATTTAAGCTTGTTTTACGTTTACAGCGATAAGACCTTTTCTTCCATCTTGTAGTTCGAAGGTTACATGGTCGTTTTCTTTGATTTGATCGATTAAGCCAGTTACGTGTACAAAGTACTCATTTTGAGACTCATCGTCTTTGATAAACCCAAATCCTTTTGTTACATTAAAGAATTTGACAATTCCTTTACTCATTT
>JBAXED010000084.1:0-17232 GCA_037140615.1 Prolixibacteraceae bacterium
CATTAACCATTAACCATTAACCATTAACCATTAACCATTAACCATTAACCATTAAACAACCCAACTATGGCACTACTTACCCAGGAAATGAAGGAGATGATTGCTACCCAGCAATGTTTTATTGGAACTGTCGATGCAAAAGGAATCCCCAATGTTGCTCCCAAAAGATCGACTCGTGTTTTATCGGATGATGAGCTCATTTTCACAGAAGGTACTGGCGGTACCACTTTTGCCAATATCAAAAGTGGTTCGAAGGTTGCCGTTGCCGTTGTCAACCGCGAAATCCTGGATGGATACAGATTTTTGGGTGATCCGGTTTGTCACGAGAGTGGCGAATTATACGAACAAGCTGCTGCCATGTCAGCAAAAATGGGATTGCCCAAACCCAAGGCAGTGGTGGTTACTAAAATCACAGAGATTCATTCCTTGAAACCCGGACCGCTGGCGGGGAAGAAGATTGGGTAAAAGAGTTGGCAAAAACGATAATTCCTTCGCAGAAAATCGAGCAAATTCGTTTGTTTCCGGATTCAAAAATTGTGGTTAAGCATCCTATCTGGTACAGTACGAATACCCAAAATGGTGCAACCTAATTTTGCCGAATTATGGGTCGAATCGATCTATAACAACATTAGTTAGATCTTGATGAGAATCTCAGGTAAGGTTAATTAATGATTATAAATTGTTGGAAAATGCCTGATTTTTGCCAAAGTGTAGTAAATTGTAGCTAATTTTTGAAAACCTTTAACTAGAGATAAACAGATGAAATTCAGATTGTTGCCAATTTTTGGCTTAGCCTTTGTATTATTTGCCGGCAGAATTTCCGGTCAGGAAGCAGCCAAATTACCGTATCAAAATACCCAAATCTCCCTTGATGAAAGAGTTGAAGACCTTGTGTCGCGCATGACCCTGAAGGAAAAGGTAACTCAGCTTTTTAACCAGGCAGAGCCGATCGAAAGATTGGGAGTCCCTGCTTACAATTGGTGGAATGAGTGTCTGCATGGTGTTGCCAGAGCTGGCAAGGCAACTGTTTTCCCCCAGGCAATAGGACTTTCTGCTACATTTGATCAGGATCTGATGTTTCGTGTAGGGGATGCCATCAGCGATGAGGCACGCGCCAAATACAACTTTTTTTCTGGCAACAATGTTCGCAGCATCTATACCGGACTCACTTTCTGGACTCCAAATATCAATATTTTCAGAGATCCGCGCTGGGGTCGTGGACAGGAGACCTATGGCGAGGATCCCTTCCTCACCGGACGCATGGCCGTCAATTTCATCAAAGGGCTTCAGGGCAGCGATCCGAAATACTTGAAAACGGTCGCAACTGCCAAACATTACGCCGTTCACAGCGGACCGGAGTTCACGCGTCATACCGACAATATCTTTGTGAACGACCGCGACCTCTACGATACATATCTGCCTGCTTTTAAGGCGGTCATCCGTGACGCGAATGTACAGTCCGTGATGTGCGCCTACAACCGCTTCCGTGACAAACCATGTTGCGGCAATGATATTCTGCTGGGCAACATCCTGCGCAACCGCTTTGGATTCAATGGCTACGTTGTTTCAGATTGCGGGGCAATCTCGGATTTTTACACCAAAAATGCCCATCATGTCGTTCCAACTTCTACACAGGCCTGGGGTTGGTCACTGTCAACCGGTACTGATCTCAATTGTGAGCAAAGCCGTCATTTTTTAGTCAGCAACCTCGACTCAGCTATTCGGGTCGGAATGATCAATGAAAGCGACATCAATACCTCAGTCAGAAGGTTGTTCAAGGCACGTTTCAAGCTCGGATTGTTCGATCCTGACGATCAGGTGGCCTTTTCAAAAATCCCGTTCTCAGTAGTTGGATCCGAAAAAAACCTGAAGCTATCGCAGGAAGCTGCCGAAAAATCTTTGGTACTGCTGAAAAATAATGGCATTCTTCCACTTAAGAACACAAAGAGGATTGCGCTCATCGGTCCCAATGCCAACAACTTTGCCATATTAATCGGGAATTACAACGGCCAGCCCATCCATCCTGTTACTCCTCTCAAGGCTTTACGGGACAAACTTGGAGCACAGAATGTTCTCTACACCCCGGGTTGCCCCATTGTACCGGGAGTTTATACAGATCACCAGGTGGTTGATGCTTCCAATCTTTTTCACAATGAGAATGGAAAACTAAAAAGCGGATTAAAAGCCGAATACTTCGACAACACAAGATTTCAGGGGAACCCCAAACTTGTCAGAATTGATCCTAAAATTGATTTCTATTGGGCAAAATCACCAGTAAATAATCTGATAGAAGAGCAGTTTTCTGTTCGATGGAGTGGTATCCTTATTCCCAATAAATCGGCTACCTACCAGTTTGGCGGAAATGTTAAAGTTAAAATTGACAACAAGGGTGCTGATTCCAAAGGTGTAGTCCTTGAGAAAGGAAAAAAATACGAGATGACGGCAGAACTTCGGGTCAGTTCTTCCCCGTACACCAACAGCATTGAACCATCGGCAACTTTGTCGTGGACCGAAACATCACGCGACTATCGCAAGGAGGCTCTGGATGCAGCCGCGAAGGCTGATGTGGTGGTATTCTGCGGAGGTATTTCTGCCGACCTTGAAGGAGAAGAAATGCCTTTGGTCATTGACGGATTTTCGCACGGTGACCGTACCCATATCAACCTACCGCAAATTCAGGAAGAGTTGCTTAAAGATCTTCACAAGACTGGAAAACCAATTGTATTTGTCAATTTTAGTGGAAGCGCCATGGCTATGAACTGGGAAGAACAGAACCTTCCGGCCATTGTTCAGGGTTTCTATCCTGGCGAAACAACAGGTATTGCGCTGACCCGCCTTCTGTTCGGTGATTTCAACCCATCAGGCAGATTGCCGGTTACCTTTTACAAATCGGAGAAGGATATTCCTGATTTTTCAAACTATGACATGCAGGGACGCACCTACCGCTATTTTAAAGGTACACCGCTTTATTATTTTGGTTTTGGACTAAGCTATACCAACTACGAATACAGTAATTTGAAGGTCGATGAATCAGCTTCAACTTCATCCTCAGTTAAAGTTACGGTGGATGTAAAAAACGCAGGAAAAATGGATGGTGAAGAAGTTGTTCAGCTCTATGTTTCCAACAAATCGGGCATAAGTGATCAACCAATTGTGGCACTAAAATCTTTTCAGCGCATCTGCCTGAACAAGGGAGAGCAAAAGACGGTCACGTTTTTGCTGAAGAATGAAGACTTCTCGTTGACAAACAGCGATGCCCAACAGGTTGTGGAACCTGGCACATTTGAAATCGCGGTAGGTGGTTCATCACCGGATAAAAAATCAGTTGTCAGGACGATCAAATTAACCGGGAAAACGGCAGTAGTAAACTGAAAAACATTCAATTTTTTACCATGAATTGTTGAATAGTTTTTGAATATTAAAAAATAGAAATCATGAAAATGTTTAAGTATCCCATCGTCCTTCTCCTAATAACGCTAACATTGAGCGTGACCGGGGTTTACGCCCAGGAAGCTCCTTCCGCAGCCTATTCAGAAAACTACCAGAAGGTGATGGAGCGCACAAAATGGTGGCGCGAGTCCCGTTTTGGGATGTTTATCCATTTTGGCGCGTATGCCGTTCCAGCCCGTGGTGAATGGGTGAAAGCCAACGAACGGCTCACCACTGAACAGTATCAGAAATACATCGACGAATTCAATCCGGCCGATTTTGACGCCAAAGCCTGGGCCAAAACAGCCAAAGCTGCTGGAATGAAATATGCGGTTCTGACAGCAAAGCACCACGATGGATTTTGTATGTTCGACAGCAAACTGACCGATTACAAGTTAACTCCGCGGTTCGGAGGGCGCGATTTGGTGCGCGAATTTCTGGAGGCTTTCCGGGCTGAAGGCATCAAAGTTGGCCTCTATTATTCCATCATAGACTGGCACCATCCCGATTATCCCAATGTGGGAAATCACCCGCAGCGGGGTGACCAGGAATACGCCAAACGTACTTTCAACTGGGACAACTACCTGAAGTACATGCACGGACAGGTGGAGGAATTGGTGAAAAATTACGGGAAAATCGACATCATGTGGTTCGATTATTCGTTCGACCAGTACAGCGGTGAGAAATGGAAAGCCAATGACCTGGTGACAATGGTTCGCAAATACCAACCCGAAATCATTCTGGACAATCGGTTGGCCACCCACGATGGATCCTCTTCCAAAGAGAGAATGGTCAAAACCTTGGGCGATTTTGAAACACCCGAACAGGGAATTCCGGAGGTGGCACTCATCGACAAATATGGCAATCCCATACCATGGGAAACCTGCTTAACGCTCAATGGTGGCTGGGGATACACGGAGATGGACCACAACTGGAAATCGCCCGAACTCATCATCCATACTTTGGTGAATTGTGTCAGCAAAAATGGCAATCTACTGTTGAACGTCGGACCGAATGCCAGGGGTGTTATTCCACAGGAAAGTGTTGAAATTCTGGGCAAAGTAGGCAAATGGCTAAATATAAATGGTGAAAGTATTTATGGTTGTGAAGCTTCAAAATTGGCCAAACCCGACTGGGGAAGGTACACCCAAAAGGGGAATGTCGTTTATGCTCACTGGTTGTATCCAAATCTTGGACAGGTCAATGCCAAAGGTGTGGATGGAGAGAAAGTTAAAAATGTCTACCTGCTGAAATCTGGAGCAGAATTGTCTTACCAGAAAACCTGGTGGGGAAATACCGAAACAGGAAATTTCTTTATCACCGCAAGCAGTACTCCGGAGAAACCAGTTGAATATGATACTGTTGTGAAAATTGAGTTGAAGAATTAAGCAATCGCTGGCATTGTAAAAATCATATTGAAGGCAAAAAAAATCTTCCGCGAAATACCCTTAATATCCGCGGAAGATAAAACCTATATATTGATTGAAACGTTGTTTGCTTATCTCTTGAAGTAGATGTCGTAGGCAATCCAATCTGCCACATATGCTGCAAAATAGACTTGGTGCAGAGAGGTGAACAAGGTTGAGATATCGGTAATGGTTTGACCAATGAGCGTTGAAATAGTGCTTGTCGTCCCATCTTCAAAGGTGATCTGAATATCACGTTTGTCGCAGATGGAATGTTCTGAATCCTCATTGTCGTCTTTATCAACGAAGGATACCACAGCCTTTGTCTGAAGAACATTTTTTAAATATACTGCATAAGTTTTATCAGCCTTTTTGACAAGTTTCACATCTCCGATGGTCAGTGAATATTGATGCTCGCGTCCAAATCTTGCAGTATCGTTCTTGATGGTCAGCAGTTTCTCTTCGTACAATACATTTGTAGCCTTTAAGATCGTAAAGCTTGATACAATGGTATCGCCTGATGTATATTTATATTTTGCAGTATATCCGTTGCTGAAAGCGAATTGTGATGCATATTGAGTCCCAAGGGTAGGACTTTGCAAGGACTTGATATTCAAACTTCCGGCAAGAACTTTATCGATGGTAATTGCCGCAACATTTGAGTAGTCAAAATCGCGGTAACTGTTGTAATTGTTGTAATATTCTGTCACCGACATATTGAAATTGTTCGTTAGCGTTGAATCGGCTTTATTGTATTCGCGCAGCACATGGGGATTTTTCAATTTAGCAAGCGGCATATTGATCACCATCTTGCTGGCATCGGCCGACTTTGTGAAGAATTTGATCAATGGATAACTTCTGCTTGCATCTGTTTTCAATGCCTTGTAATCGTATACACCTTTTACAAGGGATAGTGGAATGTTTACGGTGTAAACTGTTGCGGCTTTAAGCGTTGAAGGGTTACTAACATTTATTAGTTGAAATGCCTGATTGGATGCGATGTCGGTCATGGCAGTGTTTAAATTCTGCGTACCAATTGACAAGGCATCTTTGAGCGAGCTTGGGGTGGATGAATCCATTGCAGTTTTAGAACAGCTAAGGACAAACACGCTTAGAAGGATAAAACCTGATAATTTAAAGGTTAGACTTTTCATTGTTTTGAATATTAAATGAGAAATGATTTGAAACGAGATCAACTTAAATTTTATAATATTCAAAAATAATGATACGACTTACCAAGAAAAAGCAACCTCAGCATAAGGATAGAAGGATTCATCGAATAGCCGGTTTCCTTCAGTGAAAAATTATCGAATTAAGTAATTTGAAGTTATTTACCGGCTAAAACATCTTCAGAAGAGTAGATACTAACAACATAGCGGATAAGCCAACCAATACAACTACAGTCGTCCATCCTATGATGTTGTTAAATGGTTTATTTACATATTCTCCCATGATTTTCTTGTTGTTGACGAGCAAAATCATGCAAACCAGGAAAACCGGGAGGAGCAAGCCATTGATAACTTGCGACCACAGCGAAATGGATATCAACGGTGCATTTGGAAGCAAGATTATTCCGGCGGAAATAGCAATAATAGAGGTGTAAAGTGTGAAAAATTCAGGTGCTTCTTCCCATTTTTTATCTATTCCGGCCTCGAATCCAAAGGCTTCGCAGACATAAAAGGAGGTAGCAAGCGGTAGGATAGTAGCTGAGAAAATGGAAGCAACAAACAATCCGAAGGCAAAAACGTGCGAAGCAAACTGTCCCGCAAGTGGTTGTAATGCAAGGGCCGCATCTTTTGCCGCCTCAATTTTTATGCCGTTTACATGAAGGGTGGATGCACAGGCAACTATGATAAAAAAGGCCACTACAACTGTTACTATACATCCTACCAGGATATCGATGAGGGTATAGCGGTAATTTTTCATCTTCAGTCCTTTCTCAATAACGGAAGACTGCATGTAGAACAACATCCAGGGCGCGATGGTAGTACCCACAACACCGATAATCATGGCCAGGCTTTGCCCATTAACCGGAAAATCAGGATGAATAATGCTGTGTCCTATCTCTGACCATTGCGGTTTTCCAAGAATTGCAGAGACTACATATGTTAGCAATGAAAGGCTGAATAACAAGAAGATGCGTTCTGCAATCTTATAAGTACCCTTGACAACGAGCAACCAGACCAAAACGCCTACTACCGGAACGGAAATATATTTACTCACATTAAATAACTCCATACTTCCTGCCACCCCGGCAAATTCAGTTGTAGTATTGCCAATATCGGCAAAAATTAAGGAAAGGAAGATAAAAAAGGTAACCTTTACGCCTGCATTTTCTCTGATAAGGTCGGCAAGACCCTTACCTGTCACGATTCCCATCCTGGCATTCATTTCCTGGATAACGATCAATACCAAAAATGAAGGGATCAGGGTCCATATAAGATTGTACCCATAAAGAGCTCCTGCTACAGAGTAGGTTGTAATTCCCCCTGCATCATTGTCCACACTTCCGGTGATGATGCCGGGTCCGAGGATGGCCATAAAAATGGCAAGCCTTTGGAGAAGGGTTTTTCTTCTTCGTTTGTCTTTGAACATGACGTATCCCTCTATTTTTTATTTGTTCTTCTCTTGTTAACCAAATCCTCGATGACATCATGAATAACAACCATCCCCTCGAGCTGGTTGTCTTTGTTAACTACCGGGATAGTCAAAAGATTGTATTTTGAGACCAGCTCTGCTACGTCGTCCATTTTTTGCTCATCAAAAAGAAAAATTGGATCATCGTTCATAAAGGATGAAATCTTCGCTTCCAGATTGGAAACGGCCAGATCCCTGAACGAGAACGTTGCAATCAGTTCATTGTTGCTGTTGACCACAAATAATCCAAAAAGTGACTCCGCTTCAGGCTGATTGGTTCTTAGGTCATCGAATACTTCTGCTACGGTAGTTTCCTGCAAATAGGCGAGTATCTCAGTGGTCATGATACTTCCTACTTCATAGTTTTCATATTCCAAAAGCTCACGTACCTCAGAGGAGGACTCTGCTTCCATCTCATTCAGAAGTAGTTCGGCTTTTTCTTCTTCCAGAGAATCGAGGATATCAGCTGCTTCGTTGGCCGGCATTTTCTCAAGCACGTCTGCCATCTTCTCGACCGACATGCCTTCGATAATTTTGAGCTGTGCTTTTGGCTCCATCTCTTCCAACACATCGGCTGCCATCTCTTCGTCAAGGGCGAGGAAGACTGACTGACGGGAACGATTGTCCAGATCTTCAATGATGTCGGCAAGATCTGAAGGGTGCAGCGTATTGAGTTTGCTGTAGGTTGAGGTTAGCTTGATGCTCAGGTTGGAGTAGTCAATGGCCTCCATATCATCCCATGAGATGAATTTTGAAGGGACATCTAATTTGACCAGCGAAAAGAAGAATTTTACAATTTGGTTGATGCCAATGCGGCGAAGTAATCCTTCAATGCCGACATCTACGGCAATGGCATAGGTCACATTGTTGATGGTGGCAAGTCTGACGTCGTTAACGCGAACTACCTTGCGGCCATTCAAATCAACGATCTGTTTGTCCATCACCAGGGCCCCCAGAGGTATACTTTCCTCCTTTTTATTTAGGGGTAATTCTTCCAGCTTGTTGCATCGAACAAGTAGCTTTCTTTTCTTTTTGGTAATATCAAAGAAGTCGAAAGAAAAATGTTTGATTTCTTTGCCGATCTTTAATGAAATACCTTGAACAACAGGTCTTTCAAGGGTATCCACATTCGTGGATAACTCAGCGCTGAGCAATAAATCCTTTACCGTTCCGACAAAATTCCTTTGGGGATCAAATACTTTGGCACCTATAATCCGGCTTAAAAAAAATGGGACTGTTGAAGTCATACAAGCCTCCTTTGCGTTTTTGAGATTTAGCGCAGGAGACAGACAAAGGCCGATCTTCCCGACTACATCAGGATAAATAATTTGTTTCTACTCGAGCCTTCTTCCATATTACTGGTTTCTATTTTCAGCAAGCGCAAAAGTACAACAATCATTTGAAAAAGTTAAACGCAAAACCATTTTTTTTACACCTGAATTTTGCGCCATTCAGGCGCAAAATTCAGGAAATATTCAGGACTTCGTCAAGGCCTGAAATCTTGAAGGTTTTCTTGACAAAGGGCTGGCAATTGGCCATGGAGAACCTGTCTGATCCTACCTGCTTGGCCTGGCTAACGCAAACGCGGATAAAAGAGGAGGCAATATAATCCACATTCCTGAGGTCGAATACGATTTTATCATCTGACTTGATCTCTTTCAGTCCGGCTTCTGACTGGAGAATTTTATTAAGATTCTCCATGGCAAGCGTATCCATCCGTCCGTTAAAAATGAACGTGATGATTTTTTCTTCATTGTTGTAATTGAAAGTTAACATGAATCAATGGGTATTGGTTAATGGTTTTTATAATAATCATTTAAAATTTGATCGGTACTGAGGGACTCATCAAAGTATTTTGACTGATCAAAGCCGAACCAAAGTTCGTTTGCTTTTCTTCGGCTGACACGCTGGATGTTGAGGAGATTTTTTGCGGTGATATTTTCCGTTGTAATATTTTTCCCACCTGTTCCGCATCCCAATGTCAGGGAAGGGGCAAGATGGTTGTAAAAATAACCCACAGCTCCCTGCGATGTTGGCGTATTTACCAGAACGCGGCCGGCGTTCAGTAATTCTGAATATTCCATGATTCGTTGCTCATCATTCGCATAGATGCAGGCACTATGGCCAATACCACCCAGATAATTCAGGTCTATGCAGCAATTTATGGCAGCATTGTAATCTTTTGCGCCATAGAAAGCGAGGATTGGCGCCAGCACTTCAACAGAGAGAGGATAATCTTTGCCTACGCCATCTAACTTTGCCATCAATATTTTTGTCCCTTCAGGAACAGAGATTCCTGCTTTTTCGGCAATGACTTTCACCGATTGGCCTACAACAGCTGCGCTCATGCTGCTTGTTTCCGGGACAATGGCAAATTTTTCCAGTTTTTTAAGTTCTTCGTTGTTGAGGAAATAGCATTTTTGTTTTTCAAACTCTTCCTTTACTTTTTGCTCGATACTTTCGACCATCACGATGGCTTGTTCGCTGGCACAGATGGTTCCATTGTCAAAAGTTTTGGATGAAATAATGCTCGCTACAGCAAATGGGATGTCTGCACTTTCGTCAATGAATACAGGAACATTCCCCGGTCCAACACCAATGGCAGGATTCCCCGAACTGTATGCCGCTTTGACCAGTCCTGTTCCTCCGGTAGCTAAAATCAAGGCAATATTGGGATGGGCCATCATAATCTGAGTAAAATCCCTGCTTCCCGATTCAATCATCTGGATGCAATCTTCGGGTGCTCCGGCACTAAGAGCAGCTTCGTAGCAGATTCTGACTGTTTCAGCACAAGATTTCGAGGCGCTCCGGTGTGAGCTGATGATGATGGGATTCCTGGATTTAAGACAGATGAGAATCTTGAACATGGCTGTCGAAGTAGGGTTCGTAACAGGAATAACAGCAAGAATCGGCCCGAGGGGTTGCGCAATCTCAGTGATACCGGTGCGTGGATCATAGGAGATGACACCGACTGTTTTTTCATTTTTAATACTTTCATAAACAAGCTGGGTACCCAAAACATTTTTGATCACTTTGTGTTCCCAAACGCCCATTCCCGTCTCTTCCTGTGCCATTTTCGCCAGTTTTATCCTGTTGTTGAAGCCTGCTTTGAATACAGCTTCCACAATACGGTCTGTCTGTTCCTGATTAAACTGATGAAATTCTGCAGCTGCCAATTGAGCCCTTTCCAGAAAATCGTTGGCTTGTTGTTGTAAATTCTCAGACATAATATTGAAAATATTGGTTGGTATTATATTAAATTATTTAGGAATGAAAATGATTCCCGACATATATTAATGCTTCGCTGATATTCAGTGCATTACTGGATGGTCCAAGTCTGATGTACATCTCCTCGTCGAATCCAGGCTGATGCAAAAACACAGGTCTGTCGGAAGAACTACAATTAACGACACAAATTGTTTTCTCATCCATCTTTTCAATTCGCGTCCGGATAAATGGACTGAAATCCCGGCCCAGACAAATTCTGATAAGTGTCCAAAGGTGAAGAAGAAATTTATCTTCATTGGCAAACTTGTCGGTTTCTATTCCTTCAATGGATCCATCATCGCGAACACCAATTAGCAGCGTTCCGCCTGAGGAATTCAGGAAAGCGGAAATGGTTTTCAAACAAGAACGTTCTATCGCCGGATTTGTTTTGCCGGCTCGGATGTCCCAACGTAAAGTCGACTTAAACTCGATCAAATTGCCTTCTCCTTCGGCAATTATTTCTGAGACTGCTCTTTCAATGTGTGGCTTTTGCATGAACACGCCCAGAAAGGATTGAATCCTGGCAACCCCTGCCAGCAAGTCAGACATGACCTCTTTGGGTTTGATTTTGAGGGAGATGAGTCCCTTGGCATATTCTGCTGCACTAATTTCGCCGGATACCAGTAAAATTGGCAGCACAATCCCGGATTGATGAACCTCGCTGAGCGCCTGAACCGCAACTTGCTGGTATGTGGCGAATCTTTTGTAGCAGAGTCTTAACAGTTGCAGAAAGGGATGACTATCATTCTCTTCCATGCTAACTTCACTGATGACTCTCTCTGCAAAGCTGTTGACAACATCCAGCAAGGCTGAAAGCAGAACATAGGAAAAATTGAACAGCGGATCGTCAGGACTTAGGGGTTGAACCCTTGATTTTTCTGCTGTCTTCATCAACACAAATGGATCCATTGAAAGCACGCTTTCCCATTGGTCCAAAAAGTGATCAGCTCCGCTCAGCTTAATGTCCTTCCAAAATGAAAATAGCACCGGCGACGAAAACTCATTCTGTGTTGAAAATCTGTAAAGCTGAATGTCAGTTAGCAACAACTCGATCACTTCTTTGGATGAATGCGAATATTTATTGCTCCCAGGCGTCTGCAGAAGTTGAGTCGTGCCATCATAAATAGCGTATTCATCGTCTTTTGGGCCAAAATCTAAAATTTCCGGATCAACTTGAATTTCAAATGAATCTGAATATTCCTGGTAAGTATTCTTTGTCAAAATGCTCATTTATTTCTGTTTGGGATAGGTATAGCAAAGTTAGTTTTTGATATTTCCGCAAATTAGTCCGGAGATTACCATCGATAGCCTTTTGTTTTGCAAGGGGGTAGAACTATAGCAAACTACCGGAAGCGTCCATTCCAGCAAAGCCAGGCAGTATGGCACCGGATTTGGATCTCTCTGCGCACTCTGAAAAGCATAATCCCTCATCTTTTGCGTCAGAGCAGTTAGTCGGTTAATCTTATCAGAATGCGGTCCTTTGTAGTTATTCACAAGTGGTTCTCCAAGCGTAATCTTTTCATAAAAAGCTGCAATGAATTTAAGGTATTCCTCCATCTCTTCAGCGTTGTCCAAAGGTGCGTGCTCGATCATGAAGATGGCTTCGAGTCTGGCGAAATCTGAAACCACAGAACGCGGACGGGTTTCGGAAAAATCTATCAGATACACATTCATGTCTTCATCCAGCAGGATATTTTGCATGTTCAGGTCGCCATGACAAATTGCAGTATAGTAGTCGATCCCTGTTTGCCTCTGCCTTGGCAATTCGTGTTTCAGATACCAATAAGGGTTCGTGAGCGTCTGACCGGTCTCTGCCACCTCAATGGTTGGCTCATCAGGTGGAACAGAAAGCAACTCGGCGGCTGTCTGACAAAGGGTAGGGAAGAAGGTTGCAGTTGGATCATGATCCGCAAATGGGTGAATCGTTTCACTTATCGGCTGACCATACCATGGTTTCAAAATTTGCAGGAATATTTTGTCGAACAAGGGTTCCAACTGGGGGAGGGGCCAGCTTTTAAAATAATGAGCCAACCACTTCAACTGGGTATGTTCTCCGCCAATGCCGACAAAATTATACCTGAGCGCACCAAAATCGCCAAAAAATTTCGTCCCCAAAACGATGGCACTGTTGTTTAAAATATAGGGAAGGGCGTACTTCTGGCAACGATCGGATTCCCTCATGATAATATTCCGGTTTGCCATTTTTAAAACTGTCGGCCTCAGTTTTCTCTTTTCATGGTTGAAGGATGTGACCTCATAAGTTTGTGCAGAGTATCCTCCGTGAATCTGCTTGATGACAATCCTGGCAGAGTCGGTATACAATCTGCGTGCCAGAAAAGCCTTGTGTGGTTCAAAGACAAGATCATCAGTTGTTTGGATAACCAGCCGTTTGTCGGAGGCATCTTCCATACCTTTGGAAGCGAAAATCCAGGTGACGGGATCGGCCAGCAAATCATCAGAGCTGATAGGCCCCACGTTGATCAGGTTTTCTAATGTTAATGCCTTCATCAGGAAGTCGGATAAGGAGGTTCCTTCAGGCAAATCGGGCACTTCATCCAAAATAAATTTGGCTCCCCAAAGCTTTTTTCCCGCATCCGCGGAAGCGGGTACTCCCTGAATTTCATCCGGATCCCGAAGATTTAAATGCTTTATCAATTTCTGGTCCGGCGGCAAGCAAACCGTTATTGAGGGGCACCTGGTATCGAAGCTTGCTACGACCATGGCTATCATATCCTGGTCGCCTGACCCAAGCTTTTGCCGGATAGGGGTCAAGGCTTCAGCAAGACAGCCAAGTGTGATGGAGGCTGATGCAGCAATCCGTACCATGCCAGCCGGCTGCTGACCAAATGATAGCGCTTTTTTGACAAATATCCCGGCATTAGAAGGTTCCTTAGGAATTCTGAAGTCGGCTTGATGGATAGACTCAAAAGGAATAAATCCGGCACAATATCCGGTAGAGATGAAAATACCACGGGTGAGAATTTCTTCTTCAATTGACTCTGCCGGTGTCCCAATGCCAACAGTAAAATCCAACTCGTTGTAGCCGACAATGCCCTGATTCTCCCAAAGTAAGGCAGGCTTTTCAATGTTTTCCAACGGTTGAAACCGAAAGGCAAAATTACCTTTCTGCCATTCCAGTGATCCGCTTGACAGGATGTTGATCTGTTCAATTTCAGCCTGTGCCGCCTCTACACTTTTGTATAATGAAAAAATCTGATGAAGACCTGCCATCTCTATCACCTGGAAAACTTCAGGCAACAATCCGGACAGGAATAGTTTCCCACCTTTGGCGGTTAATTTCTTCCCCGAAACCAGAAGAATGCGTATTCCGGCACTGGATAAATAATCGCATTGGGAAAGATCTATGATTATATGATTTTCCTTTTCAATCAGAGGCCGCAGGGCCTGATCAACTTCAGTGCTGGTTAAGGCATCAATCCTTCCTTTGGGAATTACAACTGTGACAGGCTGGTCAGTTTGAATCGTAATGGCAACCATAATGAGTGGTTTTGAAGTAAAGTTATCAATAAACCTGACAGGTTTCCAAAACCTGGCAGGTTTATTGATAACTTTATTTCGTTTTTAACCACATTCCTTCCATCTCTTCCAAAGTCTTTCCTTTGGTCTCCGGGACCATTTTCCAGACAAAAACGAAAGATAGCAAACTCATGGCTCCGTAAAACCAATATGTTACACCACCGCTGAATTCCATCATGGCAGGGTAGGTAGATGAGATGAAATAATTGGCTGCCCACTGTGATGCTACCGCGATGGCAATGGCCCGACCCCTGATTTTATTTGGGAAAATTTCAGAGATCAACACCCAGCAGATCGGTCCCCAAGACATCATAAAAGAAGCTGTGTAGATAATGATAAATACCAGCGTACTGATGCCGATCACCTTCATGAACGCAAGCGCTCCAATGGCAAACATACCCACTGCCATGCCAATTGATCCAATCATTAGAAGTGGTTTGCGGCCATATTTGTCGACAGTCGCAATGGCAATCACCGTAAAGATCACGTTGATCAATCCCATGACAACTGTTTGCAGCATCGATGCATCTTTCGCAGCACCCATACTTTCAAAGATGCGGGGAGCATAATAAAGTGCCACATTGATTCCCACAAATTGCTGGAAAACAGAAAGAAGAATTCCGATGACAATCACTACTTTCCCATAGGCAAACAGCTTTTCGGAGGAGGCTTCCACCGATTTTTTGATGTCCTTCAGGATCGAAAGAGCCTTCTCTTTTCCATTGATTTTAGTCAGAATGGAAAGTGCCTCAGAATCCTTGTTGTTTAAAGCCAGGTACCTCGGAGTCTCAGGAACGAAAAGTAGCAGCAAGGCGAAAATACCGGAAGGTATTGCCGCTGAAGTAAACATCCAGCGCCAGCCGACGGTATTTATCCACTCCAGTGTCTGACCGTGCGCAATTCCATAATTGACAAAATAAACCACCAGCATACCAAAGATGATCGCAAACTGGTTGAAGGATACCAATCTTCCCCTGATCTCTGCCGGAGCTATCTCACCAATATACATCGGACAAACAGCGGAGGCAATGCCAACGCCTATTCCTCCGATAATCCGGTAGAAGTTGAACATGAACAAAAGCCCCATTGTTGGTTCCCCTTTGGTGAAGAAGAAGGTCTCAGGCCAGCCAGAACCAAGTGCTGAGGCAAAAAACAGGAAGGCCGAAAGCATCAGTGAGTTTTTCCTACCCAGTTTGGAAGCGGCCAGGCCGGATACCATTCCGCCAATGATGCACCCGATCAGGGCACTGGAGATGGTGGCCCCATGCGCCAGCGATCCCAGGCCCAGACCATTGATCAGGTAAAGCTGTATGGATTTTTCTGCTCCGGAAATGACTGCTGTGTCATATCCAAACAATAGTCCGCCCAAAGTGGCCACCATCGTAATGGCCACCACATAAGATGAGTTGTGCTGCTTCATGGAATTAAATGTAGCCATTAATCAGCTGTTCCAGCATCTCCTGTTTTCCACTGATCTGCTTCGGTTCACCAACTTCTTTGGCAATATTGTACAAATCAGTCAGGTTAAGCTTTCCGGCTTCATAAGCAGCACCTTTCCCTGAATCGTAAGAAGCATAACGGTTGGCTTTCAATTTCAGATAATCTGAATCCTTCAGCAATTTGTCTGCAATTACCAGTGAACGGGCAAAAACATCCATTCCGCCAATATGAGCGAGGAAAATATCTTCCAGATCTGTAGAATTGCGGCGTGTTTTTGCATCAAAATTGATACCTCCGGTCGTGAATCCGCCTGCCTGAATAATTTCCAGCATCGCTTCCGTAATTTCATATATGTTGGTTGGGAATTCGTCAGTATCCCATCCGTTTTGATAGTCGCCCTTGTTGGCATCGATCGATCCAAACATGCCGTTGTCGCGTGCAGTACGCAATTCGTGAGCGAAAGTATGGCCGGCTAACGTAGCATGGTTGACTTCAATGTTCAATTTGAAATCATTCTCCAAACCATGTGCTCTCAGGAAGCCGATCACCGTTTGGGTATCGAAATCATATTGATGTTTCATTGGTTCCATAGGCTTTGGCTCAATCAGAAAAGTTCCTTTGAATCCAAGCTTGCGGGCATGGTCGCGTGCTGTGGCCAGAAATTTGCCCATGTGCTCAAGTTCCCTTTTGGTATCTGTGTTGTGCAGACTCATGTACCCTTCGCGTCCACCCCAGAAAACATAGTTGGTTCCGCCCAGGGCGATGGTTGCTTCCATGGCGTTCTTCACCTGAACAGCAGCATTGGCCAATACGTTGAAATCGGGATTGGTGGCAGCTCCATTCATGTAGCGTGGATTGGAAAAAACATTGGCAGTACCCCAAAGCAGCTTGGCTCCTGTTGCATTCTGACGCTCTTTGGCGAAGTCAATCATATCGGCCAGCCTCTTTTCGATCTCGAAAACAGAGCCATCACCCACCACATCGGTATCATGAAAACAGTAAAATGGTGCGCCGATTTTACTAATAAACTCGAATGCAGCATCCATTCTCTCTTTGGCAGCTGTCATCTTGTCTGAGGAGCCAACCCATGGGAAGATCTGCGTACCCGGACCAAATGGGTCGCCGCCATCGCCGCAGAAAGTATGCCAATAAGCTACCGCGAATCGCAGGTATTCTTTCATCGTTTTCCCTAGAATAACCGCATTGGCATCGTAATATTTGAATGCCATGGGATTTTTGGACTTTGGTCCTTCGTATTTAATCTGTTCAATACCAGGAAAATACTCTTTGTTACCTTTAAAAACTGTCATGATGTTTAAATTTAAAAATTGATATTAAATTAATTAGCATAAATTCCTTTTTCTTCTCTCTTCCATCTTCAACAAGCTCAGGAGAGTCCGATCTCAGGGAGTTACATTCAGGAGTTGCATTCGCCCACTCTCCCCCTCTCGTTTCTCCGTCTCACCGTTTCACCGTTTCTCTGTTTCCCGTTTCACCGTTTCTCTGTTTCCCGTTT
>JBAXED010000085.1:0-17064 GCA_037140615.1 Prolixibacteraceae bacterium
TTCCTAGAGAACCTCGAAGGAAAAAAAGTATATCCCCTCTCTTTATTTTACCACTGCCTAATAAATTAAACCGCTCTCTTGAAATGTAGTCCATGCTTTCCATATCTAGACCATTGGTCGATAGGTGTCCAGCATTAATAAATGGTATCCCAACTATTGTCCTATGTGATTTTGAGGGATAATTTACCCCTCTATCGCCATTTTGAAAAGTGCTTACTTCCCCCAATCTTTTTATTTCCCAACCTTCTTTCATCCTATTAAATCTTTAATGGTTGAAAGAATTTCATTGGTATCAGCATCTAAGGCTTCCATTTCATCCAAAATATCTGAAGGAGTTCTTAATGGTGCTTCATCTGGAGTATTTGGGTTTTTAACGCTCAAATCATAATTATGTGTAAGAACATCAGAAACATTAATATTCCAACTCTTCAGTCCTTCAGGCTTTGTTTTTTGCAATTCAACAAACTCCTTCATATCCTCATCATTTAGAGGATTGGTTTTGCCCATGTTCCTATTAGGATCAAGTTGATAGAACCAGATTTTCTTTGTGGGTTCACCTTTGGTAAAGAAAAGCACAACCGTTTTAACGCCTGCACCCAAGAACGTACCACTTGGCATGTCCAAAACAGTATGAAGGTTGCATGATTCTAAAATGTGTTTTCTCAACGAAACAGAAGCATTATCGCTATTGCTTAGGAATGTGTTCTTAATTACAATCCCTGCTCTGCCACCTGCTTTAAGATTCTTGATGAAGTGCTGCAAAAATAAAAAGGCAGTCTCTCCAGTTTTAATATCGAAGTTTTGTTGAACCTCTGGTCTCTCCTTCCCACCAAATGGTGGATTAGCCAATATCACAGTATATCTGTCCTTCTCCTGAACATCCCTTATGTTTTCGCTTAGCGTATTGGTGTGAATAATATTTGGTGCTTCAATGCCGTGCAATATCATGTTCATGATACCAATAATATATGCAAGGTTCTTTTTCTCCTTACCGTAGAAGGTTTTGGTTTGAAGAATTTCTAAGTCGGTTGTGCTCAATTTATCCCTGTCACGCTTCATGTACTCAAATGCTTCGCATAGGAAGCCAGCAGAACCAACTGCACCATCGTAGACCCTTTCACCTATCTTAGGTTGAATGATCTCAATAATGGCACGAATAAGCGGTCTGGGGGTATAATACTGTCCACCATTGCGACCAGCATTGCCCATGTTCTTAATTTTTGACTCATACAGATGACTGAGTTCATGCTTATCAATTGTGGAACGGAAAGGCAGTTCATCAGCCAGTTCAATAATGCCACGAAGGTTATAACCATCTTGGATTTTATTCTTCAGTTCACTGAATATTTCACCAATCTTATATTCAATTGTCTGTGCATGGTCTGCCTTCTGCTTGAAGCCAGATAGGTATGGGAATAACTTTAAGTCAACAAAATCAACCAAATCTTTCCCAACCATTGCTTTATGGATGTCGAGTTTGCCATCAGATGTTTTAGGCATTGCCCATGATGTCCACTGGTATTCGACATCAATTATGTATTTGTATTCTTTGCCATGCAATTGTGCTTCATCTGCCTTGTCTTTTTCCAAATCATCAAGATAACGGAGAAACATTATCCAAGATGTTTGACCAATGTAATCCAGTTCTGAGTCTGCACCTGAATCTTTGTAGAGGATGTCGTCAATGTTTTTGAAGGTCTGTTCGAACATATGTGTTTATGAAAAGTAATGATTTATAATAATATGCTGTAATATAGATATTTAGATTTGACTAAAACAATAAGAACTAGGCACACCAATCTTCCATCTTATTTTTGAATGGGAAAATCTGATGAACATAAGAATTAGGAGTAAGTAGGTTTACGATAAAGACTCAATCAAATATAGGAAGATTTTGGAATTATTTGGGTAGTGACATTAGTCTTTTAAAAGCTCGTAAAATCAATTGTAGCTCAAGGTGATAAAATAGTCGCCAATTCTTGTAACATTTGGATGGATATTAGCGTATAAGTGTTTGTAAATGAGTTGTAATTGATAATTGATTAGTTGAAAAGGTTTGTAGATTGAAGTAATTATTGTGATTAGTAATTACTGATTAAAGGCTGGTAGAAATATCAGCCTTTATTTGTTTATATAATTGATAATCAAATACATACTTGTAACATTTTCCTTATGAGATACGTATAATCATTATAAAACATTTAAAAACAATTTAAATCTTATTATTATGAAAACGAAAAATGTTACAACACAGACAATTCCAAGTTTCCTTAACAAAAAAATGAAAGATGTTCTGTTTAATGGCGAAATTATGACCCACATAACTGACCAAAGTAAATCTATTGGCATGTGGGCAAAGGTTACTGAAATGAGGATTAATGGTTTGAATTTTTATGGCATGTGGGAAAAAGAAATGCTTTACGGTGATTGGAAACTTTTGCATTTTGGCAGACAACCTGAAGTAGAGCCTATATGGAATATATATGTAAATAACCTTTTAGACCAAGAGAAGATATGGAGGAATAAGGTTGCATAAATAAATTCTTTACTCAGAATTGGATGTGGATGTTTTCTGCATCCAATTTTGGTTTATGATATGTTGTTGCTTATCGGATTAAACCTCTCAGCCTTCTCCTTCGCCCAACACAGCCACTGTTGAAGTTCATTATTTATGCCTAAATAATCCCTAATCGAATATAATTATTTTGAAAAAAAAGCATTTTTGGGATACAATTCTGGGATACAAAAGATAATAACCCACTTAAGATCAATTACTTAAGTGGGTTAAAATGTAGCCTCACCGCGACTCGAACGCGAATCTAAAGTTTAGGAAACTTCCGTTCTATCCCTTGAACTATGAGGCCATGAAAAAAATAATTAAAGTACTTAGAGTACTTCAAGTACTTAGAGTTAAGCTTTTTGCAGGTTTATTTGTTGAATTTTACGGGTACATTTTTCAGCCGATAGGCAGCTTCTTCCAACAATTCATTGGTTTTGGCAAAACAGATCCGGATCATTTGCATCTTTGTTTTCTCATGCTGGAAAGCAGAGAAAGGGATGGTAGCAACCTGGAATTCTTTGGCCAGTTTCATGACAAACTCCGTATCGGATTCATCCGAAATTTTGCTGTAATCGAGTAGCTGGTAAATGGTTGATTTTGTTGGAGTTAATTCAAATTTACTTCCAGCCATCAACTCAATAAAATAATCTCTTTTGCTTTGGTAGAAGGCGTTTATCTCCTTAAAATTCTGACCTTGCTTCAGGTATTCGGCAAGTGCATATTGAGCAGGGGTATTGACACTAAAACCTTGGTATTGCTGGGTTTTACGGTATTCAGCCATCAATTTTTCAGGACCGGCAATGTAACCGATTCCCCAGCCATTGATATTGAACATAACTCCAAAAGAGGAGACTACCAGACTTTTGGCAGCGAGTTCGGGAATTGAAGCAACACTATTGAAATGGTGCCCGTCGTAAACGATGTTGCCAAAGGTTTCATTGCTTAATATAACCAACCGTGTTCCGTTGGTCATGCGTTTGAGCTGATCAAAATCTTCCAGACTAAAGATCTGACCCATTGGATTTTGGGGATTGTTGATAACGATCATTTTAGTCTTGGTCGTTACAGTCTTTTTCACTTCATCCCAATCGATCCGGTATTCAGGATGCTTCAGGTTAATGTAAATCGGACGTCCTCCGGTCATCTCAATCAATTGGGTAAAAGACTCCTGAACGGGCTCAAAAAGGATTACTTCATCACCCTCCTTGACAAATGTGGTGATGGCGGTAGACATTGCCTGCAGTGGGCCGGCAGTGATGGTTAGGTCGGTTTCGGCTTGTAATTCTGTATTGTTCTGCTTGTTGAATATAGAGACAATTTGTTCCCTCAGTGACCCGACCCCTTCACTTGGAGAAAAGTCATTGTTCCCTGCACGCATGTATTTGTCAACAAGATTGATCAAATCATCCGGACAAGGAAGGCCAGACATAGGATCAACAAGGTTAGTAGCCTTGTATTCCTCTGCAATCTCCATCATTGTAACGAAGGTGTTTTTCTTCGAAGTTGGAAGTTTTGTAACGGTCATACTGAATTAATATCCTGCAAAAGTACTGAAAAAAATGTGAATGGCAATTGCCAGAACGAAATAGTATGCAAACAAATATGTTATGTTTAAGAGGATATTGTATCAAAAAGGCATGGGAGATTATAGAATATATTCATTAAGAATACAGATTATCAGTAACATATAGAAAAATTGAGGAATGGCAATCTGATAATTTTCCAAAATAAAGTAAGATTATCAGGAAAATATTTCACGCAAAACATTCAATGATTTTATATGAAGCTGAATGCCGAGATGCAAAGAGAAATAGTCTATCAATTTTGTCTGTAACTGGTTCCTCTGGATGGAAGTTAGAGAAATTTTTGCCATTTCTTCATACGTACAGTTCATAAATGCCTCCAAGATGAGGCTCTCCGGCAAATCCATAAAATAGGTATGAGGCGGTTTATTGGCGACAAAAAAACCAGAGGCCATATCGAAGAACGGCCTTGATTTATCATAATTGTCTGAAGGAGCAAATCCCATGTATCGGGTTAGTTGGATAAGAAAGGAAAGATGGAAATTGGCCACTCCAATTCTGAGCAGGTCAAAGATTTGGAAGGAATGGTTCAGAAACTGGTAAAGTTCAGGCCTTGCCTCCTCCTCTTTCAGTACTTTGAATAAAAATTCTGCAAGAAAAATTGCCTGGGATGATTTGACAATATCGTATGGGACTGTCTCGTAGGGATGATTGGACCTGAGTTCCCTGGCACGTTGAAGTTCTCTGCCTTGTTTGTGATCAACTTCCATTTCAAGTAAAAACAGAGGTTGCAAAAGGTTGACTTTGTTGGATGATTTTTTTGCATGAATACCCTGAAGGATAAAAGAATACCTTCCGAAGGACTCGGTGTAAACGGTCACGATTCTACCATTGTCGCCATATTTCAGGCCATGTAAAACGATTCCTTCGGTCTTATAAAACATGGTGTATTATAATGATGGATGATGAATGATGAATTTAAAATGGAACTAATGAATCACAAGCAATTTAATAATTTTTGTGGTTTTTTGTTGAGGTGAACTGCAGAAGATAAGATAGACACCAGTTGAGACCCTTATTCCATTTGAATTTCGAGCATTCCAGATTGCCCGTCCGCCGAGGGAGGTTGTCCTGAAAACCAAATTTCCGGTAACATCTGTGATTTTTACATCTGACTGGTCTGTCAGACCGTCAACGGTGACACTTCCCTCGAATGTTTCCCTGAGTGGATTCGGCCAGACATACGCCTTGTTTAGGTTGCTCTCTCCTGAATTTGCATCACTTTTATATGAATTCAGGCCCCTGCCTGTTGAAATAAATACTTCTCCATTACCGGAAGAAATGGCTATGGAGAGAATCTGATCTGAAAGCAAGGGTGAATTTTGAGCGGTGAAATGGCGAAGAAGATGATCGCCCTGTTCTGAGAAAAGGAACAGGCCGGAATGGGCGGTTCCAATCCATTTTCGGTTTCCACCATCAACAGCGATGGCAGTAATTTTATCTTTGTCCAGAATGGGTTTGAAAAGCTCTTCTCCGTCGTCAAGGGAAGGTTGGGTGCCATAAAACTCTCTCATATCAAAAACTTTGTCCGGGTTACTGTACACCACCAACCCGGTTCCTGTTCCAACCCAAAGTTGATGATTGGAGTCTTCCACAATGGCGGAGATTTCGCTAAATGGGGTGATCACCGTTGTTGTACCATTGCTGAAGCGGCTTTTGACGGCAACCTTTCGATACTGATCATCTGAAATGTTGTCTATACTACCGTTGATTTTGTAGGCGAATAGCCCTTCATCAGGGAGAACAACCCAATGAATGGATGAACTGGAAATGATGATGCTCCCGGTTGAAATATTTGAATAATTCATGCCTGGATAGGGGAGAGTTAAAAAATTCCCATTTGCCAGAAGGCTTCCCAGAGGAACTTTCCCGGTAGGATTTGTAAACCAGAGATTGTTTTGACTATCGGCTGCCAGGCTGTTTAAGCTGCATGATCCATTGAAGGCTCCCAGAGGTGAGTTTAACTCATTGTACCTGGCCGCGACCCTGTTCTTTTGAAAAGAGATGAGTCCAGAGCCAGCCGACGAAGCCCAATACTCATCGGGATGCAAGGGGCTGAAAGCAAAATCGGTGATTGGACTGATGGATTTAAGTCCAACATCCTCAGCATCCGTGAAATTTTGCCAGATTCCTCCCTGAAAAATGGAGATGGAAGCTTCTTGACTACCGCTGGAGTTGGTGGTGACATTTGCCGTAAAAATATCATCACGATCAGCTTTAAGTGCAGTTATCTGATCGCTGTGAGGCGAGTTTGGTAGCAAATGTGAAAAAACTGAGGAGCTGATTTGTTGGGTCAGTCCGTATTGATGGTCACCAATCCATAAAGTTCCATTGCCATCTGTCAAGGCATCTCTGGGGTCAATTGCGTAGGAGGTTCCGCTGGAAGAGTAACTCTTAATTTGGGTGTTTCCGGCTTTGCCAATTAGCCACACTTCTTTGTTGGTGAGAACGATAAAGCCGGTTGCGGCAGATCTTATCTCTTTTATATTTCTCAACTCAGGATTCTGCTGTTGCCATAATTTTCCGTTCCATTCCAACAGTCTGTCGTTGCTTTTGTCGTGAACGTACAGTAAACCACTTGATGTGGCAAAGGAAGTGAATTCTGAATTGGCCTGCGGAAAGGACAATAGCTGCTGCCAGTTCCGGTAATCCTGAAGGTTCAAGTTTGCTTTGGCAGCTTTGAAGAGGCCGTTGTTGGTGGCGGCATACCAGCTATCGCCGTTAGAAATGAGATCATTAATAGACTTTGTATCATTGCCTGCACCCAGATACCAAGTTTCAGCCACCTCCATTTTGAGAAGATCGATTTTTACGATGCCGAAGGTACAGCAGAGCCATGCAAAATTGCCTTCGGAAAAGATCCTGCGAATGGTTTTATCTGAAAGGCCGGCTTTCATGGTAAGATCAGGGAAATTCATTACCTGGTCATTCCGAATTAAATCCATTTGTCCATTTTCATATCCGACCAGGAGTATTTTTGGATCAGGGGCATAGGCAATTGATGATATTCCAATTCCGGAGAGCCCATCAGCCTTGGTTAATGTGGTGAGCTTTTTTGTGATTTTGTCGGCAAAGAGCAATCCGTTGGTTGTTGCAGCAACAATAGATTCGGGTGTTTCAGCGACTTTGATGACCGGGTTTAAAGAAATATGGGCTTTCCACTCTCCGATGCGGCTCTGGCCAGTAACAAACAGCGGCAGAAGAATCAGGATGTGGAGAAGCTGCCTCATTGGCCGCTTGGAAGATGAGGATATTCGTCGGTCAGGAATCTGACCAGTTTTTGAACTGCGCGCCCACGGTGACTTATGCTATTTTTTAAATTGGCTTCCATTTCTGCAAAGGATTGGTCGTAGCCATCCGGACGAAATATCGGATCGTAGCCGAATCCGGCAATACCTCTTCTTTCCTTCAGGATCTCACCATCTACCCGACCCTCAAACAGATATTCCTTTCCTCGGATGATCAGGGAGATGAAACAACGAAAACAGGCCTTCCGGTTTTCTATGCCATCAAGGCCAGAAAGAACTTTGGATACATTGTCGTCAGAATTTCTGCCTTCACCGGCATATCTGGCAGAATGGACGCCAGGTTCATTGTTTAGTACAGCCACTTCCAAACCGGTATCATCTGAAAAACAGTCGGTATGGTATCGATCCCAGATGAAAAAAGATTTCTGTGAGGCGTTGGCTTCCAGTGTGTTGCCCGTCTCAGGAATATCATCAGAGCAGCCGATATCGTTGAGGCTTAGCAAAGTGAATTCTCCTTTCAGAATTTCGCCGAGTTCTCTTAGCTTATGGGCGTTGTTGGTGGCAAATACCAGTTGATGCATAAAACGATTTATAAGATTGTTTTGGCTATTTGCCGTGTGTTGTCGGTGATGCCGTATGTATAGATATGCAGACAAGGTACATTATTGGCAATGAGGTCTTTGGCTTGAAAAATAGCCCATTCCGTTCCTACCTGTCTGGCCTCATCGTTGGTTTTGCATTTACGAACTTCAGAGGCAAATTCTTCCGGAATATCGATACTGAAGATTTTGGGCAACATGGTAACCTGGTTCATTAAGGCAAGGGGTTTGATCCCAGGAATGATGGGAACTTTGATGCCTGCAACCCTGCAGCGCTTCACAAATTCGTAATATTTTTTGTTGTCAAAAAACATCTGTGTGACGATATATTCTGCCCCGGCATCTACTTTTTGCTTCAGAAAGAAAAGGTCTGTATCGGGATTTGAAGCTTCAGAATGTTTCTCGGGATATCCTGCCACACCGACGCAAAAATCCAGAGCTGTCTTGTTTTTAAGATCGGGATCTAGGTACTTTCCTTCGCGCAAATTGACAATCTGTTCGACCAGTTCGTTGGCATGTGAATGACCGTTTTTTTCCGGAAGGAAATAGCTTTCTGATTTTAATCCATCTCCCCTAAGAGCGAGTATATTCTTGATGTCCAAAAAATTGAGATCGATCAGCATGTTTTCGGTCTCTTCTTTGGTGAAACCTCCGCATACGACATGAGGCACCACAGGAATCCCATATTTGTGCTGAATGGAAGCAGCTATGGCAACTGTTCCAGGACGTTTGCGAACAGTTCTTTTTTCCAGGAGACCGTTTTCCAGTGGGCGGTACTCAATCTCGTCGCGGTGGGTGGTCAAATTGATATATTTGGGATTGAACTCTACCAGCTCATCGATGGTTTCATATAGTTTGGAAGCATTCTGCCCCTTCATTGGAGGTAGCAACTCAAAAGAGAACATTGTTTTTTGGGAAGACTGTATCAGATTGATGACCTTCATTCTATAAACTTTTAAATTTTGGCGGCTTCGGTTTTTTGCAAATATAATTGTTTAGCAGCGAATTTTGTCTCGAAATTTTATTTTCGAATAGATTGTAAAGTCGTTCGAAATTTTATTATCTTTAATGATTCTAAAATCAATTTTCATGGCAAAAGGCAAAAAGCTTGAAAACGCGATAAATTTCAACAAAGCCGGCTTAAAAACTTCGATCATGGCTCTTTTTTATGAGGAGCCAACCTACGTATACAATTACAAACAGTTATCAGGTAAGATAGGTGTAAAAAATACGACAGCCCAGATGCTGGTTAGTGCGGCATTGCAGGAACTTCGCGACACCGAAGCTTTGGAGGAGGTCTCAAAGGGCAGATTTAGATTGAAACCAAAAAGTGGTGGAACGATTGTTGGAACCATAGAGCTTAGCAACAAAGGTTTTGGTCAGGTTTTCTGTGAAGAGCTCAATGCCACTGTAATGATTCAGGCGCCAAATATGAGCCATGCACTTGATGGTGACAAAGTTAAAATACGGCTATTTGCCAGAAGAAGGAAAAGTGATCCAGAGGGGGAAGTTGTAGAAATTCTTGAAAGGGCACAAAAGACACTTGTTGGAACAGTTGAAATTTCTAAGTTTTCTGCCTTTTTGGTGCCTTCCAAGCGCATGCCATTTGACCTATTCATTCCGAATGAGAGTCTTAAAGGAGCCAAGCATGGTCAAAAGGCCATAGCCAGAATTTTGGATTGGCCTGAGAATGCCCGCAATCCTGTGGGTGAGATCATAGATGTTTTGGGTGATGCCGGTTCTAACAATACTGAAATGCATGCCATCCTGGCAGAGTACGGATTGCCATACAAATATCCAGAAAAGGTTGATGAAGCGGCCAATAAAATTCCAATGGAGATTTCGTCTGAGGAGATTGCCAAACGGCGGGATTTTAGGAAAGTGCCGACTTTTACCATCGACCCGGCAGATGCCAAGGATTTTGATGATGCGCTTTCTATCCAGAAACTAGAAAATGGATTATGGGAGGTTGGTGTTCACATTGCTGATGTCACCCATTATGTAAGGTTCAATTCTATCATTGAAGATGAGGCTTACAACCGAGCTACATCTGTATATTTGGTGGACAGAGTCGTACCTATGTTGCCGGAGCGTCTTTCGAATGGGGTATGTTCGCTAAGGCCACATGAAGAAAAACTGTGTTATTCGGCAGTATTTCAGTTGGATGATAATGCCAAAGTTCAAAAGGAGTGGTTTGGCAGAACCGTCATTTTTTCCGACCGGAGATTTAGCTACGAAGAGGCACAAGTAGTGATCGAAACCGGAACCGGTGATATGAAAGAGGAAATTCTTGCCTTGGATACCCTGGCAAAGAAATTGAGGGCCAAAAGATTTGAAGGTGGATCGATTGATTTTGACAGGGTGGAGGTAAAAATAGAGGTTGATGCTGCGGGGAAACCTATCAATGTATTTTTCAAAGAATCGAAAGATTCCAATAAGTTAATTGAAGAATTTATGCTTCTGGCCAACAAGCAGGTGGCAGAACTGATCGGCAAACCCGGACCCAGGAAAAAGGAGAAAACCTTTGTTTACAGGATCCACGACAAACCTGATCCGGAGAAGCTCGAGAAATTCAATCATTTTATCAAGCGGTTTGGTTATGGCATTATGACCAATTCTCCTGCGGCAGTGACCACCTCCATGAATCAGCTGATTACCAACGTGACCGGAAAGAAAGAGCAGAATGTAATTGAAACACTTGCCATCCGCACGATGGCCAAGGCTGAATATTCGACAAGAAACATCGGACACTATGGTCTTGGTTTTGAATATTACACCCATTTTACCTCGCCTATTCGTCGGTATCCGGACATGATGGTGCACAGGTTGCTGGAAAGATATCTTCAGGATGGAACATCTGTTGCTGCCAATAAATATGAAGAGATGTGCAAGCACTCGTCTGACATGGAGAATCGTGCGGCCAATGCTGAGAGGTCTTCGATCAAATACAAACAGGTAGAGTTCATGTCAGATAAGATTGGGATGCGCTACAAGGGAGTAATTTCCGGGGTTACCGAGTGGGGTATCTATGTTGAATTGGAGGAGAATAAATGTGAAGGAATGGTGCCTTTGCATGAGCTTACGGATGATTATTATCAGTTCGATGAAAAGAACTATTGCATAACCGGAAGGAGGTCCAGGCGCCGGTATCAACTTGGTGACGAAGTTGAAATTGAGATTCTTCGAGCCAATCTCGAAAAAAAGCAGCTTGACTTCAAAATTGTTGTTTCTTCAACAAAATAATTATATTTGGCCATTAATGATCAATGAAATCCAATGAGCAACGAAAACTTAGGCACTAAAAAAGACGCTGTACGCGAGAACATTTTAACCATTGCACAGGAAATTTTTAGCAAATTTGGTTACAAAAAGACAACCTTGGACGACATTGCCAATGCCGTTAGAAAGGGTAAAAGTTCTCTCTACTACTATTTTACAAGCAAAGAAGATCTGTTCCAGGAGGTAATTCAGAAGGAAGCAGATATTCTAAGAGTTGAATTAGCCAAAGTCCTTCAGAAGGACATGGATCCTGCCGACAAGTTGCGTGATTATGTGATGACAAAAATCACTACTTACCGTCAACTGGCAAATTTCTACAATGCCATAGAAAATGATACGGCAGCGGTTGAGTTCATCGACAAAATCAAATCCCAGTATGATCAGGAGGAGATCAGGATGATGAAGCGGATTTTATTGGATGGTGCAAGGCAGCACAAATTTGTGATCAAGGATTTTACTCTGGTGGCCATTGGCATCACCACCGCTATTCGCGGATTAGAGATGCCGCTTTCTGCCGGACCATACAGATCCAATGATTTAGGCAAAAGTGTTGATGCCATTGTTAAGATTATCTGCTATGGCATTATGAGAAGGGATTAATGAAAAAGCATTAATAAAAAGTCTACCTGACATTGGCAGGTAGACTTTTTTTATTTGTAATTCACATCACCTCCGCTTGAACTGTTAGTGTCCCGTGTAGTAGGATTGCCGTATACTGTGATACCCGCCCCACTGCTTGCATGTGCTTTCAGATCTTTGGTAACATGGACATCCAAATCCGCCCCACTTGATGCTGACACATCTGCCTTATCTGAGACTAATTTTGAGGCATTAAGATTGGCCCCGCTTGAGCAACTTGCTTTAAGTGATTGAGCTGTTCCTGAAACGTTCATTTGGCTTCCACTGCTTGAGTCCAAAGAAACCATGGTACAACCTACTTCCATGGTTACATCAGACCCGCTGGAAGAGTGGATTTTTAAACTCTCCGATTTAATTTGATTTTCCGATTTAACCTCAGATCCAGCACTTGCTTCGAGAGCTTTCAGCTGTTTTAAGGTTACATATACCTTCATTTTCTTGGCGTAATTAACGCCTTCTTCCAGGTATATCTTCAATTTTCCACCTGTCACCTCCGTTTTAAGAATTTTTTGGATGTTTTCATCAGCTTCGACCACAATTTTTTCGAAGGAGTCTTGTGTGAGGGAAACTTCTATGCCTGTGCTTGTGGAAATTTCGTCAAAACCCGAAACAGTGCGTTCTTCCTTTACAACCTTGCCATTACCATGAATATGGGCGATGCATGAAACTGCTATGAGTGAAAATGCAACCAACCATATTGTCATCAAACTGCGCCAATTTTTTTTCATCGTGTAAATTTTTAAGAATATTTTTTTCAATTGATTATAAGACGCAGAAGTTTGCGATTCGTTACAAAAAAAAGACTCCGACCAATTAAAGTCGAAGTCTTTTTTTTTTAACGATTGGAACTATTGTTTCAGGGGTTCGTTTTTCTTTTCTTCAGTAGCAGCAGGAGGAGGGGCGGGTTCGTCTTCTTCTTTCATTGCTTTTTTGAATTCTTTCATTCCTTTTCCAAGTCCACCCATCAATTCAGGAATTTTCTTTCCTCCAAAAAATATGAGTAAAACAGCGATAATTATTATCACATGTGCACCACTCAATACTCCCAATATAAATAAGTTCATAACGTCCTGTTTTTAGCGTTTGAGGCAAATATAGCAATTGTTTTAATCGATTATCTCTTGCTTACCTAAATAATTTTATGAGGTCATTTCCATTGGCATAAAGCAAAAGAGAGAATAGTAGTACCATGCCACCGATCTGCGCATATTCCAGGAATTTGTCACTTGGTTTTCTGCGGGTAATGATTTCGTAAAGTAAGAATAGCACATGACCTCCGTCCAATGCAGGAATAGGCAGAATATTCATCACTGCCAGTATAATGGAAAGGAAAGCGGTAAGGTTCCAGAAAGATTCCCAGTCCCAGACTCCGGGGAAAATGTTGCCGATGGCAATAAATCCTCCGAGGGACTCGTATGCTTTGGTTTTTGGGGAGAAAAGCAGCTTGAATTGTTTGAGGTAGTCACCGACAGCCCTGTAACCTTTGGATATCCCGGCAGGAATTGCTTCAAGAAAACTGTACTTGATGGTTTTGTATTCAAATACCCCTTCCAAATCATATGATCGCTGGATCCCTATTAATCCTGAAGCACCAATGCTAACTTTACGGTTGGATGCAACTCCTTTTCGGGTGAATTCAATATTGACGGTGTCTTTGGCGCTTGCCAGTTTGTCAACAAACTCATCATAAAAACGGAATTTTATGCTGTCAACAGAGATAATTTCGTCACCAAGTTCCATTCCGGCGTCTCTGGCAGGAGATTGTTTGGCAAAGGCTATGATTTTGCAGGAAAATGGAACCCGAAGGGAAAGAATATTCTTATCGGTCAGCAATTTGGGAATGATCTCCTTTTTTATCTGAAGGGTCAGTGTTTGAGAATCCCTCTGTACTTCAATGGTTTGCGCACCATCCAGAACAATTGTTGGTACAATTTTGGTGAAGCTATCCACAACCTTTCCATCTACCGATAGGATTTTATCCCCATTCTTAAGACCTATTTCCCGCCCTGTTTCAGATACAACAATTCCGTACTTGGCATTTTGTGTTGGGAGGTACTCTTCGCCCCAGGTAAACAGGATCATCGCATAGAGTGCCAACGCAAGTATCAGATTAAAAAGAACACCGCCAATCATAATAAGCAGACGCTGCCAGGTTGGTTTTGACCTGAATTCCCATGGTTGGGGAGGGAGTTTCATTTGCTCCTTGTCCATCGACTCGTCGATCATCCCTGATATTTTGACATATCCACCCAGAGGAAGCCAGCCTATGCCATATTCGGTTTCTCCTTTTTGTGTTTTGAAAAGGGAAAACCAGGGGTCAAAGAAGAGGTAAAATTTTTCCACTCTGCATCGGAAAAGTTTGGCAAACAAAAAGTGTCCGAATTCGTGAAGAATTACCAGTATGGAGAGGCTCAGGAGGAGCTGTGCTGCTTTGATCAGTATTACCATCTTTTGAATAAATTGTTTATTTACTACAATTTGAGGATCATTTCTTCAGCATAAATGCGAGCTGTTTTATCAGAAGCAATGTAATCATCCAATTCAGGATGAATGATATATTGGATTTGTCCCATTACCTGCTCATTAATTACAGCGATATCTGTAAATGATATTTTTTCGTTTAAAAATGCCTTTACTGACACCTCATTTGCAGCATTCAGCACGCATGCCAGGTTTCCACCTTTGTGCAGCGCTTCAAATGAAAGTGCAAGGTTACGAAAATTTTTCGTATCGGGCGTTGTGAACGTGAAGGTTGAACAATCGGCAAAGCTAAATCGAGGGATGGAGTTCTTGATGCGAATAGGGTAGCCTAATGCAAATTGTATAGGCATTCGCATGTCTGGAATTCCTAATTGGGCTTTGATAGATCCATCGCAAAATTGCACCATTGAGTGAATGATGCTTTGCGGATGAACCACTACTTCTATCTGTTCAGGCTTCAGGCCAAAAAGCCATTTGGCCTCTATTACTTCGAAACCTTTGTTCATCAGCGTGGCAGAATCGATCGTAATCTTGGCGCCCATGTCCCATTTTGGATGTTTTAAAGCTTCTTTTATGGTTACTTTCGACAGCTGTTCGGCTGTTTTTCCATGAAATGGTCCACCGGAGCAGGTTAAAATGATTTTCTCTACCGACTCTTCTGCTTCACCCACAAGACATTGGAAAATGGCAGAATGTTCTGAATCGATTGGAATGATTTCTGATTTGTTTTCGATGGAAAGTCGGGTAATCAGATCTCCGGCAACTACCAAAGTTTCCTTGTTGGCCAGGCATATTTGTTTTCCTGCTTTTGCGGCGCGGATGGTGGGAAGTAATCCAGAGAAGCCAACCATTGCGGTTACAACAGAATCGACAGAGCCCATTTCCACTACTTGAGCGATGGCATCACGTCCGGAATATATTTTTATTGGATAGGACGATAAAGCCTCTTTTACCTTTGCATATTTCTCCTCATTGCTGATAATGACAACATTGGGCTTGAATTTTATGGCTTGTTCGACCAATAAATCGGCGTTGTTATTTGCTGTGAGGACCTCGACAGAGAAAAGATCAGGATTGTTGGCAATCACATCAAGGGTCTGTTGACCGATTGATCCGGTGGAGCCGAGGATGGCAATATTTTTCATGGTGGAATGAAGATTAAAAACTGATGTAATCTTGGGGATTGGTAGCGTTGCCGTTGACCCAGAGTTCAAAATGAAGATGAGGACCGGTAGTTTCTTTCCCTGTATTACCCATGATGGCAATTACTTCGCCAGCTTTCACTTTATCTCCTTGTTTTTTAAGAAGTTCAGCATTGTGTTTGTAACATGTAATGATATTCTGCTCATGCTGGATAATGATAACATAACCAGTTTCCATGGTCCAATCAGCAGATATTACTGTTCCATCCAGGGCCGATGAGACCCGAGAATTTTGTTTTGCGACGATATCTACTCCATAATGGCCTGAAGAAAGATCTTGTTTGCTTGTCACTATGCCTTTGAGGGGAGGGAAAAAGAGCATACTTGCCAGTCCGCTTTTTCTTGTGCTACCCGTTCCGAAGTTGAACTGTTCCTGATCCAGTTCATCCTTGAAAAGGCTATCCTGGTTCATTTTTTTGAGTGCATTCAAGTTTGGGCGGACAACAGAGTCTCTCCTCACAACTGTATCCAGCGAGTTTTCGCCGCTCAGCATGGCACGAACATCGTGAAAATAGCGGTCGTAAAGGCTGATTTTTTCTTCCAGGGAATCTGTAATCAGAGAATTTTGAATCAATCTCTGTCTAAATTCGCCTGACGGATAGCCGGGGATATATTCCCTCAAGGGAGTAAATGCAATGAGTATTGTGACGCCAATGATGATAGTTACAACTGCTCCTACCAGACCCAGCAACAGTGTACGCGCATTAAATCTTATCTGTTTTAAAATATGAAGGTTGAGGTCATTGAAGATGACAATCCGGTAAGGATTTTGGAATAGTTTCTTCAATTTATCTCTCTTGCTTTCTCCCGCCATAGGTACAGTTTTCTTGAAAACTCAAACATACACAAAAAACTTACATCTATGTTGCAGAACCGGAAAAAACGCCTATCTTTGTACCCACAAAACCGACACAGCTGGTTTTAAAAAATATACTGTGGGGTAGAGCAGTTGGTAGCTCGTCGGGCTCATAACCCGGAGGTCGTGGGTTCGAGTCCTACCCCCGCTACTAGGAAGATAAAATCCTGTAAGTTAAATACTTGCAGGATTTTTAATTTGAAATTACTATTAAATCCTAACCATTTACCTGCCCGAACCACTTCAAAATAAATTAAGGCAGGTCAACTACTCAGAGATTTCACGTCAGTTGAACCAAAACGGGTACAAAACACGAAACGGTTGTTCGTTTTGTCCGGGGATTGTCAGGAGGTTGGTGGGAACCAATTGAAGACCAATAACGAATTTGAATTGGTCTTTGGTTAATTGTCTTAACTGTTGGCAATATGGCAAGTGGTGGTTTGTTGGCTTCGTCCTTATCCGCCGTTACGAAGTCTGATGTAGGGCACAACACTTCAATTTCCTACTATCCACGCCATTTGCTATATTGCTTGTTTGGCACGGTTATATTCTTTTTTTTAACACATATCTTTTCTTAAAACTCTTGAATATATACAAAACACCTAAAAATAAGATTA
>JBAXED010000086.1:0-17058 GCA_037140615.1 Prolixibacteraceae bacterium
TATTTTTCACGACATCTGATGTGCCCAACAACAGGTATCTCATACAACGACCCGGCTCCGCACAGTTTCTCCTTTAACTCTCCGCAGGGTGCCTGTCAAAAATGCAATGGCCTGGGTGAGATCAATGAAATAGATTTCGCGAAAATTGTTCCGGATCCAAGCCTTTCGATTATACAGGGCGGTATTGCTCCGCTGGGACCATACAAAAATACACTCATCTTCTGGCAGTTGGAAGCTTTGGCTGAAAAGTACAACTTCACTATGAAGACCCCGGTTGGGGAAATTGATGACGAGATTCTTAACGCCATTCTTCACGGAACAGGAGAACGCATTCAGTTGAAAAACTCACCACTTGGTAGCACCATCGATTATATGATGACCTATGAAGGCATCGTCAAATATGTGGTAAATGAAAAGAGCGACAATCTTTCAAAAAGTGCTCAAAAATGGGCTGATCAGTTTCACAAAACTTGTAAATGCCCTGACTGCAACGGTCAACGGCTTCAAAGAGAGCCACTCCATTTTAAGATAGATGGAAAAAATATCGCACAGTTAGCCATGATGGACATCGGTGAGCTTTCAGCCTTCTTTACAGGAATCGGAGAAAGGATGAGTAAAAGGCAACTCTTGATCGCTGCCGAGGTGAACAAGGAAATTGTGACCCGATTGAGCTTTTTGCTGGATGTTGGACTGAATTATCTGTCGCTCGACCGCCCCTCTGCAACACTTTCGGGTGGAGAGTCTCAACGTATCCGCCTCGCAACACAGATCGGATCCCAGCTGGTCAATGTGCTCTATATTCTGGATGAGCCCAGTATCGGCCTTCACCACCGGGACAACTTACGACTCATTCGATCTTTGCAGCAATTGAGGGATACAGGTAATTCAGTCATCGTAGTGGAACACGACCGCGATATGATGCTGCAGGCTGATTATCTGATCGATATGGGACCTCACGCCGGACGCTTTGGAGGAGAGATCGTAGCTTCGGGGATACCGGAAGAAGTTTTAAAGGCTGACACTTTAACATCGCAATACCTTACCGGGAAAAAGGTGATCACAGTTCCTTCTCACAGAAGACCAGGAAATGGGAAAATTTTATCTCTCAAAGGGGCTTCAGGAAACAATCTCAAAACCATTGATGCAGATTTCCCGCTCGGAAAATTTATCTGTGTGACAGGAGTTTCCGGCAGTGGCAAATCAACCTTGATCAACGAAACCCTTCTTCCCATTCTAAGTCAGTATTTTTACAAATCGCTCGATGATCCGCTGGCATATAAATCCATTACAGGGATAGAGCACCTCGACAAAGTTGTTCAGGTGGATCAGTCACCCATTGGCAGGACCCCAAGATCCAATCCTGTTACTTACTGTGGGGTATTTTCTGATATCAGGAATCTCTTTACGCTGTTGCCTGAGGCTAAAATACGTGGCTACAAACCGGGTCGATTTTCTTTCAATGTCAAAGGCGGACGATGCGAGGCATGCGAGGGTGCGGGGCTCAAGACCATAGAGATGAATTTCTTGCCGGATGTTTATGTCCATTGTGACAAATGCAATGGCCGGCGTTACAACCGCGAAACGCTGGAGATACGCTACAAGGGAAAATCAATCAGCGATGTGTTGGATATGACCATCCAGCAAGGAGTTTCTTTCTTCGAAAATATTCCTTCGATCTCGCATAAGCTAAGAACCATCGATGAGGTTGGCTTAGGCTATATCACGCTTGGACAAGCATCCACCACCTTGTCTGGAGGAGAGGCTCAGCGCGTTAAACTTGCTACAGAACTGAGCAAAAGAGACACTGGAAGGACGTTATATATTTTGGATGAACCCACCACCGGACTTCACTTTGAAGATATTCGGGTATTATTGGGCGTTCTTGACAAACTGGTGGATCGAGGCAATACTGTTATTGTTATTGAGCACAACATGGAAGTCATTAAAATGGCCGACTATATAATCGATATTGGTCCGGAAGGAGGGCGCGATGGAGGACAGCTTCTTTGTGCCGGCACACCTGAGGAGCTAGCGAAAAATGAACATTCTTACACCGCGAAGTATTTGCGGGAAGAGTTGAATAACAATGCTAAAGGTTAAAGGCAAAGCCTTTAACCTTTAGCATTGTTATTCCTGAAACATAAAATATTCTAATCCGTTAAACCCTTGTATGGCAACAGAAACTCCCATTCCTATCGAAATGTTCTACACCTTAACCTGCCCAAACTGCAGGACGATGAAAAGAATGCTTCAGGAAGTCTTACCAGAATTTGGGGATAAGTTTAAATTTGAAACAACGCTTGCTAATTTACCGATTGGAATGATAAGAACCATAAAATTAGGCATTTATGCCGTTCCTACACTTCTGATCGACCATAAAATTGTTTTCAGGGAAGTACCTTCGAAACAAGATTTGATAAATAAATTAAAAACCTATTGAGTATGGAAGCAAAGAAAAAACTTAGGTGTCCGCTGGGAGTACCGGGAGGTATCATCGCAGCTATAATTGGTCTTTCCGGAATCATTTGCAGTTTGATGCATCTGGATCAGCCCTATGCATGGCATGGTTTTGCCGTTTCTCTGGCATTGTTCCTCCTTGCCGGACCATTTGTCCGCATTACCATGATGGTTCATTCTGCCAACGACCGCCTCGACGAGCTTGAAAGCAAGATTGGAAAACAATAACCAATAATTGCTTGCTATAAATAAAAACCGAATTTATTCGGTTTTTTTATTTAATCAAACAATCCAATCATCCATCGAATCCAAATACAGATTACCTTTATGTCAATAAGTTTTTGGATTATATGAAGGAAATAGAAATCTATTGCGTCAACACCGGGACCAGCGATGTTTTCCCGCTAGGGACTACGCTTACTGAAATTGCAACAAAAATGGGCATATCCCTGGCAGGAACCATTTGTGGTGCCTATGTTAACAACAGGGTAAAACCAATGGATTTTGAGCTGGTAAAGCCAAAGCTGATAGAATTTTTTGATTATTCCAACCGCGACGGACAGCGGATATACCTCCGTTCACTCTCTTTCATCTTTTACGCTGCGGTAAAAAACCTTTGGCCTGAGGCCAAACTCAAGATTGACCATGCCATTTCAAAAGGAGCCTATTGCAGCATTGAGGAGCTCGACCATCCCATCTCAGAAGAGGATATCTGGATGATAAAAGAGGAAATGAATTCCCTCATTCACCAGGATCTGCCTATCCTGCGCAATACATTGCTGACAGAAAAGGCGATTCAGCTATACGAACATGAGGGACTTACCAGGAAATCTGAACTTTTTAAAGCTTACGGACGATTGTTTGCGCCAGTTTTCGAACTTGGCGGACACTACAATTTTTTCTATGGTCACCAGTTAATATCTACCGGACAAGTTACCAAATTCGGATTGGAAAAATATTATGACGGACTTCTCCTCCGTTTTCCGAAACCCAGTAACATGAATGAACTTGAGCCTGCCATCGAGCAGGACAAACTTTTTGGCATTTTCAGAGAACACAAGCACCGCGCCAGCATTTTAGGTGTTAATGATATCTCTCACCTGAACCAAATCACAGCACGGGGCGAGGCTGGAGATGTTATCAAAATTTCTGAAGCCTTGCACGAAAAGAAAATAGCGGAGATTGCTACCATCATAACGGATAAACGCGACACTGTCAATCTTGTTCTGATTGCCGGACCATCCAGCTCCGGAAAAACAACTTTTAGCAAACGCCTCAGCGTACAATTGGCTGTTAATGGATTACATGCGATACAGATCTCCCTGGATGATTTCTTTGTGGATCGTGACCACACCCCTTTGGATGAAAATGGTGCATTTGACTTTGAAGCACTTGAGGCAATAGATATTAAATATTTCAACACTGTTTTGCTTAAACTTCTAAAGGGAGAGCGGGTAGAAATGCCAAATTTCAACTTTCAATCCGGCGAACGGACCTTCAAAGGCGAATCTCTTCAGATGGAAAAGGATCAGATTCTTATCATCGAAGGAATTCATGGATTAAATCCGGGACTAGTTCCAATGATAGAACCTGAAAAGTGCTACAAAATTTTCATCTCTGCTTTGACTCAAATATCAGTGGACGAACATACATACGTTCCAACAACTGACAACCGGTTACTGCGCCGTATGATCAGGGATGCAAAATACCGGGGATACAGTGCTTCAAAAACCATTCAACGATGGCCAAGTGTACGCAGAGGTGAGGAGAAACATATCTTCCCATACCAGGAAAACGCAGATATTATGTTTAACTCTGCTCTTGTTTATGAATTGGCTGTTCTGAAAAGATACGCCAACACACTCCTCAAGTCTGTGAAAGAGAATGAAGCTGAATATTCAGAGGCAGTAAGACTTCTGATTTTTATCTCATACTTTAATTTCATCCCGGAAAGCGAAATTCCCCCGACGTCAGTCCTTAGAGAATTTTTGGGTGGAAGCAGCTTCGACTATTGATAAGCTACCTTGAAATTGAGCTTAAAATCATCGTCCGTACTGATTCCCATGAGTGAAGGCGGATCAACCTTGAATTGCGTCATTTTGAGTTTGAATTCCCCGGTGAAAACCAATTTATTTCCCTCTTTGGAAAGATTCCCTTTCAATGCAATCGGCTGACTGATCCCATGAAAGGTCAAGGTTCCCATGGCAGTAAAATCGTTGCCTTCAATGTTAACAGCGGTGCTCACAAAAGTAACATTCGGAAATTTCAATGCCTCAGTGACTTCCATCATATGGGAGTCACGGTTGGCATTCTTGCTGTCGAAAGTAGAAACTTTGGCTGAAACAGCTACCTGAAAAATGGTGCTTCTGGCTTCGTCAGTAAGAATGATTGAGTTAATATCCTTGCTTTCACCCGTCCATGAATGCAAAGGATGATTCATGGCATAAGTGATTGAAGACTCTTCCTTAATGCAGTTTACCTTTATTTTGTTCTGGGCAAAAACGTTGATGACCAAGATTAATATGATCATCAAAAGACTAAGTTTTCTCATGTGCTTTTTTACACTTGTACGAAAATTCATCTGGAAGGTTTACATCCTAGAATTTTATTACAATCATCGAAGCGGCGAAGGCACCAAAAGCAGTGAAAGCAGCCGCTCTGTGGTACGGCCTGATTTTAGCATTATTGGGACCATCCATCATAGTAGCCAAAACATTGGTTGCTACCATCGCTGAAAAATGTACAATCGCCAATGCACGGTGCAATTTGATACTACTGTACCCTTTTCTTTCGTTCAACATTTTGGGAGGTGCAAAAAGCGATAAGGCAGCTGTGCTGAAATAGCCAATATTTACTCCAGCAGCAATTATTTCGTGTGTATCCTTTAGACTTTTGTAGTTGGTTCCGCTAGCGCTATAAAGCTTCGCTCCCACGAAACCCTGGGCAACCATCCCACCTAAGGTCAACATTCCCATAACCTGGTGTGCAACCAGCATAGTTCTCCTGACCTTCAACTCCTTCTGTCTTTTCTCGGGGGTAAGTTCAAAGGCATTAAAAGAGCGCATCAACCCCTTTTCGCCCCATAATATTCGTTGGGTGAATATTATTTTATCTGGTAACAGTTTTGTCTTTTCCTGGTTGGTACTATTCATTTCTCCTAGTAAATCGACGGTAGCAGTAGTATCTTTCTGTGCTTTTAACTTGGTTGCAGCTTCCTTTTGGGCCTGCGATTGTAAGGAGGCCATCAGAAACATCACAGTAATTAATAAGAATGTTCTCATAAGAATAAGATTAATATGTAATAAAACAAAGTATGTCCGAAATTGTTTGTCCCAAACGTACTCATTTTGATTAGAAAAATTCAATTCCTGACATGGAAAAAACTAACTCAAAAGATTCTTAACCTTTTCAGAAATCAATTTTCCATCCACTTTACCTGCCAATTCCTTTGCTGCGATCCCCATCACTTTTCCCATTTCCTTCATCGAAGTTGCTCCGGTTGCAGAAATGATTGCCTGAATGGCCAGAGTAAGTTCCTCATCACTCATCTGCTTTGGGAGATAGGCATCGTACACTTTAACCTGAGCCATCTCAAATTCTGCAAGATCGGGTCTCTTCTGCTGATTGTAGATCTCAGCAGAGTCGCGGCCTTGCTTTGCCAGTTTAGAGATAGCTTTGACAGCATCTTCATCCGAAAGATCTTCGGTTCCACTCTTGGCGGTTTTGGCTTCGAGCAGTACTTTTTTTATATTCCTGACAGCTTCCAGCCGCTCCTTATCCCTTGCCAGCATAGCGGCACGGATGTCATCATTAATCTGATCGAATATGCTCATAATCTTTTTGTATATAATATCTGAAAACACTAAAAAGTGAAATCGCACTTTAGAAAGGTGTAAAGCTAGGAAAAAATCTAACGTTAACTTTTTTCTATTTCTTTAGCATAGGGAATAATCTTCGAATGTCTGCTTCGGTTGGCTGGAGACCATATTCCGTAATATCAAAAGATTCGGCAAATTTAAAAGAAGCCGCTTTCTCTTTCACGTACCATTTTTCCAATCCTGCCTTCTGCTCTGCCGACAGTGTGTTTTCTTTTTCCCAGGTTTTCCTTAGCCAAATTTTTCTTTCGACGGGATCTGTTGGAACTTCCGGATTGATTTTACCTCCGTTGTCAATCCAGGGAGTCCACTCATACATTTGGGAAGTATGTTCATTCAATCCCTCCAGTTTCACGTCAAACACTTCATCAATTCCGACTACTATGTCATGACTAAATGGGTTTGGCTTTTTAAAATCATCCTGCATATAGAGGAATAGTGGATTTTTCTTAAGTGCCGGAACATCATCGGCAACATTTGGAACGGCAACCATGTATGACGCATCTTCAACCAATTTCCCTGAGTTGCGGTGATCGGGATGATAGTCGTTGGGACGCAAACCAATGACAACATCAGCATTCCACTTTCGTATTTCCCGAATCACCTGCAAACGAACATTTAAATCAGGTTGCAATTCACCATCATGATTATCCAACACAGTATATTCATCAATACCATATTTTAATCCGGCCTGTTTTGCCTCCTCCCGTCTTCTCTGGGCGAGTACCCCTCCACCCATTTTATTATGGCCGGCATCACCATTCGTGATAGACACAAATTTTACAGCCGCGCCCAGTTTTGCCAAAAGTGCGGCGGTTCCTCCCATTTTATAGTCCCCGTCATCAGGATGTGCAAAAATGGCAATAACTCTGATTCTATTGTCTTTTTTATCCTGCGCCTGAAGTTGTGAGGCTTGGAGCAAAAGCAGTATGATTAAAAATGAAATAGCTTTATTCATTGAGAGTTTATATTAGTGATAAGTGAAAGAGTTGCCGGAATTATTTCGTATCGACAGGCTTTTTATCAAGCCAGTTAATCAAATAAGGTACGCTATAGATATGCGTCCAGCCGAAAACCCTTAATCCATTTGTAATCTTCCAAATTGCTTCTCCTCTTGGGCTTTCCTTGTCGTCAGGAAGGTGGCTGACTTTTTCAAGTGCCGCTACCAGCTCCTTCTGGTTAGGATAACTCCAGATTTCCATAGGCAATTTATCTGTTTTTAAAATAGCTGCACGTTTAACTGCTTCGGCCAGGAAAGTACGGTCGCCCGTAAATTCATATCCCAATAGAATACTTGGGACAGAGGCCAGAAATGATTCCATCGTGTGATTAATGGAAGGATTATCCCGCTGCCACATGGCATGCGTTATCAATGCCTTTTTAACAGTTTCGTCTCCAGTTATTTGATAATATTTGTAGAGTCCCTGTGAGATATACACCTGAGAATAGCCATAGCGTTCAATGATAAGACTTCCACCTTGCTCTGAGCTTTTCTGCAATTCCAACAGAATCTTTACGCGGTCTTTTAGTTCAGTGAAATACTTATCCTTTTTATCTGCATCGAAAAGTTCCGTTAGGTTCCAGATAGATAAATACAACCTTCTACCTTGTAAATCATGGCCTCCAAAAATTCTCCTCAAATAGAGATCACCTGCCTCTTCCGCCACTTCCAGTGCCCGATGGTCTCCTGTAAGATAATAGGAAGCAATCCAGCCAGCCACCCAGACATGGGCACTAAGCAGGGAGGTAAAATGCTGGGCAGCATGACGTCTTCCCATTCCGATATATGGACTACCCTTGTACCTTGCACTATCGTTGAGGTTAAAAAAATCTATCGAATTATTTGTGTCGCCAATGAATTTCGGAAAATTTGGCCAGTGAATATTGTCAACATCCATGGTATGCTGGCTACATGCGATTGCGGTTAAATATAAGTCACGATTCCCGGTACGCATAAATTGCAACCACCACATAAAGTCTTCGGCCGGCTCGCCGCTCTGCCAGGTATCCCATTTATTTTTTGGAAAATAGGTCATGAAATCGCCATAATCAATCATGCCATACCATGGTTCCCATTTTTGATTAAACCGCATCCAGTCAAATTTATAGTCGAGGCCACGCTCGAGTTCCGGATGTTTATCAGATTTTGCTGCCATTGATCCGTACACTTTGCTGTTGGCATACCATTCCGGATTGGCATGAGTGACCGGAGGATCCATAAAGTACTTGAAATTGTTGGTAAGCGTAGACTCCGGTGTTGAAACCGGGTAAAACTGAAAGACCATCTCGGTAGTCTTGGCCAATCCCTGGGCAAAATTCCCAAGCATTTCGCTATCAAATAATGCATTGGCTTTGGCAAAACTCATCGGCGGTACTTTTGGTGACCAGATATAGCTAAACACTTTATTGCTATCACCTTGAATGGCTATTTCTTTTGGGTACTCTTCAAAGAAATTCCGTATTCCAACTCCAATACCCCATTTTTGGTCGGTCAAAGTGATCCAACCAGCCATCCGTTCCTTGTTGAGTAACTCTTTATCACTTACTACTACTGTACTTTTAAAACCAGAAATCTGTTGGGTCGGAGATGAGTTGTTGTAGGGAGGAATCCGGCTAACATTCGGACCTGATTGCAACACTGAGGCACTTTGTTTTTCTGACAAATCCAACTCAAAAAGCTTCTCCTTACCAGGATTTGTCCAGGAACCGTCAAAGTAGCCGGTTTTAAATTTTTTCTCTCCTTTCAGATTGTATTTAATATCGAATCCTGCGCCTGCAATTTGATCATTGGGAATCATCCAGCCCTTGTCGTTCAACATGGCAGCTTCATCAACAATTTTCTTATTTTGTGTTGCAATTGCAGAGTACTCGCCTTCCCTTTTTTGATGCATATCAGGATCACCAGTGTAAATAATCGTGTGCAATACCCTAATATAAGACTTTCCGGCATATGCATGAATCCTCATAACAAATGGAGAACTATTATTGTCTTTCCTGTTATAAAGGTAATCTCCATCTATTCGAACGATGGCATGAAGCGGTCCGGAACCCTTCTCCAAAACTGTATTTGTAATCTTTACTTTTGATGAGTCAATTCCTGCTTTATCCAGGATATCTAAGAAACTGCCACGCGTTTTACTGGATTCACCAATAAGATCCTCTTTGTCGAATCCATTTCTTTCTGAATCAAGTGAAACTTTATCCAAGAAGCCACCACCCAAACGGTTAATGATAAACTGCAGCGGTCCAGTGTTGACTTTCACCCGCCCATAAGGACGCTGGTTGTTTTCAACTATTACGCGATCTCCAGCGAACTCTTTTCTAATCACCTCCTTGCCAAATTCGAGAGTGTAGCTGCTGGAAGTCTCGGAGAAGAAGAACACCCAAATCCACTTGATGCTTTCTGAAACTGGTTCCCATGTATTAACAATGGTGATTTGTGACGGAATCTCCTCGCCGGAAGCATTCAAAACCCTAATCTTGTCAGTTGGCAATAATTTCCCCTTTGCAAAGGGAATTCCCAGTAATTGTGGTGCTCCTGCAACATTTTTTTCCACGACGAGGGGAAGCCTTTCCGCAGTTGCTGCTGCCTTTGCATATGTGTTAGAAAAGATCAAAAAAGCAATGGCAAGTGATATTAACTGTCTTATAGTTATTTTCATGTGGTTAATAATTTGTTTTTAAACCGTCGCATGGAATCGGAGATCGGCAAAGCCAATTCCAATCCATTGGCTGGTAAAAGAGGTTGTTATTTATATTCCCTCCCGGGTATTTCAAAAATGGAATATTCAATGGTTCAATATGATTTGATCCTGCCCCCGGCATTCAACCGGGAGCAAGAAAAAACCACAAAAAAGGCCAGGTTAATATTATTCAGAATCCCGCCTATTTCTTAAGCATAGGGAAAAGCCTTCTGATATCGGCTTCTGTTGGCTGGCTTCCGTATTCGGTAATTTCAAAAGATTCAGCATATTTGAATGTAGCAGCTTTTTCTTTCCCATACCATTTTTCTAGTCCGGCTCTTTGCTCTGCAGAGATAATGCTTCTGTCGATCCACCTCTTTTTCAACCATTCTTTACGTTCAGCAGGATCGGTTGGAACACTCTTGTCAACTTCACCGCCATTATTAATCCATGGCAACCATTCAAACATCTGGGATACGTGCTCATTCATGCCATCAAGTTTCAAATCCACCACCTCATCGATTCCCACAACGATATCATGACTGAGAGGATTCGGCTTTTTGAAATGGTCCTGCATATACAGGAACAATGGGTTCTTCTTTAGGGCGGGCACATCATCGGCCACATTTGGAACAGCAACCATGTATGATGCATCTTCTACCAATTTTCCTGAATTGCGATGGTCTGGATGATAATCGTTTGAACGCATACCTATAACAACATCTGCATTCCACTTCCGGATTTCACGAATAATTTGCAAGCGTACGTGCAAATCTGGCTGCAATTCTCCATCATGGTTATCCAAAACAAGATATTCGTCTATTCCATATTTCTTGGCAGCCCGCTGTGCTTCTGCGCGTCTTCTTTGGGCCAGCACACCTCCTCCTTCCTTGTAATGGCCAGCATCTCCATTTGTAAGGGATACAAATTTTACTGACACACCCATTTTTGCCAGAAGAGCCGCCGTTCCACCCATTTTAACATCGCCATCATCAGGATGTGCAAAAATGGCTATTACCCGAATCCGGTCATCTTTTTTGTCCTGTGCGTTCATCCTTATCGACAAGAAGACTACGAGCAGTAATGCAATTGCAAAGATTTTTTTCATGTGCTAATGATTTGATTTTTTTAAGGCCAAATGAAATACCCGTATAATCATTTTCTGTTTTAGAGATAAAACTACGTGGGTATTTCATGAGTGTTTTTCCTATTTAATTGCTGATAAAACTGTTATTGGTTCCCTGATCAGAAGCCAGGATTTTGTACTATTTTGCCATTTGATACATCGATTTCCTTCTGCGGAACAGGATACAGCAACCTCACTGTTGCCTCTGTTATACTTAAATGTTTGGCCATTATTGTTTTTGCAACACCAAACCTCAATAAATCCTGCCAGCGTTGGTTTTCAAAAGCAAACTCAACCCTTCGCTCTGCCAGCAACTTTGTTTCATAGGTGCCTGCTGTTGCAGAGCTAATTGCAGGAAGACCTGCTCTGGTCCGTACCGTATTGATAAGGGTATAGGATTCAGTGGTTTCGCCCAAAGCTTCGGCTAACATCAGCAACACATCAGCGTAGCGAAAGACGACCCAGTTGTTATCACCGTCAAAAGCAGTTGATTGAATACCAAGATATTTCTTGACATAGGAGGTATCCGGTAAAATACTGTTTTTGTAAAGAGATTTATTGTAACGCAAATCCCCTGCAGAATAAGCAGCCCGCATATCCGCTGTGATGTCCATATTTGAATTTCCCCCTCCAACACCTCCGGATCGACCAAGAATGGAAGCGAAGTACTCTAAAAATCCACTACCTTCACCCTGCCCTCCGGTTTTGAATTGAACTTCAAAAATTGATTCCGGACCATTTTCATTGGAAACACCCCATAACTTTGCGTAATCACTTACCAGCGAATACTTTTGAGAACTGATCACCTTTCTAAAGTAGGTAACAGCAGAACTCTTGTCACCTGTTGTCAGATAAATCTTACCCAGAAGTGCATCAACTGCACCACTGGTAACTCTTCCAATATTTGCGCCTGTGAAGACAGCTGGTAAAAATCCTTCAGCTTTTATCAAGTCGGCCAGAATCTGCTTGTACACTTCGGCTGCCTGCACCTGATTCACTGTCATTGCTGAAGGTGAAGATATGTCTGTCAATTGCAGGGGAATATTGCCAAAAAGAACAGCCAGGTTGTAGTAAAGTAATGATCTGATAAAGAGTGCTTCCCCCTTAAACTGATTTTTAACATTAACTTCAATATCTGCTGCATCAATCTTATCGAGTATAATATTGCATCTGGCGATACCCTTGTAGGAATCAGCCCAACAGTTGGATATTTCTGTAGCAGTCGTAATCTCCCTGAACTTATCTATATCTTCCAGAGATGCCGAAAGTCCGGAAGCACCAGCTCCATTGCTCATATTATCTGATCTCATCTCATTCAGCAACAAATAGATGCGTCCATAGGTACCGTTTAGTTGAAGTGCATCATACGCACCATTGACCGATACAGTAAAATCTGCCAGTGTTTTATACGATGTTTGTACGCTGCGTTGCGAAATAGGTGCAAGGCTTGTAAAATCTTTACTGCAGGAAAGAAGTAAGAATAATATTGCGCTATATAAAAATATTTTTTTCATGATTCGTTCGTTTTATATAGAATTAAAATGTAAAGTTTAATCCAATCATGTAAGTACTTGAAATTGGATAGGCACCATAATCCTCGCCTGGTGTGATACTGGTAGTTGATTGCTGTTGGACTTCCGGATTGAATCCCAGATATTTAGTCCAAATAAGCAGGTTGTTACCGGAAACATAAATTCTCAATTTTTGAGAACTCTTTGGCAATGCCACATCATATCCCAGGGTGGCATTTCTGAGCCTAAAATAAGATCCATCTTCCACCTGAAAGGATGAAGGCCTCATGTTATTGCCGTGCAATGAAGAGTTACGGTCGGCACGTGGAATTATTCCATTTCCCGGTTGGCTCTCAGAAATCCAGCGATTGTTATATTCTGCGTAGGAGTTAAAATTTGCCTCACCATTCAGCAAGTGCCGGGTGGTCAAATTCAGAATTTCGCGTCCTTCAACACCTTGGAAGAATAGAACCAGGTCGAAGTTTTTATACTTGAACTTATTGGTGATTCCATAAGAAAAATCAGGCATATAACTTCCTATAGTTGTTCTGTCAAGTGTAGTAATCTGGCCATCTCCATTCACATCTTTGAATTGAAGGTCGCCAGGACGTGCACCACCGTTTACTCCGGTGCCAACCAATTTATCAACCGGTGCTGCTGCAATTTGTGCCATTGTCTGGTAAACTCCTACAACCTGATAGCCATAATAACTACCAACAGGATCTCCGATTCTAGTGATATGTCGTATATCTCCAGCGCTACCTACACTAAGAATTGGGTCTCCGGTGGCGCCAAGTTTCAGAACTTTATTCCTATTCGAACTGATATTGAAGTCAGTTGACCATTGGAAGTCTTTTTTTACGATGTTTTTGGAAGAAATTGTGAATTCAAAACCCTTGTTTTCTACCTCTCCAATGTTGGTAAGTGCAGTTGAGAATCCGGATGAAGATGGAATTGTTACGTTCAGCAACAGATCAGATGTCACACTGCGGTAGTAGTCAAATGTTCCATAGATCCTATCACGATAGAATCCAAAATCCAAACCGATATCCAGTTGTTTCTTTGACTCCCAGCTTAGCATATCGTTGCTTAAAGTGGAACGACCAACTCCATTAACGATGGTGTTGCTCATGATATAGTTCGTGCCACTTAGCAACCCAATTGAGCCATAATTGGGAATTTCGAAGTTCCCTGTCAGACCGTAACTAGTCCTCAACTTAAGTTCATTTACAAAGGCGAATTTCTTCATAAATGGTTCATCATCAATTCGCCAGCCAAAAGAGGCAGAAGGGAATGAACCAGTCTGGTGCCCTGCTCCAAACCTTGAAGAACGGTCGGAACGCAATGTTCCGGTGAACAAATATTTTTCTTTATATGTGTAGTTTACCCTTGCGATTGAAGAGACAAGCGACCATTGTTCCTGAATATTTGCACCGCCAATTACAATACCTCCTCCAATTGTTTGAACCTTGTCATCAGGAAAACTATTGGCTTGTATTACTTTTAGCTCATTGTTTTGTTTTTGAGCAGTATAGCCTACCAATACAGCCAGTGCATGATCTTTTCCAAATTTTTTATTATAGTCCAGAGTGTTTTCCCATAGCCAGTTAATACCTTGAGAGGAACTGGTTTGTGCAAAAGGATCTGGTTTGGTTGCGCCTCTGTATAACAATGTAACTCCCTTGTAATATGACTGTTGATAGTTATCCAAATCAATGCCGAGGTACGTTTTAAACGACAGATTATCAATAATCTTATACTTTGCATATGCATTGCCGAAGAGACGATAGTTTTTAATGTTCTCCTTTACTGCCTCAATAATTGCAAGTGGGTTGTCTGCTGTGGTTGTGGCGCCTCCCAAAAAGGATTGGTTGTCTAATTGATTGATAGAACCATCCGCATTGTAAGGCTTAATAACTGGGGAATGAACCAATGCAGCATAAATAATTCCCGGAGGATTGGCAGCATAGGGACCATTGGCTGGCAAACGGTCGTTGTTTGTAAATGAGATATTGATACTTGAACCAACTTGCAATTTTTTTGATATGTCGTCTATAACAGTTGTTCTGAATGTATAACGGTCATATTTTGAACCCTTTATAGTCCCATTTTCACTGTAATAACCACCTGAGGTGTAATAGGTAACATTGTCTTTTCCTCCGCTTATTGAAACATTGTAATTTGAAATCATGGCACTTCTTAAAGTGAGATCAAGCCATTTTGTGTCAGTTCCATCCCAGCTGACATATTTTTCAGGAATCAAAAAATACAATGGATCCGGATTTGGACGCCCGGCATTGGTGTTTGGGTTGTACAACGGGTTGTACGTTTTACTCGCTGCATTTGTTGGATCGTTCGTTTGGAGGTAATTGTTGTTTCTCGAATCCTTCGTATATTGAATTAATTCAGCAGAATTCATCAATTTTGGAAGATGAGTCGCTTCCTGGATACCAGAATAGGCATTGAACGAAATCCTTGTTCCATCTTTGTTTCCCTTTTTAGTGGTTACCATGATGACACCATTAGATCCCCGAGAACCGTAAATACCTGCTGCCGAAGCATCCTTTAACACTTCAATTGACTGAATATCGTTAGGGTTAATGGTCGAAAATGGGTTCATTTTTGGAACAGCATAAGCATCGGTTCTTTGACCGATATTTTGTTGCAATCCGTTGTTGCTTGAAATAGGCAAACCATCTATCACATATAATGGATCATTCCCTGCAGAAATAGAACTGGTTCCCCTTATTCTAATAGTGGGAGCTGCGCCGGGTTCTCCTGATGGGACAGAAATTTCAACACCGGCAACCTTACCTTGAATTGCATTTTCGAAGCTGGTAGCAGCCAACTCCTTCATTTGTGCACCTGAAATACTTGCTATGGAGCCCGATACTTCTCTTTTGGTTTGAATACCATAGCCAACTACCACAACCTCATTCAATTGAGCATCATCACTTTTCATTGCTACCTTCAATGACGTTTGACCGTTAAGAGAAATCTCCTGAGAGATGTATCCGATAAAGGAAAACAACAATACGCCCGATGTTCCTGAGACTTCAATATTAAAATTGCCTTTGTCATCAGATGTGGTTCCTGTTGTTGTTCCCTTCAGGACTACGTTCACACCCGGAATAGACTCATGCGTCGTGAAATCTGTGATTGTTCCCTTTATAGTAATTTTCTTTGTATCAATACTCAATTTGGCAGCCAGAAGACTATTGCCCTCAGGGGAAGTAGTTAAGAGTATCTTTTTGTCGAATACAGCATAGGATACATCTGTGCTTTCAAACAATTCTGCGAGAATGTCTGCGATAACCTTCTTTTCAGCATGGATATTAACAACTCTGTTAACATCGATCTGCTTTTGGTTAAATATGAAATAAAACTCACTTTGTTTTTCAATTTCGTCCATCACCTGCTCTAAAGTAGCTTTATCCTTGTTTAGTGAAACCCTTGTTACCTGTGAATAGGTTGGTGAAGCGTAAATATTTGAAATACTAACCAAAATAAAAAGGAAAACAATTTTAAGTTCCATGATTAGTTTATTTAAGGATGGCCTGGAATGCACCCACAAATCAATTTTTTTCATAAATTTGAATGTTTTAAATTAGTCTATTATTTTACTGTAGTAGATTAGCATTAATGGCAGGAAGGCGGTCCATCGCTTTCCTGTTTTTGCTTTTAAGTATTTATACCATAGGCAGATAAATTTTAATGATTGTATTTAGAATAAATTATTGACAAGTAATTATAACTTTCCTTTTTGCATAAGTATCATCAGCTTGCAGGCATCTGTGAACGATTCTGAAGTCGATAGGCAAACTGCGTTTTAGTAAATTTAAAACCTCCTCAAGGTCTTCATCGATAAAAGTGGCTCGAAGCCTGTGGTTTTGACTAACATTGCCATTTATTTCCACATCAATATTGTACCATCTTTCAAGTCTTCTTGCCACAACATCCAGCGGATCATTCCTAAATGTTAATTTCCCTTCGGTCCAGGACAAATATTTCTGTGGCTGCACAATTTCAAGGGAATAGTCATTGTGCGCTTTATCATAGACGATTAGGTCATTGGGCTTCATCGTAAATGATTTGTCAGTCCCCTTTTCCTTTAGTTCAATTTTACCCTCTTCCAGAACAACCTCAACGTTTTTCTCATTTTCATAAGAGGCAATATTGAATCGGGTTCCCAGAACCTTTATGGCAATGTCGTTGGTGTTGAGAACAAAAGGCCGCTTACTGTCCTTGTAAACATCGAAGAATGCTTCACCATTTAGGGTTACCTGGCGATGTTCATAAAAATCGCCGTTGTACCTGAGTTTGGAATTGCTATTTAGCCACCCTTTGGTCCCATCCGGCAAGCTGAATTGTATTCGGGTCCAAGCAGGAGCTACTATTTCTACCCA
>JBAXED010000087.1:0-17050 GCA_037140615.1 Prolixibacteraceae bacterium
GCCATGGTAAATTGTTTTTAGAGGGTTACGCTACTATTTCGTTGATAACAATTTGGGAGAAGAATTGACGGTGACCGTTTTTCTTCCTGTAGCCTTTGCGGCGTTTCTTTTTGAAAACAATTACTTTGTCCCCTTTCAGGTGCGAAAGAACTGTTGCATTTACCTTTGCGCCTTCAACGACAGGTGTTCCGACTGTAATTACCCCTTCATTGTCGACCAATAATACTTTCTCGAAAGATACATCTGTTCCCACCTCGTTTGGAAGGCGGTGAACATAAACTTTCTTTGTGTTTTCCACCTTGAACTGCTGTCCGGCGATTTCTACAATTGCGTACATGTTTACTATTTAAATATTTGGGCCCGGCAGGCGGGCTAATAAACGCCTCTTTTTGAGCCTGCGCGAACTATTTCGGACTGCAAAAGTAAACAATTTTGAATTACAGGCAATACCTGAGACAGAAATAATGTGAAAATTGGGAAATATGGAAATGTGAAAATGTTCGCCACGTGCAAATGCTGTGTCAATTTTCACATTTCCACATTTTCACATTTTCAAATTTGTTTAGCTCTTCTTCAGCAAATTCCGGATTTCAGTAAGCAAAAGCTCCTCATTGGATGGAGGTGTTGGTGCCACAGGTGCGGCCGGTACTTCATTCTTTTTCATGAAACGGTTCATCATCTTAACCATCATAAAAATGGCGAAGGCAATGATCACGAAATCCACCGTTACCTGAATGAAATTTCCATAATTGAGACTCGCCCCTTGCGCCACAATTTTTCCGCCCGAAATAACCGGTTCACTAAGCTGTATTTTGAAAGAGGTGAAATCCGTTCCACCAAGCATCATTCCAAGTGGAGGCATCAGCACATCCGATACAAACGAGGTGATGATCTTGCTAAATGCAGCCCCAATGATGATACCCACTGCCATATCCACGACATTGCCGCGCATGGCAAACTCTTTGAATTCTTTTCCTATACTCATTGCAAATCATGTTTGAAGGTTTATACTAAATTTCAACCAATAATGTGAAAATTGGAAAATATGGAAATGTGAAAATTAACACAGCATTTGCACGTGGCGAATATTTTCACATTTCCATATTTTCCAATTTTCACATTATCACATTTCCACATTTTCCAATTTTCACATTATCATATTTTCACATTCCCGTTATCTTCTTAATTTCATTCAATTTGTTAAGCGCCTCAAGCGGCGACATCCGGTTGATATCCAAATTCTTTATCTCATCGCGAATCTGCTTGAGCACCGGATCATCCAACTGAAAGATGCTAAGCTGATAACCTTCCCTGTTTTGGGCCAGATCGCCAACCGGTTTAACAGGATACTCCTTCCTGTTGCTTTTCTCCATCTGAGCCAGAATATCTTCTGCCCTGGCTACCACACTCCTTGGCATTCCCGCCATCTGCGCCACATGAATCCCGAAGCTGTGATTGCTTCCGCCCGGCACCAACTTGCGCAGAAAGATGATATTTTTTCCCATCTCCTTGATCGAAACATTGAAATTACGGATTCGGCCAAACGACTTCTCCATCTCGTTCAACTCATGGTAATGGGTGGCAAACAGCGTCTTGGCCTTTGCCCGCGGATGTTCGTGGATGTATTCGACGATCGACCACGCTATCGAAATCCCATCGTAGGTACTTGTTCCACGGCCTAATTCGTCAAAAAGAATCAGGCTCCGGTCAGATAGATTGTTCAGGATGCTTGCCGCCTCCGTCATCTCAACCATAAAGGTGGATTCGCCCGACGAAATATTGTCTGATGCCCCTACCCTGGTGAAAATTTTATCTATGTATCCAATGCTGGCGGCTTCGGCCGGTACGTAAGACCCCATCTGTGCCAATAGCACAATCAAGGCAGTCTGCCGAAGCAATGCCGACTTACCGGCCATGTTCGGTCCGGTGATCATGATGATCTGCTGTTCTGTATTGTCAAGAGTCAGGTCGTTGGCAATGTATTTTTCACCTACCGGAAGCTGCTGTTCGATCACAGGATGGCGTCCGCCCTTGATTTCGAGCAGGTCGCTGTCGTTCACATCCGGACAATTGTATTTCTGCTGAACCGCCACATTGGCAAATGAAAGCAAACAGTCAATTTGTGCCGTCAGATTAGAGTTCAGCTGAATTGCCTGGTAATATTCAGTCAACGAATTGATTAAATCATTAAAAAGGGAAGTCTCGAGAGCCAGAATTCGCTCCTCCGCCCCCAATATTTTGGTTTCATACTCCTTCAATTCCTCCGTGATATAACGCTCGGCATTGACAAGCGTCTGCTTCCTGATCCATTCGGCCGGAACCTTGTCCTTGTGCATGTTCCGAACTTCAATAAAATAGCCAAATACATTGTTGTACGCCACTTTTAGTGAAGATATGCCGGTTCGTGCACTCTCGCGCTCCTGCAATTTCCTCAGGTAATCTTTGCCCGAGAAAGCCAGCGACCGCAGTTCATCCAGCTCCTCTGAAACGCCAGGTGCTATGGCATTGCCTTTGACCAGCATCACCGGAGGTTCAGCAACAAGTTCCCTGCCAATTCGATCGCAAAGTATTTGACAAGGATTGAGTTGCTCGGCATACCTTACCAGGATATTGTTCTCCGAAGTTTCGCAGTGTTCTTTGAGTTTAGCTATGGCCAATAGCGAGTTTTTGAGCTGAACCATCTCCCGCGGATTAATCCGACCGGTGGATGCCTTTGAGATGATGCGTTCAATGTCTCCGACCAGATGAAGCTCGGCTTCAATATTTTCCCGTAATTCTGAATTTGACACGAATCGCCCCACCACTTCCTGACGCTCGCGAATCTTGCCTATATCTTTCAACGGTAGTGCCATCCAGCGTTTCAGCAACCTGGCTCCCATGGGTGAGATGGTGCGGTCGATCACCTGGATCAGCGTTTTGGCTCCCTCGTTGATCGTGTGAAAAAGTTCCAGATTCCTGATTGTGAACCGGTCGAGCCATACATACTGCTCCTCTTCAATCCGCGAAAGCGCGGTAATGTGGCTGACCTGTTTGTGCTGCGTAACATCCAGATAATAGAGGATGGCACCGCTGGCGATGATCCCCAGTTCGAGATTGCTCACCCCGAATCCCTTCAGATTGAGGGTTTCAAAATGACGCAGCAACCGGTCGTTGGCCGCGTCGAAGGTATAGACCCAGTCGTCAAGTTTGTAGGTGTAAAATTTCGGGCCGAACAATTCGGTAAAAATCTTCTCTTTCCCTTTTTGAAAGAGTACCTCTTTGGGTTGAAAACTGTGCAGCAATTTATCGATGTGTTCAAAAGTGCCTTCGGCAGTAATAAATTCACCGGTGGAGATATCCAGAAAGGATACTCCGGCACTGGTCTTTTCTATGTGTACCGATGCCAGAAAATTGTTCTCCCTATGTTCAAGTACATTGTCATTGATTGAAACCCCAGGCGTGACCAGTTCGGTAATCCCTCGTTTGACAATGGTCTTGGTGAGCTTGGGATCTTCAAGTTGCTCGCAGATCGCCACGCGCTGTCCGGCTCTTACCAGCTTTGGCAAATAAGTATCCAGCGCGTGGTATGGAAAACCTGCCAACTCCACAAAGCTGGCCGATCCATTGGCCCGGCGCGTAAGAGTGATGCCGCATATTTCGGCTGCCTTTATTGCATCCTCCCCGAATGTCTCGTAAAAATCGCCCACCCGAAAAAGCAAAACTGCGTCAGGATATTTGTTCTTGACGGCATAATATTGCTTCATCAGCGGCGTCTCAACGTATTTATTGGGGGATGTTGTCAAAATTTGGTGTTTTTGAATGATCAGGTAAATATAGATATTACAAGGAATGAAATCAAGAATTCTTTGGCCTTAGAAAGGCCAAAGAATTCTTGATTTCATGGTGCCGGTCCGCATTAGTAATATCAAACACAATGGAACAACCAGCCAATGGAAAGTTTGGGGAAGGAAGAACATCGATAGGAGAAACAGGATGAGGATGACCGAAGTCATACGAATGTACCAGTTCAATTTCGGTCGCATGGCAGGAAACATCCAGAGAATTCCCAGCAGAAAGAGTAATGGGCAAGCCCAAATGAGGTTGAGATTCCATTTTGTCGAGGGCATCACTGAGATGAAAGTGGTGAAATATAGAATCAATCCGGCCAATCCAAAAACCAGAAACACACTCACATCCAACCAGTCGAATCTTCGCATTTTCTTTCTTTCAAGAAGCGTTAAAGCCAAAACCGCAAAGAAAAAAAGCAGTACCACAACGGCGGGTGAAGTGACGGAGAAAGTTCTTTCAAACGGCGGTGCATCAAAAATCACTACCGGCGAAGCGGTTAATGGAGATGTGACACCATCCCGCACCACGAACTTTCCAGTCAAACTTGGCACATCAACGCCGGTCGATGGTGAAGGTACTTTTTCCCTGACCACCACCGCTTTTGAAAGGTCATTCCCCAAATAATCAGGCAAAAACATCTTCTGCGAAAAGGAAGTAATCTGATCGGTTGGAAGACCAAGAGCCAGCTTGATTCCAAATCCACTCCAGCTATTGTCTTGAACATAAAGATCGATCATGTCCCTGAAAGACATTGGCTTATCACCGGATGTATCGTATTTGACTTTCCCGCCAACGGCCTTCTCAATCTGATCCCGCAACCTCGTTGCACAATTGTCTTCAAAGTGCGAGTAACGGTAAACCCGATGTTCTGGCTTGTAATTTTCGACCAAAGCTTCGTAGAGAGACTCCTTTTCAGCTGGAGTGAGCAGCAGTTCATATTCGACAACCTTGCGCTTTTCGTCGTGAAATTCCTTCATGAAAGAGCTCATCCGCTGAACAGCGATCTCATAATCAGTTTCACCTTTGGCAAAACGCCAGATAAAATGCGGTGCTTCAAAGCTGAAGGCACCATAATGGAACACAATGTCCCTATCGTACAATGGATCGGTTACCCGGATGGCAGCATGACCAAAATAGGAGTAAATCTCGTCTCCGGGGGCACAGATCAGCACACTTACCCTGGAAGAAGGTGACAAAGGCTGCGAGAAGCCATGCAGCGACAGAGCAATTATTGTCAGTGTGAAAAGAAATATTTTACGCATCCTTCAATATTTCGGGCTTGTTAAAATAGGAGTGTCTAAATTATTTTTGATTGGACTAAAAACCTTTAGCGCCAGTATCCGACGATGGCTCCCATGATCATGAATGCAACGAGATCGAATCCGGCATGAAGCAGAAAGAGTTTTACCGGTTTATTTTCAAACAATACATCTGTTAATTTTGACATGGAGATCCAGAAGGCAGCGATGCAGGCACCAATGATTGCGCCAAAGGGGGCATTAGGATTGGGTCCTAGTACCATTGAAATGACAAATGAGGCAATAGCAGCCGACAAGAACGTCAACAAGGTAATCACCCACATTGGCTTATTTGTTTTTAAATCTTTGTCCGTAAAACAGTTCAGTTCCATCCATTGTTTGCCAAATAACAAAGGGGAATACCAGAGCGCACCAAGAATAAGGTATGAGATGCCGGCCAAAAGCACGGACCATAAATTTACTTTGGCAAAGGAGGCTAACATTTCCATATTTCAACAGATTATTGATAGAATTGATTCACGACTAAACTACAAAAAATGTTTGAATTGTTTCCTGAGTATAAACCCTATAAACAGTACAAACATTTTTAACCCTTCACACATTTCAAGCATTCAGATAGAACTCTTTAGTCAACTCAACAAACTCATCAGAATATTTGTTCTTTCCCTCAAGAATAACCAGCTCCCCAACTTCAGGATAAGCCTGAGACACAGAAAATTCAAGGAGAAGACGCTTGGGTGACTTTCCCATCTTCGGAATAACAGTAGTTTTACGGCACAGGTAAAAGCCTTCTAATCGCGCTGTCTCCCTAAAATCATCACAGGCTTCATTGGGTATGATCACCGCCAATCGGCCCGAAGCTTTCAGCAATTTCTTTGAACCTGCAATCAATTGCACAAACGAGAGCGCCACATCGTGACGTGCAACCGTAACGGCGCTTTGAGCCGATTTCAGCGATTGCCGGAAAAAGGGAGGGTTGCTTACAACAAGATCGTAGGAATCAGCGTGAGATGTCTGAAATAGATTAAAATCACCAGAATATAGCTGTATCCTTTCTGACCATGGCGAATTTTGGAAGTTTTGCTGCGCATCCAGGCAGGAGTCTTCATCAATCTCAACAGCTGCAATCTCTGCCTCTGTCCTTTGTGCCAGCATCAGTGCGATCAAGCCTGTTCCGGTCCCGACATCCAGGATACTTTGAGCATCTGCAACATTGCACCAGGCTCCCAGCAAAACGCCATCCGTTCCTACTTTAAGGGCCGATCTTTGTTGCTCGATGCGAAATTGTTTGAATTGGAACCAGTTATTGGACATAAGAGAGTAACTAAAGTGAACTAGTGTGAACTAAAGTGACTAAAGTTAGGACTCCGAAGGTTTGTAGTGAAATTGCCCTAAGTTTGGACTCCCCGCAAATAAAGATCATAGCGTAAGTACTTTAGTCACTTTAGTTCACCCTAGTTCACTCTAGTCACTTGTTATACAGCCATCCCTCAACTGAATCATCCTATCCGTCATCCCCGCAAAATGATCATCGTGGGTGACAATGACAAAAGTATGGCCAAATTTTTCACGCAGAGAGAAGAATAGCCGGTAGAGCTCTTCCTGGTTTTGTGAATCCAGGTTACCGGAAGGTTCATCCGCCAGAATCACCGAAGGATTGTTGATCAAAGCCCTGGCAATGGCTACGCGCTGCTTCTCTCCGCCCGACAATTGCGAAGGTTTATGCTGTTTCCGCGGTAGAAGATCCAGGATTTGCAGAAGTTCATCGGCTCTCTTTTCGACAGTAGATTTTTTTGTTCCGGCAATGAAACCCGGAATGCAAACATTTTCAAAGGCGGTAAATTCAGGCAGAAGGTGGTGAAACTGAAAGACGAAGCCGATTTCTTTGTTCCGAAAGCGTGAAAGTTCTTTCTCCCCCAACGAAAACAGATCGTTACCCCGTATCAACACTTTTCCGGAGTCGGGCAAAAGCAATGACCCCAATATCTGAAGCAGGGTCGTCTTTCCAGCACCGCTTGCCCCCACGACTGATACAATTTCGTGCTCCTCAACCTTCAGTGAAACACCCTTAAGCACAGGTAGATTTCCGTACGACTTCGTTATCAGGCTGGCCTCAAGCATAATATTAATTGATATTCAGGGAATTAATTCTGTACTTTCCGTGTCTGATCGGACTGCTACGCCTCGACTATGCTCGGTGACCGGAGCATTTCCTACCCCAGCATTCGTCCACTCGTCCCAGTCGTCCTCTCTTCTCACTCTGAACTCTAAGTATTCTAAGTACTTGAAGTACTCCAAACTTCTTACTTCAGCTCGTCGTCGATCTTACGCGTAAAATCACCACTCTTCTTCGCAACGTTATCTTTGATGTTGGTAATTTCATTCTTAATATCTGAGGTATGGTCAGTAATTTCCCGTTTGATATCGTCGGTCGCTTTGTGAAACTCACCATACAATTTTCCAATTGTTCTGGCAACACCGGGAATGGCATCTGCTCCGAATAGTATCAGAACAAAAAATACGATGACAAGGATTTCTCCACCACTAAAAAAAAGCAAAGGATGTGACATAAGAATACACTTTTTTGCAAAGATAACATTCCTCTGAAAAATGATTCCTCTTCCGGCATTTTAGCGCAATAAAAAACCCGAAATGATGATTTCGGGCTTTTTATTATCGACAAGATAAAATTATTTTTTTGCGTCCAGTTTTTTCTGTCTCATCATCAGAGTATCATAAGCAATCGGAGTTGCAACGAAAACTGAGGAGTAGGTTCCAAAAAGGATACCGAACAACAACGCGAAAACAAATCCTTTGATGGCGATTCCGCCAAAGAGGAAGATAGCAAACAATACAACCAAAACTGTCAGCGAAGTACTGAATGTACGACGCAGAGTGCTGTTCATGGCATCGTTGTATGTTTTCTCAGGATCTTGCTTTGGATGCAGATGGGTGTACTCACGGATACGGTCAAATACAATCACAGTGTCATTAATAGAGTATCCGATGATGGTCAGAACCGCAGCAATAAATGACATATCCACGGCGAGTGAGAAGGATAGCCATCCGTCCAGCAATGAATACAATCCAATGACAATAATCACGTCATGGGCCAATGAAACAAGTCCTCCCAAACCAAACTGCCAGTTTCTGAACCGGACGGCTATGTAAAGGAAAATGATCATCAAAGCAAAGAAAACCGACAATACAGCATCCTTCTTGATATCGTCAGAAATGGTTGGACCCACCTTCTGTGAACTCATTTTATAGTCGGTAAGGAACTTATCCAAGGTTACATCAGCACCTAGATAAGGTTTCATTCCATTGTAAAGTTTCGCTTCCACTTCATTATCGACAGCTTCTGAAGTCTCTGCAATACGGAAATCCGTAGTAATACGAATCTGATTGTTTGCACCGAACGTCTTTACCTCAGGTGTATTCACAAATTCTGAGGCCAATTGTTTGGCTACTTCTTCGACCATCACATCTTTGTTCAGGCGCACCACATAAGTACGGCCTCCCTTGAAGTCGATGGAGTAGTTCATTCCTTTGATTACAACAGAAAGAATAGCAATACTTACCAGGATACCGGAAACAACATAGAATATTTTTCTTCTTTGGATGAACGGCATATTGACATGACGCAACCATTCTCCAGATATTTTGGAAACAAAAGTGATCTTTTTGTTGGTATCCAGCCAACGCTCCAGAATGAAACGGGAGATAAAGATGGATGTGAACAGAGATGTGATGATACCGATAATCAGGGTAGTGGCAAATCCTTTGATCGGACCTGAACCAAAAACATACAATACAATACCTGTTAAAAGCGTTGTCACCTGACCGTCTATAATGGCTGAATAAGCGTTGTTGTAACCGTCTTTGATGGCAAGTCTCAAGCCTTTACCGGCCCTGACCTCCTCCTCAATACGTTCGTTGATCAACACGTTCGCGTCGACCGCCATACCCATCGTAAGGACGATCCCTGCAATACCCGGCAAGGTAAGCACGGCTCCAAGAGATGCGAGAATACCTATCAGGAAGAAAAGGTTGACAAGCAAAGCAACGTTGGCGGCCAGTCCTGCCTTTCTACTATAGAAGAATAACATGTAACTAAGGACAAGCAAAAACGCAATCAGGAAGGAGTACATACCACTCTCGATTGATTCTTTACCAAGCGTTGGACCCACGATCTCTTCCTGTACGATGCGTGCAGGTGCAGGCATCTTACCCGATTTTAACATGTTGGCTAAGTCCTTCGCTTCGTCAACGGTAAATTGACCTGAAATTTCTGTACGTCCGTTAGGAATCTCACCCTGAACAGTCGGAAATGATTGAACGTAATCGTCCAAAACGACGGCAACACTCTTGCCTACATTTTCACGGGTCATCCGTTGCCATACTTTTGCTCCTTCAGCATTCATGGTCATGTCCACCACACTGGAAGACTTGTTCTGGCCAAAATCCTGACGGGCTTCTGTCACTGCGCCACCATCTAACGGAGCGCGGCCATCCCGGCTGGAAACTTTGATGGCAAGCAACTGGTAGAAATTTCCATCAGCGGCTGTGGCTTTGGCCGACCATCTGAAGATCAATGTCCTTGGGAAAACAGATTTGATTTGTTGCATCTTCAGGTATGTGTTTACCTGAGCTGTATCTTTTACATGAGAATAACCTACCACAGGACCCCTGGCAATTTGACCATCACGTGAAGTGTTGGGAGTAAGTACTGAGAAAAGCGGGAAATTCTTTGCAATGTCTTCTGTTGAACCTGCGGCTAAAGAATCTTTTTCCTGTTTCTTGAGTTCACTAACGAGACTATTGCCAGATTTTGTTGTGTCTTTTGCTGCTGTCGGAGTCGCTGCAACCGCTGCTGAAGTTGCCATAGATGCTTGCGCAGCCTTTACCTCACGCAATCTTTTGTTGGCCTCTAACAGATAAGAATAAACTTCACTGTTTTCGTAGGTTTCCCAGAATTCGAGGTTAGCAGTACCCTGAAGGAGTTTACGAACTCGCTTGACATCTTTGATACCAGGAAGTTCGACAAGGATACGTCCCTTGGTCTGAAGTTGCTGGATATTTGGTTGCGCCACGCCAAAACGGTCGATACGGGTTCTGAGGATCTGGAAAGAGTTGTCGATGGCAGCATCGGTCTCTTTTCTGATAACAGAAAGAACCTGCGAATTGGTAGAGTTATAACTTACCTTGTCCCTTAAATCAAGGGTATTGAAGATCGCTGCCAGCTTTGCATTGGGATCAATTTGCTCAAAAGATTTTCCGAACAGGGTAACGAAATCATCCTGACTGGTTTTTTGCTTTTGCTGTGCCAGACGTATCGCAGCATTAAATGTTGGATCAGTGCTGTATCCCGAAAGGGCATGAATAAGGTCTACGACAGATACCTCAAGCGTGACGTTCATACCGCCTTTTAAGTCAAGGCCCAGTGGCAACTGGAACTCTTTGACCTCCTTGAAGGTGTACTTTCTCAACCCAATAAAATTGTAAACCGGTTGGTTGGCAATTGAATCGAGATAACGTGTTTCGTAAGTTTTGGCAATTTGCTCAGATTCAACCTGCGTGGCACCCGGTTTCTCTGTTTTGGCCTTGCGAACACCAAAGGCTGCGGCATCGTTTTCAACGGTTACAGCTTTATAAGTAAAGTAAAGCTGATACACACAAACCAATCCTATCAAAATGGCGATGAGCCTGATCAATCCTTTATTCTGCATTGGAAATTCGGTTATTTATTTTCTAATCTTTGTTGACTTCCTAATCCTTAAAAAAACTAGTGCGCAAAGATATTTATTTTTTTGATATTAAATAGTTGGTCAACCCGAAAAGTCAACTTATAGCCGTATCTGCTTGCTGTCAAAATCAATGACGGCTTTCTCCCGATAAAAAAAATCACTGCCGAGCAATCCGGCGATTCTTTTGTTCGAATATTTGGAATATTCGTCATTGATATGATGCAGATCAACGATTGCGACCTGCAGTGGCTCGAACCTGTATCCGCCTAAAATCAGGTGGTTAAGAAAGCCTGTTGAGGTCTCCACCATCTCCTGTCCCAATCCGGTGGCCATCGCACCTGCGGATTCCTCCCCAACAAAATGGATCGCTACTTCCCTGTCTACCACACTCTTGGATGCCCCTGTATCAACGACCCACCAATGGTTTTCGAGTCCGTCGGCAATGGCCTCAACCAGTAAGTGGATGGTATCTTCTTCGAGCAGCACCACCTCCAGGGGGATATTTCGCGAATTTTTCATGTTAGAGGTTAAATGAAGAGAGAAGAGGGAAGAGCGAGGAGTGCCTTCACTCTTCCCTCTTCCCTCTTCGTTCTTCACTCTTCTGTCTTCGTTATTTGTTGAGATCATCAAGCACCGTCATCACTTCCCTAACGTGTCCTTCACTTTCTTTCATCATGGCTGCCTCTTTCTCGTTGAGCTGCAGTTCAAAGATCTTTTCGATACCGTTTTTGCCCAGTACGACAGGAACGCCAAGGTAACAATTGTCAATACCATACTCCCCTTTCAGCTGAATGCAAACCGGGAAAATCCTGCGCTGGTCTTTTACAATAGCTTCCACCATTTGGGCTGCAGCAGCACCAGGTGCATACCAGGCTGAAGTGCCCATCAGTTTAACCAGTTCGCCGCCACCCACTTTGGTGCGCTGAACAATGGCCTCAAGCCGCTCTTCCGAAACCAGTTCCGTAACAGGGATACCGCCAACGGTGGTGTAGCGTGTCAGTGGAACCATGGTGTCTCCATGTCCGCCGAGTAACATCGCAGTAATCTCCTTCTGAGAAATGTTCAACTCATCAGAGAGGAAAGCGCGGTAGCGGGCTGTGTCCAGGATGCCTGCCATGCCAAGGACGCGCTCACGTGGGAATCCTGAAGTAACATGGGCCTGGTAGGTCATCACATCCAGCGGATTTGAGACAATTACCAGAATGGTATTGGGCGAATATTTTACGATGCTTTCTGTAACAGATTTCACGATTCCTGCATTGACCTGAATAAGATCGTCTCTGGTCATTCCCGGTTTACGGGGAAGTCCGGAGGTAATCACGACCACATCAGAATTGGCTGTCTTGGAATAATCGTTTGTGACACCAATGGTTTTGGTATCATAACTGTTGATCGGGGCTTTTTGCCAGATATCGAGTGCTTTTCCTTCGGCAATTCCTTCTTTGATGTCCAGAAGAATCACTTCATTTACAATTTCGCGAGATGCCAGCACGTCTGCGCATGTGGCACCTACATTCCCTGCTCCTACAACTGTAACTTTCATGTATTTTAGTTTTAATTGTTAATTTGTCTCTGCCTGTTTAAAAAAAATTCCTGAATAAAAATTGATTGCAAAAATATATCAGAATATCAATACGGTGTGATTTTCTACCGAGGATTAACGAAAAATTAATTAATTAATCTTTTAACATCTCCGATGATGTTGTTGGCCAATGCATTAGCATTTTCCATAGTACTACTCTCCGAATAAATACGGATGATCGGCTCCGTATTGGATTTGCGTAAATGTACCCACTCCCGGTCAAAATCAATCCGGATACCATCCACGTCCGTGATCTTTTCCTGACTATAGAGCTCTTTGATTTTTAACAACACAGATCCGAGGTCTATCCCGGGTTGAAGCTCGATCTTTTTCTTGGCCATGAAATACGAAGGATATTGTGCCCGTAGCTCAGAACATTTCAGTCCGCTTTTGGCCAGATGGGTCAAAAACAGGCCAATTCCAACCAAAGCATCCCTGCCGTAATGGCTTTCAGGATAGATGATTCCGCCATTGCCTTCGCCTCCAATGACGGCATTCGTCTCCTTCATTGCTTTTGTTACGTTAACTTCGCCTACGGCTGAAGGTGTATATTTAACACCGTACTTTTCTGATATATCCAGCAAAGCCCTGGATGAAGAGAGATTCGAAACCGTATTTCCAGGTGTATTGGCCAGAATATAATCGGCCACTGCTACGAGCGTGTACTCCTCATTAAACATTGAAGCATCCTCGCTGATGATGGCGAGCCTGTCGACATCGGGATCGACCACAAAGCAAAGGTCCGCACCATGTTTTAGCATCTCAGAGGCGGTCTCTACCAGATTTTCAGGCAGCGGCTCAGGCTGATGGGCGAAATCCCCGGTAGGGTCACAGTTGATCTCGATTACCTTCGAAACGCCAAGTGCCTTCAAAAGGTGAGGAACCACCAAACCTCCAACGGAATTGACGGCATCAATGGCCACGCAGAAATTGGCTTTGCGGATGGCCTCAACATCTACCAGCTTCAATGCCAATACTGCCAGAATATGGTATTCGGCATAGTCGGCATAGCTAATCTGGCCCAAATTCTCCACAGTGGCAAAATTAAACTCATTGGCCTCAGCAAGTGCCAGAATTTTCTGACCCTCCGCATCGTTGACAAACTCACCGGCATTGTTTAACAACTTAAGCGCATTCCACTGTTTTGGGTTGTGGCTGGCCGTCAGAATGATACCACCCTGGGCTTTCTCTGCCAAAACGGCCAGCTCGGTGGTTGGTGTGGTTGCCAGTCCGATGTCTGTTACATCCAATCCCATTCCAGTTAAGGTGCCAGTAACCAGACTGTTGACCATGGATCCGGAAATTCGGGCATCACGGCCGACAACAATCTTAAGTTTTTGACCACCAGCATGCTGCCCTATTGCCCAGGCTGCATAGGCTGCTGTAAATTTCACTACATCGAGCGGGGTCAATCCTTCGCCGGGCATACCACCTATCGTTCCTCTTATTCCTGAAATTGATTTTATCAGACTCATCGTTTCTGGTTTTAGGTGTACAAAATTGTTAAAATATAGTCGTTTTACAAAGTATTATCAGGCATTGAATTGGGTTCCTGTTTTTTATCCATTTTTTTTGCGAAATTTGCAGCGGAATTGTATAATTAGTTGAATACCATGAAGCGAGAAAGAGGACAGGAGCGCACTTCAAAGCGTACCGTCGAGAAACGTAGTCCGGGGAGCAGACCCCGTATAAAAAAAGAAGAGGGTTCCGGAACGACCGGAAGGTCAAATAAGGTGATCAGAACCGGAACCGCATATCCCGAAGAGGTGGTCAAAGCCAGAAAGAAAATTGACATCCCAACACTAGCCTCACCAGGGAAAAGGATTGGCAAATCACGGCCTGAAGCATCCAAAAAATTGGATACCGCACCCAAAAGAGTTTTTAAGGAAAGAACATCTGATATTTTTCGCCGGAATGTCATCAACAAACCGGTTGCAAAACGTTTTGAAGAGACAGAAACCGATAGTTTTGTTAGTCCAAAGGGCAAAGTTCTCAGAGGCAAATTAGGTAAGCGCAATGTGATCGAGAGCCTCGACCGGGAGAAAAGAAAACCCCTCACAAGAGCACCTAAAAACGACGGAACCATCCGCTTGAACCGTTTCATCGCCAACTCCGGCATGTGCTCCAGGCGTGAGGCAGACACTTACATTGCTACAGGATGCGTGACAGTGAACGGCGAAATTGTTTCAGAGATGGGCCATAAAGTCCAGCCAGGCGACTCGGTCAGTTTCAATGGGAAACTTCTGTCGATCGAGAAGAAAGTCTATGTATTACTCAATAAACCAAAGGGATTTGTCACTACCGTAGAAGATCCCCATGCCGATAAAACAGTGATGGACCTAGTGCAGCATGCCTGCTACGAGCGAATTTATCCAGTTGGCCGCCTCGATAAAAGTACCACCGGACTTTTGCTTTTCACAAACGATGGTGATCTTACCAAAAGGCTGACACACCCCAAATACAACCGGAAAAAAATCTATCATGTCCATCTGGATCAGAAGGTTACCAAATCACATCTCGACGAAATCATCAATGGTGTAACGCTGGAAGATGGATTTGTAGCCGCCGATTCGGTCAGTTATGCAGACGAAGAAGACAAGAAGCAAGTTGGAATTGAGATACATTCCGGAAAGAATAAAATTGTACGCCGGATCTTTGAACACCTCGGATACAAGGTTGTGAAACTCGACAGGGTCTATTTCTGCGGATTAACGAAGAAAAATCTACCTCGCGGAAAATGGCGTTTCCTGACACAAGACGAAGTCAACATGCTCAAGATGAGCTCCAACTAGAAATATTTTCAATCATGTAATTTTCCCCCTCTCCGGGAGACTTATTAATAACTGTGAAAGAAGATTTTTTGCGAAATATCACCCAAAATCAGGGGATCATCCACAAGGTCACTAGAATATATTGTGACAATGAGGATGATCGCAAAGATCTTTTCCAGGAGATTGTGATTCAACTTTGGAAATCATACGACAAATTCAGAGAGCAATCAAAATTCTCGACCTGGATGTATCGTGTTGCAATCAATACAGCAATCACCAATTTTAAGAAAGATGCAAAAAACAGAAGAAAGAGTGAAATTGGGAAAGAGCTCTATCTTCTGGAAGATGAAGGATACGATTATGAAAAAGAGGAGCATTTGAATCTACTCCACGAAGCCATTAATGAACTGACAGGTATAGAAAAATCAATCATATTACTCTATCTTGAAGACAAGCCTTACGAAGAAATTTCTGAAATCACGGGTATTTCTCAAAACTATGTAAGAGTTAAGATGAACAGAATCAAGAAGAAACTGGAGTACTTCGTTAAAAGCAGAGAGCGTAACTAGATGGAATTGAACGAATTTAAAAAAGCATGGCAACAAGCCACCTCAGATAATATCCAGCGAAAAGACCTGGATGCCACCTCTATCAATGTACTTTTAAAGAAAAGAAGTACGGGTATTCTATCCCGGTTGGACCGTAGTGCAAAATTTGGGATATGGTTTCTGGTACTGTTCTTCTTATTTACCCTGGCAGACCAGTTTCTACCAATAGATCTTCTCTTCCCTGCCAATTTAAAGGCAGACCTTGAGGTTCCCCTTTGGATCAATTTGCTTGAGTGGCTTGTGAATATTATTTTGATGCTGACCATCTTGCTTTTCATCATCCGATATCGGAGATTGCAACTGCAAACGCTTGCCAATCAGGACCTCAAAGGTGCCATTCAAAAAGTGCTGAAACTTTTGGATACCTTCAAAAAAGAGTTTTATCTGGCAGTCATCATCCTCATGTCCGGCATTGGCCTGGGTTTTCTTGTTGGCGCCTCCAAGGGCTTTGAGTCGATTCAGGGGAATGGAAATCCCTCTGCAATGGCCATCGTAATTGTCGTACTCTCCATGCTGGTCCTCCTTTGTTTGTTAATTGGTTCGATATTCTATATCTTTCACAAAGGATTTAACCTCTTATTCGGCAAGTACCGCGATCAATTAATCCAGTCTTTAAATGAGCTACAGGAGAACGAAGAATAGTTGGCAAGTATTTTTTCCTGTCCTGCTTTTAACCCTTCTCATCTGTTTCACTACTTCAGCCCAAAAAGTGCTTATCACCGGAAAGGTGGTCAATGCTTCGGATCTATCTCCGCTGCCCTTTGTCTATTTGAGGTTCGATGGCGGCAACAATGGCACAACCAGTAATATTGACGGAAAATTTACTCTACCGGATAGCGTTAGACAGATTCAGTTCAGTTATATCGGGTTCAAATCTATAACTCTCCCGGTAAATAAAACCAAAGACCATGAATGGCTTGTCAGCCTTTATCCGGACGATATTTTATTAAGTACCATAGAAGTTCATCCGCGTAAAGACCCGGCATACCGGATCATTCAATCCGTTTTGGACCATGCAGATGAAAATGATCCGGACAAACTTGAAAGCTTTGAATATACCTCTTACCATAAATTCTGGCTATCTGCAGATGATCCTTCCAAGAGCAAACTGACGGGCAAAATGAGAATTTCACCCCGCGAACTGGAAAGACTTCAACAAAAGTTCGAAGAGAACCATATGCTCCTGATTGAAACGCTTAGTAAGAAAAAGTTTCTTCAACCAGCGCACGAAAATGAAGAGATCCTTTCAACACGT
>JBAXED010000088.1:0-17046 GCA_037140615.1 Prolixibacteraceae bacterium
TAACTACTAAAAATGCAAAACCACAAAACTAAAACACAACTTTCGCGCAGAAACTTTCTCAGAGGAGCTGCATCTGGCACTGCTTTGCTGGCACTGGCACCGGCAACAAATCTGTTTTCCAATACACTTAGATCAGGCACTGCCTGGACGGAAGACGCCACTAAGTTTAAAATACACATGATCGGTCAGGCGCACATTGATCCGGTATGGCTTTGGAGCTGGTCGGAAGGAATATCCGTCGTGCACAGTACATTTCAGTCTGCCCTCGACCGCATGAAAGAGACGCCAGATTTCAAATTTACCGCCAGCTCGGCTCAGTTTTACCAATGGGTGGCTGAGAATGATCCAAACATGCTCAAGGAGATCCGCAAACGGGTCGAGGAGGGCCGCTGGAGCGCCGTTGGCGGATGGTGGGTCGAGCCCGACATGAATATCCCATCCGGCGAAGCCATGGTCAGACAAGGACTCTATGGTCAGCTCACCTTGCAAAAACTACTCGGTCATCGCTCCACGGTAGCCTACAATCCCGATTCATTCGGACACACCGGTAACCTGCCACAGATCATAAAATTGCAGGGGATGGAAAACTATATCTTCATGCGTCCGGGTATCCGTGAAAAAACAATACCCTCCGACCTGTTCTGGTGGGAAGGCACCGATGGGACCAAAGTGTTGACTTACCGTATTCAGTTTGGTTACAATGACAGTGGATCGGTCCGTACCAGGGTCGAAAATCTGGTGGCGCAATATGGCAATCAGCCCATGAAAAGCTTTATGGCTTATTACGGCGCCGGTGATCATGGCGGCGGGGCAACAAAAATTAACATCAGCTCTATCAACGAATTGAAAGTTGAAAAAGGTGCTCCTACGGTGGTTTACAGTACACCTGAAACCTATTTTAAGGAAGCACATGCGGATAAAAGCCTCAATCTGCCAACGATCAAAGATGACCTTCAGCACCATGCCGTTGGGTGTTATACTGCTGAATCTGAGATTAAAAAAGGCAACCGACAGTCGGAATCTGCTCTGGTAACTGCCGAGAAAGTTGCCGCCATCGGTTCTGTTGCCTGGGGCGCACACTACCCGAAACAAGAACTTACTGCTGCCTGGCACAAGGTGCTCTTTTTGCAGTTTCACGATAGTCTGGCAGGATCTTCCCTCTTCGACCATTCCCAGAGTGCACGTGAGGGATTCGGGTATGCTCAGGACGTAGCTCACCAGGCCACTTTTATGGGTGTGCAGAAACTGGAATGGCAGGTGGCTACCGAAGATCCGGATTCGCAATATTTGCTGGTTTTCAATCCTCATGCCTGGGAAGTTAATGGCAAAGTGGAGTACGACTTCAACTGGAACAGCAGTCATAAGTCCTCCAGAGTGGATGATGAGACCGGGAATGCCCTACCCCACCAATGGACAGCAGGCTCTTCTGAAGCCGGGAGCAGGAAAAAATTGGTGGTTGGCATGAATGTTCCGCCAATGGGATACAGACAGATCCGCCTATGGGATGCTGAGAATCCTGCCCCAAAAAGCGTTGTGAAAGTCACTGAGAGTACTTTGGAGAATGACCTGATCAAGGTTAGAATCTCGTATAACGGCACCATCGGTATATTCGACAAAGTAACCGGGAAAGAGCTGTTTTCGGGTGGTGATACCGGATGCAAGGCTATCATCATCGATGACCCGAGTGACACCTGGAGTCACGACATCAAAACCTTCAACAAGGAGATTGGCGCTTTTGGCAATGCCACGATTAAAGTTCTTGAAGAAGGACCATTGCGTGGAAAAATTCGTTCTGTAGCCACCTATGGCAGCTCAACGCTGACGATCGACTGGATTCTCTATGCAGATTCCAAAAATCCGGAGGCAGCTGTCACCCTCGACTGGCACGAGCACCTGAAAATGGTCAAATTCTCCTTCCCGGTCGAGGTGGAATCCCCGGCAGCAACTTATGAAACGTCTTATGGAACAATTGTTCGCGCGACCAATGGAGATGAAGATCCTGGTCAGCGGTGGATTGATGTCACCGGTAAACGAGGTTCGGTCAACTACGGATTATCGGTCTTCAACGATGCAAAATATGGTTACAGTATTGCCGGAAGCGATCTTCGCATTTCGGTGGCCCGGTCGGCGGTATACGCACATCACAATCCAAAAGTGCTTGACATGAAAGCGGAACACCTCTGGCAGGATCAGGGAATCCAGACTTTCCGACTGCTACTTGTGCCGCACGTTGGAAACTGGCAGCACAGCAACATGGTGAGAATAGCCGAGGAGTTTATGGCGCCTTCCATTCCAATCTACCAGGGAATCCACAGGGGATCGATGCCAAAATCAGGCTCCTTCCTGGCGGTGGATGCACAAAATATTATAGTCTCAGCGGTTAAGCAGTCGGAAGTCGGCGAAGACCTCATACTGCGCTGCGTAGAAACCAATGGAAAGGCGGTTACTGCTAATCTGGATCTTGGTTTTGCGAAGAAGAAATGGAGTGGCAATTTCCGACCCTATGAAATCAAAACTCTGCGTTTCAATGCTAAATCGGGAGGTATCAAGGAGGTGAATTTGTTGGAAGAATAGTTTCAAATTAATATTTGACAAGCTGACGATAATTTATACACTCAAAACTTAATCAATACATAGAAAAGTATGAAAAGCTTTTATGGTATTACGCTGGATAGTTTCATTGATTTTATTAAAAAGCCCAAAGAGGAAAATAATTTTAATGCTTCCCTCGGTACTAAATTGAAATCGCTGCTTATCTTATTTTCCCTGGAACTTTGTGTTTTATCCCTTTTTCTGGTAATCTTTAATCTGTTAAAATCAATTGGTCTGATGGAAATTGGATCCAATAAAATAACGGATTTACTTTTCGATCTCACGCCGATTCAACTATTCGTAGCAGTAGTAATTGCCGCTCCTGTCCTCGAAGAATTTATTTTCAGATTACCACTCAGGTTTAAATACAACTACCTGTTTCGACTAATAATCTGGATGATTTCCTTGACAAGACTGGTACCCAAAGAACGTTTTGATGGTCTGATTCAACATTTCCGACCAATTGTATTTCGGTACTTCTTTTATTTAATGACAATCTCATTTGGTCTTGTGCACATAACCAATTTTGAGGGATACAAAGATCTTTTGGGTTGGATGCCATTTCTGACCATAAATCAGCTATTTGTCGGTTTTATTCTTGGATTTATAAGAATAAAATTTGGCCTGGTCTGGAGCATTATTTACCATGCTCTCAATAACTTGATATTTATAGGTATTGCTTTTCTATCTATCAATTCTATATCAGATTACTATTTCAAGGATGATTCCTATTCCGTTTCAATAAAAGTTGTTCCCAAACCAAAATACAGTCAAGATAATACATTTCAAATTGTACCTGGTAATATAGAATTTAAAAACTACAGGCTTTCTGAAGCATTAAAAGTATTGGAAGGAAAACCTGAAAAATATATACTAATTAGCAATTACAGAGGATTGTATGTTGACATTTATTTCAATTCCACTGCAACAAAACACCTCACTGATTCTGCAAGAAAGATTGTAATTGATCATATTGAGAAAGCTTTATCCCTGAAAATCAAAAGGCAATTTAAAATGAAAGAGGTTTTAGAACCATATGTTTCAGATACGCTAACAAAAAAAGGCACAATGGCCGATTCAACCAATACAAAAATGAACATGAGTTTACGTCAACTAAGTAGGTCTCTGGATTATAAATACAATACTATTTTTATAGCAAGTAACGATTCAAATCGCTTGTATCAATTTGAAATAAACCGAAAGCTCACTTTTCCTGAAATGGAAGAGAATTTGCTCAATAACTATGGCTTAAAGTTCAGAAAAATTCAAAAAGAACTTGAGTTTATTAAAGTTGAATAATTATCTGCCACAAAATCTAATCAGTTTCTTAGTTTCTAAAAAATACACCTATGAAGAAGATAACAATACTGCTCATTACATCACTAATCCTTGCTAACCATTCGCCTATTTCAGCCCAGAAGAAAGACACCATCCAGGTGGTGGGACATGCACACATGGACATGAACTGGCTCTGGACATACTCTGAAACCATGCAGATGTGCAACGACAACCTCCGCCAGGTTGTAGCCTTCATGAAGGAATTCCCGGATTACACCATGGTACAGAGTCAGGCATCTGTTTACAATTTTGTCGAAATGGTCGATCCTCCATTGCTGGCGGAAATCAGAAAATATGTCAAAGAGGGCCGGCTCGAACCGGTCGGTGGCATGTGGACAGAAGGAGACATGAACCTCTCCTCTGGCGAGGCAATCACTCGCTCCTTTCTGCTCGGGCAGCGCTATTTCCAACAAAAACTTGGCAAGATGGCCAAAGTGGGCTGGCTGCCTGATAATTTTGGCCACATTTCACAGATGCCTCAAATCCTTAGACTTGCAGGTTGCGATTCTTACTATTTTCACAGATGCAAACCCTATGTGGGTACTTTTTGGTGGGTGGCACCCGACTCTTCGAGGGTGTTGTGTTACGGCAATGAAGGCTACAATGGTGATATAAAAAATGAGATGAAGGGGGATATTCAAAAATTCTCTCCAGAAAAACGCAGGATCCTTCAGATTACGGGAGTTGGTGATCATGGTGGCGGACCGACACGTGCCAACATCAACATGGTTCACCAGCTGGATAAGACACCCGGATATCCTGCCGTCAAGTTTGCAACAGCGAGCGATTTCTTCAATCGGTCGGCACTCGAGATGGACGGTCGACCCACCCACCGTGGAGAGATGCAGTTTATCTTCGAAGGATGCTACACCAGTGTGGCCGGCATCAAAGAGGGCAACAGGAACAGCGAAAATTCTCTTTTTGCAGGTGAGTTTTTCAATACCCTGCGTTGGCTCAATGGGGACAAATATCCGGCAGATGAGTTGCGAACTCTGTGGCATACGGTAAATTTCAATGAATTTCACGACATCCTGCCGGGATCTGCCATCAACGAAGCCAACAAAGAGGCAGTTTCCCGTTACAGCGAAGTGTTACGAAAAAGTACTGAGCTACGCAACAATGCCTTTCGCAAGATGGCCGATGAGGTGAAGTTTCAGTCAGGTTTGGGCCAGCCTATCGTGGCCTATAACCTTCAGCCGTATGGCAGTAAAAAGATTGTAGAGGCCAGCGTATTTTCAAATGAAGAACCGGCGACTGCCAAAATTGCCGACTGGGGAAATTACTATGGCTCAAAAAACATCAAACCTATTGACAAAGGCCAGGGCAATGTCCCTACTGTGATGGTGCGCGATGCAGCAGGAAAAATCTATCCTGCGCAGATCGTCTGGGGAAAATGGACTCCTCCCGGATATACCTCCAAAATTCAGTTCGTAGTGGATGAGATGCCGGCCGGCGGGTACAAAACTTTTTACGTCGATATGAGCAAGCCTGGCGAATTTAACCAGCCCATCCCTTTCAGTCAAAATACATTCGACACTGAATTCTTTACAGTGAAATTTGATCTGAAAACAGGAGGAATTGTAAGTCTTTTCGACAAGCGTACCCAAAAGGAGTTCGTTCGGGAAGGTGGTCAGCTGAACCAGCTCAGGATGTACCTCGAAGACAAAAAAGGCGGAATGAAATCCTGGACTCTCAACAAAATTGTCAGGCAGGAGGTTGTCAGCAAAGTGGTTAGCGTAAAAGTTGTCGAAAACGGTCCGGTTAGGGCATGTGTTGAGACAGTGAAAAGTTGGGGGAAATCCAGGTTCATCGAACGGACCATGATCTACCGATCCTATCCACGCATCGATTACGACATGGAGGTTCATTGGCTGGAAACCGGCAGTGACTCGACAGATTCACCCATGCTTCGTGCCGTTTTTCCGCTGGCACTTGACAACCCGAAGTTTTTCTCTCAGGTACCATTTGACGTAGTGGAGAGACCTGTTGATGGGAAAATCAATGGGAAAGATGCGCCATCCTGGCTAAAGTCACAAACAGATGTTTATGGCCTGAAACCTGAAAAAACGGACGGACAAGAAATGCCTGCACAAAAATGGGTTGATTTAACAGATGGCAAGGTTGGCATTGCATTACTGAACAAAACGAAATATGGTCATTCCTTCGTGAAAGGGGATCTCCGCCTCACTTTGATGCGCTCTGGTGGTGAACCGGATATCTATCCCAATCTTGGAAAATTCAACATCAGTTATTCGCTCTTTCCGCACGCCGGCGATTGGAAATCAGGTGTTCTGGCTGAAGGAGAAGACTTCAATGTTCCTGTTTACGCAGCAGAACCACCGTCGCTGTCTTTGGTAAAGACGCATTCTACCCGCCCAGAAGAGGCTTCATTCTTCTCTATAGATACAAAGGCGGTAACACTTTCCGGCATCAAGCAAGCAGAAGAGGAGAAGGAACTCATCGTACGTTTGGCGGAGATGGAGGGAAAAGAGACGACCGTTCAATTGAAAGTGCCGGTTCAAGTTGCAAATGCCAGACGATTAAATATCATCGAATTGCCGCTCAATATTAAAGAACAGCCAATTATATCGGGAAACTCTATCAAGATTAAAATCAGGGCACATGAAATAGTCACGTTGGGAATTTTGCCAGTTTTGAATTAGCTTTAGGAAAAATATTTACCAGATAATAAATTTACTGATTGACAAATTAAAAATTAAACTCAATGAAAAGAACACTGAAAATCACCTTAATTGGAATTCTGTTGCTGACATTGGCACTGCAAAACATGGCACAGTCAAATTACAAAACAGAAACTCCTGAACAGAAATCCAAGCGGATGGCCTGGTGGACTGATGCCCGTTTTGGCATGTTCATCCACTGGGGATTGTATGCACTGCCTGCCCGCCATGAATGGGTGAAGAACTACGAAAAAATGACCAATGAGCAATATCAGAAATACTTTGAAGAGTACAATCCCGATCTCTACAATCCAAAAGAGTGGGCCCGCATGGCCAAAGAAGCAGGCATGAAATATGTCGTACTAACTGCAAAGCACCATGAAGGGTTCTGTAATTTTGATTCCAAATTCACGGATTACAAGACCACCAATACCAAATTTGGCAGGGATGTTGTCAAAGAATATGTGGAAGCGCTAAGAGGTGAAGGGCTAAGAGTTGGTTTTTACTATTCGCTGATTGACTGGCATCATCCGGATTACACCATCGACAGGGTACATCCTCAACGCCAGGAATCGGATTCGGCTTATGCCAGATTGAACAAAGGCAAAGACATGGCCAAATACCGCGAATACCTAAAAAATCAGGTTCGTGAACTATTAACCAACTACGGTCAGATTGATGTGATCTGGTTCGACTTCTCCTTCCCTGGTAAAAACGGCAAAGGTAAGGATGATTGGGATTCTGAGGGCTTGCTTAAAATGGTCCGCCAGCTTCAACCCAACATTATCGTTGACGACCGGCTGGATCTGAAAGACAAAGATTACGGATGGGATTTTGAATCTCCCGAGCAGTACAAAGTTGAGAAATGGCCGGAGCGCAATGGCCAGAAAGTTTACTGGGAAACCTGCCAAACCTTTTCTGGGTCGTGGGGTTACTACCGTGATGAGACAAGCTGGAAGAATCCTGCCCAGTTGCTGGAGCTATTGATCGAATCTGTTGGGAAAGGTGGCAACTTGTTGTTGAATGTTGGTCCTACCGCCCGCGGACTTTTTGATTACCGTGCCCAGGATCGCTTAAAAGCCATGGGTGAATGGATGAAATACAACAACCGCTCAATTTACGGATGCACCGAAGCTCCTGCTGAGTTCGTGGCTCCTGCCAATACTTTGCTAACATACAATGCCAATACGAAGCGATTGTACATTCACCTGCTTGCCTATCCGATGGGCAACCTGAAGATGAAGAACATGGCCGACAAAATCAAATATATCCAGTTCTTGCACGATGCTTCTGAAGTCAAGTACCGTACCGGGAAGGATGAAGATAGCCAGTCTGTGAATCTGCAGCTTCCGGTATTGAAGCCGCCGATGGAGATTCCGGTGATTGAGGTGATTTTAAAATAAGTACTTAGAATACTTAGAGTACTTAGAGTTATGGGACTCCGTTCTTTAACTTTAAGTACTCCAAACTCCAAGTACTCGAAGTACTTCTTCTTTATAGACTTCTAAGTATCAAAAACAACGCCGCAGCCGAGGCTGCGCCCAACATTGGCCCCAGAATGGGTACCCAGGCGTATTTCCAATCGCTGTCGCGTTTGTTGGGAAAGGGCAGAAAATAATGCATGATACGAGGTCCAAGATCACGCGCCGGGTTGATGGCATATCCCGTCGGACCGCCAAGTGAAAGGCCAATACCCAAAACGACTAAAGCCACAGGAAGTGCATTTAATGCTCCCAAACCAACTTCGGGTACTGCCATGTAGAGCACTGCCATGGTGAGCATATGCGTGCCGATCAGTTCGGTTAATACATTGTACCAATAACTTCTGATGGCTGGAGCTGTGCAGAAAACACCTAGTTTGGTATCTCCATCAACAGTTGCGTCGAATTGTTTTTTGTAAGCCAGCCATACCAGTCCGGCGCCAAACATGGCACCGAGCAATTGAGCAGCAAAATACATTGGCATAAGCGATGCCGAGAATTTATCTGCCAAAACCAAAGCCAGCGTAACGGCAGGATTTAGGTGAGCCCCGCTGATCGGAGCTGCAAACAATACTCCGGTAAAGACTCCGATAGACCATCCGAAAGTGATGACAATCCATCCACTCTTGTGTCCGTTGGTTTTATCCAGTGCCACATTGGCGCAAACTCCACCTCCTAAAAGCAGGATGATGGCGGTGCCGAAAAATTCTCCAAAGAAAGGGTTCATATTGTTCTAAAGTTAAATTTGCTTTTTTATTAGAAAAGTACTCATTCCTCCGCCGCCCAGGCTACCGCCGCCCTCACGGCCCGGTGCCATCCCTTTATGAGATTGGTCGTTTCGCTTGCCGGAATTTTCGGCGAGAAAGTGCGGTCGAGTTGCCATTGCTTACGGATATCATGAATATCAGTCCAGTAACCAACAGCCAATCCTGCCAGATAAGCTGCACCCAATGCAGTGGTCTCCGTGATCTTTGGGCGAACCACTTTGGACTGTAGCAGATCCGCCTGAAATTGCAGTAATCCGTTGTTTACGGTAGCACCTCCATCAACCCTCAGCTCTCTGATGGTGACATCTGAATCTTTTTGCATGGCAAGCAACACGTCATATGTTTGGTATGCAATGCTATCGATGGCAGCGCGGGCAATGTGCGCGTCAGTGGATCCGCGAGTAATCCCTGTTATGATTCCCCGTGCATGCTGATCCCAATAGGGTGCGCCTAATCCGGCGAAGGCCGGCACAAAATAGACTCCTTCACTGTCTTTAACTTTGGCTGCCAGCTTTTCAACATCATTGGATTGTACGATGACTCCCAGACTGTCGCGAAGCCATTGAACCACTGCTCCCCCAATAAAAATACTTCCTTCGAGCGCATAGGTAACCTCTTTTCCTATTTTCCAGGCTATTGTCGTGAGCAGTTGACTTTTCGATTCAATGGGTTTATCCCCGATGTTCATCATCATGAAACAACCTGTTCCATAGGTATTTTTCACCATACCGGGCTCTATGCACATCTGACCGAAGAGAGCCGCCTGCTGATCTCCTGCAATTCCTGATATTGGAATTGGCGATGGAAACGGATCTGCTGTCTTGCCATATACTTCACTCGAAGATCTAACTTCAGGAAGCATAGCAGCGGGGATATCGAAAAGATCTAGTAGCTCTTTGTCCCACTCAAGTGTATGAATATTATACAGCATAGTCCGGGATGCATTGGAGACATCGGTGACATGTAATTTTCCACGTGTAAGATTCCAGATCAGCCAACTGTCGATGGTTCCAAATGCAAGACGGCCTTTCACAGCATTCTTGCGGGCACCAACCACATTATCCAGGATCCATTTTATTTTGGTGGCAGAGAAATAGGCATCAGGAATCAATCCGGTTTTGTTGATGATCATCTGACTATGTCCATCCTTTTTCAGCTTGTCACAAAAATCAGCAGTGCGTCGATCCTGCCAAACGATGGCATTGTACACGGGCCTCCCGGTTTTCTTATCCCAGACGACCGTTGTCTCACGCTGGTTGGTAATCCCAATCCCTACCGTCTGGTGAACACTGACTCCGGCTCTAAAAATGGCCTCCATACCAACTGCTGCCTGAGTAGACCAGATCTCATCCGGATCATGCTCTACCCAGCCTGGCTTGGGATAGATTTGTGTAAATTCCTTTTGCGCTGTAGCTACCGGTAATCCATCGTGATCGAAAACAATGGCACGTGAACTGGTCGTGCCCTGATCGAATGCCAGGATGTATTTCTTCATAGTATGGTATTAAAATGAACTGAAAAGGATCAGGGGGAAGGTAGCATCCAAATTCAGCCAAATAGTTTGTTTGAATAGTGTGCAAATTACAAATTTTTGCAGAAAAACAACATGATGAAGACAAGCATTCCATTTCTCAAAAAATCCTGCTCATTTGGAACATGTACCGCTTTTGAAAAACGACTTAATGAGCATATCAATTACATCAGGATAACCTATTCAAACCTATTCACCTTCTGCTATATTTACTTTGATAATTCAAGGTGCTTCAGAACAAATCTAATTTCTGCATAGCTGTATTTATCACCCAATTTGGCCTTCAGATCACCTAACTGCCTGAAGTTGTTGAGTTCGATGCACTCTTCGATTGCTTTCACTTTCCGCTTATCGACAAGGCGGTCGATGGAGATTTCGCCGCTCGCCACATAACTCAACAGATGAGATTCAATGGTTGAAACGGCCATCTGTCTGCCACGCGCAATTTCAGGAATGGTGAGGCCATTCTTAAAAAATTCATAGCTGAGCTGTCTTGAATCGAGTCCGGCTCTTTCTGCCTCCTTCTCTGCTTCTGCCGGAATTTCCATCCCATTCTGTCCCCGGTAAGCCAGGATCATTTCAAGAATCTCCCTGCCAAATTGCTTCATGCGGACGCCACCCATCCCTTTAACATCCTTCAGTTCCTTGCCTGTAACCGGCAGAGTCTGCACAATTTCCAATAGCGTTTTCTGGGCTAGAATGCGGGCAACCTCCACTTGCATCAGCTCTGCCTTTTCGACACGCCAGCGTTTGAGCTGGGAATAAAAATCAGAGTTCACCGAAAAATCAACCTGACTCTCACCTTTCTTTTTACTTCGAACACTTTCTTCAACCTCAATGGCAGCTTTTGATCTGGTCTCCAGGTAGGATTTGGTATTAAATCCGGTTTTACAATGCTCGAGACAGATTTTTTTCATTCGTATCTCCTTGCGGAGTTTGTCCGTTGCATCGTTGAAAATTTTGCGCACCGCTTTGTTATCCGTCTCCACGGATGCCTCCGACATGGGCTGCTCCAGCAACTCCTCCAATCTGTTGTAGAAAAACTCAGCTGCCTTTCTGATGCGTTCCTGCAACAGTTCATTTCCTTCCGGATCAGGTCCGGAGATAACCAATTGTCTGACTTGATTCTCAAAACGACCGGCCACTTCAATCATCTCACTCTGCAAGGGCGCAACCATGGCCCGTAACACGAAATTCAATGATCCAAGCAACTGACCGGAATGCTCACTCCACAAACGCTGAAGGTACTGGATCTGCCTCAGGGTTGGTTTAAAATCAAATAATTCACTCAATAACTGCTGAAGATACTCTTTTCGTGACTGCTCCAGCTCGGCCTGTCCGGGTTGATTTTGCTCTACCTCTTCGCTGAATTGTAATACTGTCGAATCATTTTTAACACTATGAATGGCAATCGGCGTACTTAGAACCAATCCTTCAAAAGTCTTGCAGCGGCTTAGCGCAACATATACCTGACCATGGGCGAAAGATGCCCTGGCATCGATGATCGCCTTGTCAAATGTGAGCCCCTGACTCTTGTGAATGGTAATAGCCCATGCCAGCTTGAGCGGATATTGTTTAAAGGTTCCGATTACTTCCTCTTCGATTTCCTGCGAAACCTCATTAAGTGTGTATTTGGTGTTTTCCCACTCCAGCTTACCAACCAGGATCGTAAACTCCTCTCCGGGGCACTGCACTTCGATCTGGTCATCGTCCATGTCTACTATTTCACCAATCTTCCCATTGAAGAATCGCTTTTCCGGGGAGAGATCGTTCTTGACAAACATCACCTGCGCTCCCACCTTCAATTCGAGTTCGGGATCAGTGGGATAGGAATATTCAGGAAACTCTCCTTTTACATCAGCAGAGAATCTTGACGCAGCAGTCTTGAGCATTCCAAGCTTTGAACTGTTGATCTGCTGCGACTGATAGTTGTGTGTGGTCAGCGTAATGTATCCCTCTTTCTCGTCCGGATTAAACCCAGGTTGGTATCGTTGATTCAGAAGCTTTAAGGTATCCGAATCAATCCTGTTTTCCCGAACTTTATTGAGCAGATCAATAAAATGCTGATCACTCTGCCGGAAAATATGTTTCAGCTCAATGCCTTTGAAGGTTGATTGTTTTAAAGCGCGGCTACTGAAGAAAAATGAAGTATCGTAATATTGCTTCAGGATCTCCCATTCGTCGTCTTTTACGATCGGAGCCAGCTGTTGCAAGTCGCCGATCATCAGAAGCTGAACGCCTCCAAAAGGTTTATAGCGCAGACGATACCTACGAAGGACATCGTCGATGGCGTCGAGTACATCAGCCCTGACCATGCTTATCTCATCGATCACCAGCAAATCCAGGCTGCGGATGATGTTAATCTTTTCTTTGCTGAAACGCTTGATTCCGGCAGCCGCATCACTGCCAGCTGTTTTAACCGGAAATTGATTCCGGTTGGGATCCAAAGGAATCTGGGGCCCAAAAGAGATCTGAAAAAAGGAGTGAATGGTGACTCCTCCGGCATTGATCGCGGCAACTCCGGTTGGGGCCACAACCACCATTCGCTTGGGTGAATTGAGCTTCAGATTTTTGAGAAAAGTGGTCTTGCCAGTTCCTGCTTTCCCCGTTAGGAAAAGGTTTTGACCGGTATACTGAATAAAGTCAAATGCCAGATCGAGCTGGGGATTGCTGAGATAAACAGGGGAGTTTGAATCGTTCATTAGGCTACTTTCAGCAAAGATAAGGCATTTTGAGGAGAGGAAGAAGGGGCCTTTCCAATATGAAATCACTTTTTGCAAATAATATTCGGCAGTTACGTTTTTGTTATATTTGAGCAGTTAAGAGAAATTGACAATCCAATACATAATCATCATTTTTAAGTTCCTATACAATAATCCAATGTTTTATAGAATTGAAAATCAATGACAGAGAATCATAAACACAGCCATAGCGGCATTCACGAGAGCAAGACGCGCATTGTCGTCATACTGACAGCGGTGACAATGTTTGTGGAAATATTCTTTGGCTATTGGACAAATTCCATGGCCCTTCTTGCCGACGGTTATCATATGTCTTCACATGCCTTTGCGCTGGGACTCTCCTGGATTGCGTACGTTGTTGCACGTAAATATGCGCAGACGGATAAAATTTCATTCAAGAAAGAAAAACTTTTAGCTCTTTCCGGTTTCACAAGCGCGATCGTTTTACTGGTTGTCGCAATTGTAATGGTCATTCAATCTGTTGACAGATTTATCCATCCTATGACAATAAGGTTTAGTGAAGCAATTTTTGTAGCTGCAGCCGGACTGATCGTAAATGTATTAAGCGCCATAGTTTTACATCACAAAAAGGAACACGGCGATCATAATATCCGTTCTGCCTATTTACATGTGATTGCAGATGGCCTGACCAGCGTAACGGCAATAATTGCCTTGACCGTTGGTCTGTACTATAACCTTTATTCACTTGATGCAATCAGCGGAATTATAAGTTCAGTAATCATCACAAAATGGGCCATTGGATTAATCCGCGACAGCGGAAAAGAGCTTATAGAATTCAGAAGATCACAATAATATGACTTGCATCTTGCCAAATGCCTGACTTTGCAAGCAAATCAGATTAATACAAGATGACGATGGAAAATAAAAAAGAGTTTACACCAGAACAATTTGAAGAACTGGTCCTGACTTTAAAAGGACGTTTTGAGAAAAATATGGATCGCCATATAGGTCTTATATGGGCCAATGTAATGGCGAGGCTGGATCCGCCGACTGGCGGAATTAAAATTTGGTCGCTCCTTGAAATGGAAAGAACAGGAGGTGAACCGGATGTTGTTGGTTTCGATACTGCGACCGGCGAATACATTTTCTGTGATTGCTCGGCGGAAAGTCCGAAAGGGCGCAGGAGTCTTTGTTACGACCGCGTAGCACTGGAATCCAGGAAGGAATTTAAGCCTGAAAATAATGCACTTGATATGGCTTCTGCTATGGGTATTGAACTTTTAACTGAAGAACAATACCGGGAACTTCAGAAACTTGGAAAATTTGACATAAAAACATCGAGCTGGGTAATGACACCTGCTGAGATTAGAAAACTTGGAGGCGCTCTGTTTTGTGATTGTCGCTACGATCATGTTTTCGTGTACCACAACGGAGCAGATTCGTACTATTCTGCAAGAGGGTTTCGTGGATCGCTAAGGGTCTGAAACTTGCACAGATCACTAATTTCGCTTTCCAATTGGAATGGTAATCCCCAGCCAAGGGACAGCTATAAAACTACCAATATCATTGCCGGCAGGGATGACCAGTCCGTAATCCAGTCCGGCATTTTTGATGATCTGCCTGGCTCCGAACATAAGAATCATGGCACTATTCGAATCTCCGCCTAAAAAATAGTTTTCCGTAAGGAGGTAACTGCGGGATCCAACTCTGTACATTCCTGAGAGATTAATCATGGGTGACTGCGACATAGACTGACCAGAAAAACCGTATCCGAGACCAATGCTAAAGTTTTTGTCTCGTGAACCAACGGTAGCCAACCCATAAAGGATGCCAAAGCCTGTTTTTGGTTCACCCAGGACACTTCCGGTGAGAACACCTGCGCCCAAATTAAATTTATCCTTGGAAACCGGAATGGATACTTTTGCCGTAATCCAGGCAGGCGTTGGGGCGCCGGCAAAAAGGAAAGTGGGAAGAACGCCACCCCCAAGCGAAATGTAATCGTTGATTCCAATGGCAAAAGAGTTAACCAACACCCAGATATTCTGGTAATAACCCTCTCCCTTTTTGAGACCATAACCATTCGGTGAAAAGAAATATCGCGTAGCCTGAGGATTTTTAAACCAGTATTTATCTCCTTTGATTTGGGTACTGTCGACTGCCAAAAGTGATTTAATATCCTTTTGCATGATGGTCAGGTCACCTATATTTTGAGATCTGAAAAGAACTTTTGACGAGTCCCTGACAACAATTTCACCTGTATAGCCATTGCCATCCTTTGTTTCCAGACGGAAAATTTTCGCAACATGCTTATCCTGGGAAAAGCCAAGAGTAGATGCAAATACCATAAGTATTGCAAGGGATAATCGTTCAAGAGATTTCATACTATCTTTTTTTCTAACCTAATCGTTTTTACGTTAATGGGTAAGAGTCGTTACAGGGGTATAATTTGTTTTTTAATGGCCATATGGAATCAGAGATCGGCGAAGCCAAAACCCACGCATTCAATTTCGGTTGACTTGACCATATTCTAAAGGGTATTTCATGATACTTTTACTGTTATCAAAGCTAAAAAATTCCTAAATACTTTAGTCACTTTAGTTCACTTTAGTCACTTTAGTCACTTCTCTATTAAGAATCATTCCGCTTAAGCCTTAATCCCCAGCACTTTATTTGGATTGTATTTATATATTTATATATTTGAAAAGTTATATAACTAAACTTCCAAATCATATTAAGTGTATGCCTTTACATCTCAAACGTTTATTATTGACGGGGGTAGTAATAGTATCTCTGTTTTTACTCCTCAAACACGCGCTGACTCCTGAATCATTTGGCCAATATGGTCATTACAGGGGTAATTCTATGGCAGAAATTGCGGCACTTCCGGTTCATTTTACAGGGAATAAAAGTTGCGTCAGTTGCCACGACACAATCGTTACCATGAAAAGTGAAAGTTATCACAGCGAACTAGCTTGTGAAGGATGTCATGGTGCTGCTTACAAGCACATTGAAAGTCCCAAAACTGAGAAGCTGATTAGACCTGACACAAAGGAATTTTGTGGAAAATGCCACTCCATCAACCAGGCCAGGCCAGAGAAAGCTATTGTGCAAGTGAATATCAAAGAACACCATCCTGAAAAAAATTGTATCAAGTGTCATAATCCCCATCAGCCATGACAGAGAAAAAAACGAGCTTATCCCGAAGAAATTTCTTCAAAAATGCCGGAGTTGCTGCCGGAACGCTGGTGGTCGCCTCCACCCTACCTTCCTTTAACGCAGTATTATATGCTGCCGTCAAGCGCAATACAAAGGGTCCATGGTATGGCATCGCCATTGACATTGAAAAATGCATTGGCTGCGGCACATGCGCCAAGACCTGCAAGTTAGAAAACAACGTTCCCCAGGAACCTTTCTTCTTCAGAAGCTGGGTTGAGCAGTACACCATCCGCAAAGATGGTACACTCAACGTAGTATCTCCCAATGGCGGAATCGATGGATTTACGCCAACAGTTCCGGCTGAAGAGATTGAAAAAACCTTCTTTGTGCCAAAGATGTGCAACCATTGTGCCAAATCTCCTTGCGTGCAAGTTTGTCCGGTAGGAGCAACTTACGAAACAGAAGAGGGTATCGTTCTGGTTGATGAAAAATATTGCCTCGGATGTAAATATTGTATCCAGGCATGCCCTTATGGCTGTCGGTATTTTCATCCGGACAAACATGTGGTCGACAAATGCACCCTGTGCTTTCATCGGATTAAAAAAGGATTAAATCCTGCCTGTATGGACAACTGTCCGACAAAAGCACGAATTTCCGGTGATCTGAATGACCCGGAAAGTGCCATTTCAAAATTCATCCGCACAAAAAATGTGTATGTATTAAAACCACATTTGAACACAGGAAGTAAATTGTATTACAACGCATTAAATCAGGAGGTAAGATAATATGAATCCGGAA